>JAUIMK010000037.1 GCA_030432735.1 bacterium
GGAAGCGCTGATGGCCGCGAACCGGGCGATCCTCGAGGTCGCGGGACGCAACCAGCTCCCGCCCGCGCCGACGACCTTCGTCGCCGCCCTCGTCCGCCCCGAGGACGATCTGCTCCTCCACCTCTCTGTCGGCGACAGCCACCTCTTCGCCGTCGACAGCGGATACGCGATGGAGCTCGGAGGTCGCGACCCGGCGTGGAGCTTCACGCCCTTCCTCGGCTACGAGGAGGCGCGTCCCGAGCTGCTCGGCCAGTACGCGAAGATCGGCGTGCGCAGCCTCACCGACCTGCGCGCAGTCGTCCTCGCGACCGACGGACTCTCGGAGCCCGGCATCGGCGTCTCCGACCCGGCGGCGACCGTCCAGACCGCCGTCGGGCGCGTGTCCGTCGAGGCCCCCGAAGATCGCCGCGCGGTCGACGCCTGCCGCACCGTCGTCGAGACCGCGATGCACGCCCATCGCAGCCAGAAGGCCGGCGACAACATGGCCTGCTCGGTGCTCTGGCTGGAGCGTTAGGCGCAGGCCGGGTCTCGGGGCTCTGACTCCCGCGTTGGGCACAGGCCGAATTTCGAGGCTCGGGCGCCCGCGTTGGGCGCGGGCCGGGTCTCGAGGCCGTCGCTTCGGAGCGTCAGGCGACGACGATGCGCGCGACCCGTTCCGCGAGGGCGAGGGAGGCGGTCAGGCCGGGGGACTCGATCCCGAGACATCCGATGAAGCCCGGGGCGCCCCAGGCGCTCCCTTCTTCGACGACGAAGTCGCGAAAGGCCTCTCCGGGTCCGGCCAGCTTGGGACGGATGCCCGCGTAGTCCGGCAGGAGCGTCGCCCCGGCGAGCCCCGGCAGGTAGCGCGCGACCGCGGCCCCGAAGGCCGCCGCCTTCGCCGCGTCGACCTCGAACGCGTCGCGGTCTTCGACGTACGTGGCGTCCGGACCGAAGCGCGGACGGCCGGCCAGATCGAGGGTCAGGTGGATCCCGAGGCCGGCCTGCTGCGGGACGGGGTAGATCAAGCGCGAGGCCCGGACCGTATCCCCGGGTGCGAGCACGAAGTAGTCCCCCTTGCAGGGATGCTGGCGCAAGCCGTGCGCCCCGACGTCGACGCCGGCGAGCTCGGCGATCCGGTCGGCCTCGAGGCCCGCCGCGTCGACGACGACCTCCGCCGTGATCGTCTCGGCGTGGGTCGACTCCTCGCCGACGACCTCGATTCGCCACCCGGCGGCGCCGCGGGCGAGACCGACGACCCGCTTCGCCAACGCGAGGATCGCCCCCTCCGACTCCGCCGCCGCGAGCAGGCTCCCGCAGAATCCGTGCGCATCGACGATCCCGGTCTCCGGAGAGAGGATCGCGGCGTGGGCGCGCACCTCGGGCTCCAGCGAGCGACACGCTTCGGTGTCGATGATCTCGAGGCCAGGGACGCCGTTCGCACGCCCCTTCGCGAACAGCGCTTCGAGGGTCGCGAGCTCCGACGGCTGCGTCGCGACGATCAGCTTGCCGGTCCGCCGATGGTCGACGCGCTTGGACGCGCACCAGCGGTAGAGCCGCTCACGCCCTTCCACGCAGGACACGGCCTTGAGACTCTCCGCCGGGTAGTAGATGCCGGCGTGGATGACCTCGCTGTTGCGGCTCGTGACGCCGCGCGCGATCCCGGTCTCGCGCTCGAGCACGAGAACCGAGCGCCGGTCGGAGGCGAGGCGGGCGGCGATCGCGAGCCCGATCACCCCGGCCCCGATCACGACGACGTCGAACCCATCCTCGGCCATCAATCAAGCGCCCTCAGCCCGGGAAACGGTCCTCGCGAAATCAGAGATCCTCGCCGAAGACCTTCCGATATTCCGCGCGAATGCCGCCGAGGTCGAGCTCGATTCCCTGCGGACCGCTGCGCGCGACCTTGAGGGAGCCCATCAGGCTGCCGAGGCGCGTCCCGGTCTCGAGCGAGAGGCCGTTCGCGATTCCGTAGAGCAGCCCCGCACGGTAGGCGTCCCCGCAGCCGGTCGGGTCGATGGCCTGCTCGGCCTTGACCGGCGCGATCTCCGTTCGTTCGTTCTCCACGACGATCCCACAGTCGAGTCCGCCTCGGCGCAGGAGCGAGCCGTCCTCGCCGCGGGTCACGATCAGCGCGCCCACCTTCTCGGCGACCGCGTCCTCGTCGAGACCGGTCTTCTCGCGGGTGAGCTCCCACTCGTATTCGTTCACGATGTAGACGGCGGCCCCGGAGAGGGCCGTGATCAGCTCGTCCTTCTCGAGGATGGGCAGCCCCTGTCCCGGGTCGACGACGGTCGGCTTGCCCGCCGCCTTCAGATCCCGAGCGTAGTCGATCATCGCCTGTCGCCCGTTCGGCGAGACGATGCCGACGGAGAAGTCCTCGTTCACGTCCGCGATCTTCTTCTCGTGCGCGCGGTCCATCGCGCCGGGGTGGAAGGAAATCAGCTGATTGTTGCCGGCATCGGTCGTGATGAAGCACGCCGAGCAGTACTCGTCCTCGATCACGTAGAGGTGATCGCGGCGCACGCCGCTCTGCTCCATCCACTCACCGTAGGCGCCGAGGTCCGGGCCAACGGCGGCGAGCAGGAGCGGGTCGATCCCGAGGCGCGCCAGGTTGTAGGCGATGTTGCCGCCGGTCCCGCCGTATTTCTTCGTCATCTGGGGGACGTGGAAGGCGACGTTCAGCTTCTCGAGCTTGTCGCTCACGAAGTGGTTCCGGAAATGGTCTTCGAAGACCATGATGTGGTCGACGGCGACGGATCCGGTGACGAGGACGGACATGAGCGGGACTCCGATCGGGAGGGCGGGCTTCGCGGGGGCGCCGATCACGGCGCGAGGGGCGGCAGTCTCGCCGGTGGGGCGTGGGGCGTCAACGGTTGCCCGAACGCGCCCCGGAGCGATGCTACGCTCTCCGGATGGGCATCACCGAAATCTACGCCAACGCCACGGGTCCCATCCTCTCGTACGAGTTCTTCCCGCCGAAGACCGACGCGGGCTACCGGTCGCTCTTCCGGACGATCGAGGAGCTGAAGAAGCTCGACCCGGGCTTCGTGTCGGTGACGATGGGCGCCGGCGGCACGACGCGTGAGAAGACCGTCGATCTCACGATCGAGATCACCCGCGACATCGGCCTCGTCACGATGTGCCACCTGCCCTGCACCGGCTATCGCCCCGATCAGGTCACCGCGATCCTCGACCGGCTCCAAGCGGGCGGCGTCCTGAACGTGCTCGCCCTGCGCGGGGACCCGCCGAAGGACGACCCGGATTTCGTGAACCCGCCGGACGCCTTCGACTACGCGAACGAGCTCGTCGGGTTCATCGCCGCCCGCGGTGGCTTCACGATCGGCGGCGCCTGCTCCCCGGAAGTCCACCCGGAGGCGAAGGATCTGGCGACGGACCTCGTCAACCTGAAGCGGAAGGTCGACGCCGGCTGCGAGTTCTTGATCAGCAACCTCTTCCTCGACAACCAGAAGTTCTTCGACTTCGAGGTCGCGGCGCGCGCCGCCGGGATCGAGTGCCCGATCATCCCGGGCATCATGCCGATCGCCACGGTCTCCGGCATCCGCCGCATGGCCGGCGTGAACAACACCTCGTTCCCCGCGGAGCTCGAGGCCGAGCTCGACCGCGTCGACGGGGACGACGAGGCGACCTATGCGCTCGGCGTTCGCTGGGCCACGGATCAGTGCCGCGAGCTCCTCGAGCACGGCGTACCGGGGATCCATCTCTTCACGCTGAACCGGTCTCCCGCGTCGCGCGAGATCCACAAGAACCTCTTCGGCTGAGACGTGGCCCGGACGTCTCCGCTCCGCATCGCCGTCCTCCTCTCCGGCAGCGGCACGAGCCTCGAGAACCTCTTCGAGCACATCGATGCCGGCCTCCCCGCCGAGGTCGTCTGTGTCGTCTCGTCGAAGAAGGACGCGTTCGGGCTGGAGCGCGCGGCGCGGCGCGGTGTCCCGGCGATCGCCATCCCGCGACGCGAGTACGCGGACGGCGCCGCCTTCAACGATGCGATCCACGAAGCCCTCGCGCCCCACGACCCGGAGCTCGTCTGCCTGCTCGGCTTCCTCTCGATCTTCGAGCTGCGCGGGCGCTACGAGGGCAAGTGCCTGAACGTGCATCCGGCGCTGATCCCCGCGTTCTCCGGCAAGGGCTTCTACGGCCACCACGTGCACGAGGCCGTGCTCGAGAAGGGCGTGAAGCTGACCGGCGCGACCGTCCACTACGCCAGCGAGGAGTACGACGAGGGGCCGATCCTCCTCCAGGGCGTCGTCGAGGTCCGGGACGACGACACTCCGGACAGCCTCGCCGAGCGGGTCCAGGCGAAGGAGCGGGAGCTGGTCCCGGAAGCGATCCGCCTGATCGCCGAAGGACGGGTCACGATCGAGGACGGGCGGACCCGGATCGCGGACGCATGAGGCCGTAGGCGCTCGCCCTTGACGAAGGCGAAAACAAGGCAAAAATAGGGCCATGCCCCCCGCGCCCTCCGACTCCCCGGTCGGACGGGTCAGAGGTCCCGAAGGCTCTCCCCGCGATCGGAATCGGAATCGGAGCAGAAACGCCCCCAGGCCCCGGAGACATCCTCAGATCCCCCAGACCTCCCGCGTCGGCCCTCCCCAGGTCCCGACGGCGCACGGGAGGAATCCTGAGAGGAAAGCTGAGACTGTCCCTCGAAGCCTGAACGCGCTCCCCGGACGACGCAGCGAAGCCCTCGAGGCCCTGCTCGTCGACCTCGGCTCCCAGATCCAGAAAGGCTCCGCCCGCGCGGTCGCCGATGCACCGCGCTTCCGGTCGACCGGCGTCGCCCCCCTCGACCGGTTGCTCGGCGGAGGCTTCCCGATCGGGCGGCTCTCGGAGATCTGCGGCCCTGCGGAGGCGCGCTCGAGCGCATCCGTCGCCCCGAGCGTCGGCCGGACCGCCGTCGCCCAGTCCCTGGTCGCCGAGACCCTCTCGAGCGGCGCCCTCGCGGCCTGGATCGACCTCGCCGATGCCTTCGATCCCGACTCGGCCCTCGAGGCCATCCGCGCCCGGGGCGACGAAGACGTCACGCTCGACCGACTGCTCTGGGTCCGGGCGAGGGACGAGGACGAGGCGCTGCGGGCCTGCGAACGCGTGATGCGCACCGAGGGCTTCGAGCTGGTCGTCTTCGACCTCCTTCGCCTCGGAGGAGGCGCCTTACGCTCGGGAGGAGGCGCCGCACGCTCTGGAGGAGGTCTCGCGCGCCCGGGAGGGAGGACCACTCGCCCGAAGGAAGGCGCCGCTCCGAAGGACGTGACCTGGCTGCGCCTCGCCCGTCTCGCCGCGGGCACGCGCACGACCCTCGTCGCTCTCTCCGACGTGCCTTCGACCGGCTCCCGCGCCGAGCTCGTCCTCGAGATGCGTCCCCGCCGCGTCGCCTGGAGCGACCCGCCCCACCTCCTCGAATCGATCGAGACCGAGGCGGTCCTGCGGCGCCATCGCAGTCGTCCGGCAGGCGAGAAGGTCGCCCTGCGCGCGGCCCTCGCCGCCCGCCTCCCGGAAGGATGTTAGGCGTGCGCGTCGGCTGCCTCCTCGTCCCGGACCTCCCGCTCCAGGCCGCCTTGCGCGCGGAGCCCGAGCTGCAGGGACGTCCGCTCGTGATCACGAGCGGACCCGGCCCTCGCGCGGAGATCGTCGCCCTCGCCGACCCCGCCGCGAGGCAGGCCGTACGACCGGGGCAGACGCTGACCCAGGCCCGGGCCGTCTGTCCCGGAATCGAGGTCCGTGTCGCCTCTCCCGCTCTGGAACGCACGGCGCGGGAAACGCTGCTCGACGTCGCCCTCTCCCTCGCGCCCCGCGCCGAATCGGCGCCGCGGGGATCCGGGATCTTCGCCTCCGAAGGGGTCGTCTTCGTCGATGCCAGCGGGACGGGCGCCCTCCACGGAAACGAGTCGGCCTTCGCCTCGGTCTTCCATGCCCGGGCGGAGCGCGCCGGCCTCCCGGGCTTCGTGGCGATTGCCTCGACCCGCGGTGTGTCCCGCCTCGCCGCGCGCCACCTTTCGCTGACCGCGATGCACCGTCGCCTCGACCCGTCGGGCCCCGAAGCCCCGACCACCCGGATCCTCCCCCGCGAACGCGAGACTGCGTTCCTCGAGCCGCTGCCGATCGATCTCCTCGACCCGGACGACCGGACGGCGGAAGCGCTGACACGATTCGGTGTCAGACGCGTCCGGGAGCTGCTCGAGCTTCCCCGCCGCGACCTCGCCGCGCGGGTCGGGCCCCGGCTCCTCGAGCTCGTCGCCCGGGCCCGCGGTGAAGAGGAGGAGCCCCCCATCCCGGAGCCCGGGACGACGACGCTCGAAGAGGGGCAGGACCTCGAAGCGGCGATCGCCTCCCTCGAACCGCTCACGTTCGTCCTGCGCGGCCTGGTCTCACGCTTGACGGAGCGTCTCGTCCTCCGCGGCCTCGGCTGCACCGAGCTCCGCCTCGGACTCCAGCTCGAGAACGGCGCGCGCCAGAGCCGACGAGTCGGCCTGGCGGCGCCTTCCCAGGACGAGCAGGTGCTGCTGCGCCTGCTCCGGCTGACCGTCGAACGCGCACCGCCGATGGCGCCGATCGAGAGCGTGACGCTCCACTGCGAGGGACTGCCCCTGCGCCGGGAGCAGCTCGACCTCTTCCTTCCGCGAGGCCCGAGTCCGAGCGACCTCGACCAGACCCTCGCCGAGCTCGTCTCGATCTGTGGCGAGGATCGCGTCGGGGCCCCGGAGATCCTCGACACCCATCGCCCGGACGCCTTCGGATTGAAGCCCTTCCGGAAGCCCGGACGCCCGAGCACCGCGAAGCGCGCCCCGCGACGAGGCCGACACGAGCCCCCGCCGACCGAGCCGGCCCGCCCGTCCCTCCCGCCGCGTCGCGGCCCCCGTCTCTCGATGCGGGCCCTTCGCCCCGCCATCCGCGCCCAGGTCCATCTCGTGAACGGACGCCCGGCCCATCTCCGATGTCGACTCGGACAGGGAGAGATCGTGAAGACGGCGGGGCCCTGGCGAACGACCGGCCAATGGTGGTCGGAAGCCGCCCATTTCGCGGTCGACCACTACGACGTCGAGCTCGGGGACGGCTCGGTCCTTCGGCTGGCCTTCGATTGGAAGACGAAGCGCTGGCAGATCGATGGGCTCTACGACTAGACTCCGAGTTCAGATTTTCCCTTCCCGAAAGGGAACGAGGAGAGAAAGTTGCCGGAGATTCGTCGGTCCGAACGGTCCGAGCCCCCCCAGTCGTTGATTCCCCAGCCCGACCACCCGATCGCCTTCCTGAAGGGCTTCCTCGATCGACCGAAGGAAGTCGGCTCGATCATCCCGAGCTCCCGCTGGATGGAGCGCCGGATCACGCGAACCGCCGAGCTCGCCACCGCCGACGTCGTCGTCGAGCTCGGCCCCGGCACGGGCGGCACGACCAAGGCGCTGCTCCAGGCGATGCGCCCCGACGCCCGGCTCCTCGCGATCGAGATCAACCCGGACTTCTGCGAGCTGCTGCGAGCGACGATCGACGACCCGCGCCTCATCGTCCATCACGGCAGCGCCGCCGAGATCCCGGAGGCGCTCGAGAAGCACGGCCTCGACGCACCCGACGCGGTGCTGTCGGGGATTCCGTTCTCGACGATGCCGAAGGAGCTCGGGCTCTCGATCCTCCACTCGGTCAAGGAGAGCCTCGCGCCCGGCGGCCGTTTCGTCGCGTATCAATTCCGCGACGTGGTCCACACCCTCGGCAAGCGCGTCTTCGGCAAGGCCAGCGTCCAGCTCGAGCTGCTCAACGTGCCGCCGATGCGCGTCTACCGCTGGGACGTTTCCGCCTGATCCGCCGGCTGATCCGCCGCCTGCGGGCGCTCGGCGGAGGAAGTCCGCCGCCTGATCCGCCGCCTGCGGGCGCTCGGCGGGAGCGAAACGGCTCGAGCGGGCCGCTAGCCTCTTGCGATGCACACGCTCTACGGGTCCACGATTTCGTACTACGCGGGGAAGCTCGAGGCGTACCTGCGCTACCGGGGGCAGGCCTACGCGCTGCGGCCCCACGCGCCACATGCGGACAAGATCCGACGGGGCGCGGGCGCCGTTCAGAGCCCCGTGCTCGAGCTCGCGGACGGGCGTTGGGCCTCGGACACGACGCCGATCCTGCGGTGGTTCGAGCGCGCGCACCCGTCGAACCCTTCGATCTATCCCGACGATCCCGCGCTCCGCTTCGTCGCGCTGCTCCTCGAGGACCACGCGGACGAGTGGCTCTGGCGGCCGGCGATGCACTACCGATGGAGCTTCCTGCCCGACCGGGAGCACGCGAGCGGTCACCTCGTCGACGAGATGCTCGCGGGGGTCCCGCAGCCTCGCGACGCGCTGCGAGCGCGGATGGTCGAGCGCCAGCTCGGCGGCTTCGTCACCCGCGATGGCGTGACCGACGAGACCCGCGGACACGTCGAGGCGACGGCGATGGCCGCCTTCGACCAGCTCGAGGCGATCCTCACCGAACGGCCCTTCCTGCTCGGGGACCGGCGCACGATCGCCGACTTCGGATTCGTCGGCCCGATGCTCCGCCACTTCGGCCAGGACCCCACGCCTGCAGAGCTCATGCGCCGGCGCGCGCCGCGCCTCTTCACCTGGGTGGCGCGGATGTGGGAAGCGAGCCCGGATCCGGCGGACGCGGCGCTGATCGCGTCCCTCGACGAGCCGCTCTCGGCGCTCCTGCGGGAGGTCTGCGAGACCCACCTGGTCCAGCTCCGGGACAACGCGAAGGGATTCGCGGCCGGCGCGACCCATTTCGACAGCACGATCCAGGGCTGTCCCTACACCCATCTCCCGGTCTCGCGCTACCGCGTCTGGTGCCTGGAGGAGCTCCGGCGCGAATGGTCGGCGCTCGACGCCGGGGCGCGGGAGACGCTGCGCGCGCACCTCCTCGACGACGCCGTGGCGCTGCTCGGGGATCCGGATCCGATCGCCCGATCCGACTACGACGTCGCGCGCGAGGCTCCCTTCAACCGCGCGATCAACGTCTACGGCGACGGCGTTCCCGAATAGCCTCGACGGAGCGAAGCTTCCCCGTCGGCGGCGCTTCGGCGAGGGCGTCGCCGCTCAGCGTCCGTCTTCCCGCGGTCCCTCCCGCTCTTCCGCGTCCGCGTCCGGCCGATCCGTGTCCCGGCTCCCGCGCTTCCACTGACCCGAGAGCGTGGCATGGCGCGCGTCGCCCTGGCTCGCGCGCCGGACGACGTCGTCTCCGAACCGATCCGCGAGCGCGTCGAGGGCCCGATTCAGCTGTCGCTTGCGCGGCGTCGCCTGCATCGTCCGCGGATCGTCGCCCGCCCCCGACTCCCCGGCCGCATCGAAGAGCGAGAGCTGCGCCGCGCCGCCGCCTTCGTCGACGAGACCCGACACGCCGACGCCGAGCAGCCGGACCGGCTCGGCGAGCGCGTCGTCGAGGAGCGACTTCGCGACCTGCGCGATGACCTCGCCGTCGTCGGTGGGCTCGGCGAGGGTCAGCTGGCGCGTACGCGCGGGATAGCCCCGCGGCCCGTCCTTCGTGCGCCGCGCGAGGCGCCACTTGAGGACGACCGTGCGGGCGAAGAGCCGCTGTCGACGCAGCCTGCGCGCCACGCTCTCGGCGTGGGTCAGGATCGTCGCCTCGAGCACGCCGCGCTCGCTGACGTCGCGGTCGAAGGTGTTCTCCTCCGAGAGCGAGACCGCTTCGCGATGGGGCTCGACCTCGCGAAGGTCCTCGCCCCGGGCGAGGCGACCGATCGATTCGCCCCAGTCGCCGAGCCGAGCGCGCAGCGTCGCGGGATCCGCCCGGGCGAGGTCCCCGATCGTGCGGTAGCCGAAGCCCTCCAGTCGTTCACCGGCCACCGGACCGACGCCCCAGATCCTGCGCGCCGGGAGCGGGTCGAGGAAGCGCTGGACCGCCTCCGGCGGGACCTCGAGGAGTCCGTCGGGCTTGGCGGCGGCACTCGCGATCTTCGCGACCATCTTGATCGGGCCGATGCCGACCGAGATCGGCAGCGCGGTCTTCTCGCGCACCTCGCGGCGAAGCCGCTCGCCGACCTCCGCGGGCGGCCCGAGCAGACGCTCCGTGCCGGTCAGGTCGAGGAACGCCTCGTCGAGGGAGAGGCCCTCCACGCTCGGCGAATAGCGGCGGAAGATCTCGAAGATCCGCCGCGACTCCGCCGCATAACGCTTCATGTCACCGGAGACGAAGACGAGCTCCGGGCAGAGCCGCTTCGCCTCGACCGACGGCATCGCGGAGCGCACGCCGTACTCGCGCGCCTCGTAGCTCGCCGCCGCGACGACGCCGCGGCTGCCGGCGCCGCCGACCACGATCGGCCGCCCGCGCAGCTCCGGCCGGTCGCGCTGCTCGACGGACGCGTAGAAGGCGTCCATGTCCGCGTGGAGGAGACAGCGCGGAGCTCCGTCGCGCCCGTCCATCGCTCAGTCCACGGCCGCAGCGGCGTCCCGCGCTCCGGCAGCCGCTTCCGAAGCCCCCTGCGCCGGCGCGGTCGGGGCATCGAGCGACGCGATCGCCTCCGCGGCCGCGCGCATGCCGATCGTGACGCGGCCCTCGAGGTCCGGGGTCGTGAGCGCGCTCGTCGCGAAGACGAGGCGCGGGGAGCGCTCGGTGCGCGCGACGAAGCGGTCCCGCCGGGCGAGCGCTCCCCGTCCCTGGACCGAGATGATCTCCGGCAGCCGCTCGACCCGCGAAGGACCTTCGGGCAGCGCGCCGAGGGAGGAGCCGCGGAACGAGGCGTCGACCTGGCGCACGATCTCGGTGTCCGTGCGATTCCAGTAGTCGTCGAGCGCGGCGACTTCGAGGGAGATCCGGATCCAGAACGGGTCCGAGGAATAGGGCTCCGCCGGCGGCCCCAGGATCCGCAGATCACGCATGTCCGGCAGCTCGCCGGGCACGAAGGTGACGCCGGCGAGACCCCGCAGTAGCCAGGCGGAGTCGGTCACGCGTCGGTGGATCACGATCGAGCGGCGCGGCTCGATCGATTCGAAGTGGCCGCGCTCCGCGGGCGTGAGCTTCGGACAGATGCGCAGGATCTCGCTCGGCGGCAGCGCGATCACCGCCGCGTCCGCGAGCGCCCGCCCGGAACGCCCGCCCGAGCGATACCGGACGCGCACGCCCTCCGCGGTCGGCTCGAGCGCCTCCACGCGGGTCCCCAGTCGGAGCCGGAGGGGCTCCGCCAACGCCTCGACCAGGGCGAAGAGCCCACCGGCCAGCGGTACCGACCGCCCCCGCCCCGCGAGCAGGCGGGCCAACATCGGCACCACCACCGAGGCGGACTCCGCGGACAGGTCCACGCCCGTCCGCGCCAGGAGCGCCGGAGCGAGGCGGGTCGTCACCCAACGCGTGCCGAAGGCGCGGATCGAGGCGCGCTGCCACTGGGTGTCGTCGAGCGCGCGGACCGAGTCCGGCGCATCGAGACGCGGGGAGCCGACGGAGTCCCAGATCGCCCGCACCAGCGGCTTGCGGTCCCGCCAACGCGGCGGGCGTCGGAAGACGGCGTCGATCGGGCGATCCATCCGCGGGGAAAGGCGGGGAAAGAGGAACTCGCGGCGCGCGAGCGGCGGCGGGCGATGGAGCCGGCCGCCCAACACGAGCGCGTGCTTGCGCTCGAGGAAGGCGTCTCCCGCCGGCTCGAGGCCGAGTCCCGCGACGAGCGCGCGGCAATTGGCATCGCCCCAACCGATCTCGCCGACCGCGGGCTCGAGCCGACCGTGCTCGGTCTCGATCGGGCGAAGACGCCCTCCGACCTTCGCCCCCGCTTCGAAGACTTCGACGTCGTGACCGGCGCGGACGAGACGCTGACCACAGACGAGGCCGGCGAGTCCCCCGCCGACGACGACGATCGAGGCCATCAGGAAGGACCCGCTGCGACCGGCTGACTCGACCGCGCGGGGGCGGACGCCCCGGCTTCCCGGACGAGGCGGATCAGCTCCTTCGGGACGAAGGGCTTGCGAAGGAAATGGCCGCCGACGCGCGTGAGCTCGGCCTCGAGGGGCTGCGGCAGCTCGTCTCCGCTCGCGACGATGACCCGGACCGTGGGGCGGCGGGCGACGAACTCGGGCAGGAGGGTCTCGGCCCCGTCCCCGCCCGGCAGCGTCACGTCGAGCACGAGCAGGTCGATCTCGCCCTCGTGCGTCGAGAAGAGCGCCCGGGCCGAGGCCGCATCCTCCGCGGTGAGCACCCGGACGTTCTCCTTCTCGAGGACGCGGGTCATGAGCCGCAGCAGCGAGTCCTCGTCGTCCACGATCAAGGCGGTCCGGTCCGGCGGGGCGGTCGTCATCTCGGAGGGGCCTCGTGGAGAAGGAGAAGCGGGCGCGAGCGCGGCGGGCGCTCCGGGTCCGGGAGAATGAACCAAGTATACGATTGATCAATGGCGAAAATAAGACGAAAATCAGGCATGCCCTCCCCCCGTGACTACGTCGAGCTCCGTACTCGAAGCGCCTTCTCCTTCCTGGAGGCCTGCAGCAACCCCGAGGACCTGATCGAGGCCGCCGCCGAGAAGGGGCACGAGACCCTGGCCCTGGCCGATCGGGACGGGGTCTCCGGGGCCCCCCGCTTCCACAAGGCCGCCGGGCAGGCCGGCCTGAGAGCCCTCGTGGGCAGCTCGGTTTCCGTCGCCGAGGGGCGACCCGGAGATCCCCTTGCCGAGCCGGATCGGGTGGTGCTGTTATGCGAGTCGCCGGAGGGGTGGCGGCGGCTCTGCCGGATCCTCACGAAGGCCCACGGGCGAAGGGACAAGGCCCTCGAAGCGCGGGACGCCCGGGCGCGGAACCTGATCCGGGTCGACTGGGACGAGCTCGAAGCGGAGGCGGGACACTGGAGTGTGTTGCTCCGCGGGGACGCCCGGCTTCGCCCTGCCCTCCTCGACCGGGCGAGCCGCACCTTCGGCGATCGCCTCGCCGTCGACGTCTCCCGCTCTCTCCACCGCCGAACGGAGCAGATCGCCCGGTATGCCGCGGACATGGCGGAGGCACGACGGATCCCGGTCGTGGCCTCCGGTGACGTCCGCTGCGCATGGCCGCGGGATCGGCGACTCCTCGACGCGCTGATCTGCCTGCGCGAACGAGAGACCCTCGATACGGCGGGACGCCATCTGCCGCCGAACGGCGAGGGCCACGTCCAGAGCCGCGAAGAGATCCTCCGTCGCTTCCGCGACCATCCGGCCTGGATCCTCGGGACCCGCGCGATCGCGGAGCGATGCGAGTTCACCCTCGAGCACCTCGACTACCGCTTCCCGTCCTTTCCCTTGAGCTCCGGCGGCCCCTTCGATTCCGGCGAGACCCAGATGGGCCGACTGCGCGAGCTGACCCGGATCGGCGCCCGCCGTCGCTACGGCCCCCGACCGGGCTCCCGCGTCCTGAAGCAGCTCGCCCACGAGCTCGACCTGATCGAGAAGCTCGACCTCGCCGGCTATTTCCTGATCGTCGAGGACATCTGCAGCTTCGCTCTACGCAGGGGAATCCTGTGCCAGGGCCGCGGCTCCGCCGCCAACAGCGCCGTGTGTTATGCGCTCGGGATCACCGCCGTCGACCCGGTCGGGATGGACCTCCTCTTCGAGCGCTTCCTCTCCGAAGAGCGCGGCGAGTGGCCGGACATCGACATCGACCTGCCGAGCGGCCCCCAGCGCGAGAAGGTGATCCAGTACGTGTTCGGGAAGTACGGTCTCGCGGGCTCCGCGATGACCGCGAACGTGATCACCTACCGGATCAAGATGGCCGTCCGGGAGATGGGCAAGGTCCTCGGCCAGGATCCCGAGGCGATCGGACGACTCTCGAAGCTGGTCGCGCGGCTCGACTTCCCGGCCATGCCGCGGGGGAGCGCGGGAGAACGCCGCGCGAACGACGCGGCGGCCGAAGCGCGGGGGGAAGACCCCCGAGCCGAGGTCCAGCGGGAGTTCCTGGCGCGGCTGCGGGAAGCGAAGCTCGACCCGGAATCCCCCGACGTGCGCCACTGGATCGACCTCGTACGGGCGGTCCAGGGGCTTCCGCGCCATCTCGGGCAGCACAGCGGGGGAATCGTGATCGCCGCGGGCCGCCTCGACGAAGTCGTGCCGATCGAGCCCGCGACGATGGCCGACCGGCGGATCGTCCAGTGGGACAAGGACGACTGCGCGGACATGGGCATCATCAAGATCGATCTGCTCGGCCTCGGCATGCTCGCCGCCCTCGAAGAGACGATCCCGCTGATCCGGAAGCACGAGGGCGCCGAGATCGATCTCGCACACCTGCCTCCGGACGATCCGAAGACCTACGCCATGATGCGTCGGGCGGACACGGTCGGGGTCTTCCAGATCGAGAGCCGCGCCCAGATGGCGACGCTCCCGCGACTCAAACCGAAGACCTTCTACGACCTCGTGGTCGAGATCGCGATCATCCGACCCGGTCCGATCGTCGGCCAGATGGTCCACCCCTACCTCAACCGCCGGGCCGGTCGCGAGCCGGTCGAGTATCCCCATCCGAGCCTCGAACCGATCCTCGAGCGAACGCTGGGCGTCCCCCTCTTCCAGGAGCAGCTGCTGCGGATCGCGATGGTCGCGGCGGGCTTCTCGGGCGGTGAGGCGGAGGAGCTCCGGCGCGCGATGGGCTTCAAGCGCTCGGCGGAACGCATGGCGAGGATCGAGGCGCGACTCCGCGAGGGCATGCGGCGCCAGGGCTTCTCCCGCGAGGCGGAAGACCAGATCGTGCTCCACATCTCTTCGTTCGCGCTCTACGGCTTCCCCGAGTCCCACTCCGCTTCCTTCGCGCTGATCGCCTACGCCTCGTCCTATCTGAAGTGCCACCACCCGGCGGCCTTCCTGGTCGGCCTCCTGCGCGCCCAACCGATGGGCTTCTACAGCGCGGCGACCCTCGTGAAGGACGCCCAGCGGCACGGCGTCGAGATCCGCCCGGTCGACGTCCTCTTCTCGAACGAGCGCGCCGACCTCGAGGAAGGCAGCCCGACCCGGACGCGCCACCGCGGCGCCCCCGCCGTCCGCATCGGCCTCGACGCGGTCGGCGGGCTGAAGGCGACGACCGCGGCGCGGATCGTCGAGGCACGACGTGCCGGCGGCTTCGCGGATCTCGGAGACTTCGTCCGGCGGGTCGGCCCGGACCGCAACGAGCTCGAGGCCCTCGCCGAGCTCGGCGCCCTCGCGCGTCTACGTGGATCGGCCCGGGGTCGCCGCGATGCACTCTGGCAGGTCGCCGCCCTCGAACGCGACCCGAACAGCCTCTTCGCCGGCCGCGAGATCGCGCGGCCCAGCGGTGGACGGGACACCCGCACGGAGGAATCCGAGGGACCGCGCGTGCCGGAAAGCGCCCGGGCCGATCGGCTCCGACCGACCTCGCCCCTCGAGCCGATGGATGCGCTCGAGGAGACCCTCGCGGACTACCGGATCGCCGGGCTGACGACCGACGTCCACCTGATGGGGCATCTCCGCGAAGACCTCGAACGCCGCGGGATCCTCTCCGCCGCCCGGCTCCGCGAGACCCCGGACGGCGCCTGGGTCCGGATCGCCGGTCACGCCATCGTCCGCCAGCGCCCCGGATCGGCGAAGGGCTTCTGCTTCGTGACTCTCGAAGACGAGACCGGCCTCTCGAACGCCGTGCTCACCCCGGACGTCTCGGCCCGCTTCCGCGTGCCCCTCCACCAGGCCTCGCTCCTCGAGATCGCGGGCCCCCTCCAGCGCGTCGACGGCGTGATCCACGTGCGCGCGCGGGAGATCGTGCCGGTGGACCTTCGCCCGGTGCGCCCGCCGGGTGGGGGCCGCGCTCGGCCTACCCGAAGCGACGACCGAAAGCCGAAGATGCCCCGCTCCCACGACTATCGCTGAGCCGGGAGCGGTCGCGACCACGGCCGTGCCCTCGCCGCCGACCTACCCCGGCTAACACGGATCGCGAACCTCGTCCCGCGTGATCGCCCAGCGCTCGTGGTCCCGCCAATGGTCGCGGATCTTGAGACGCTCCGGTGCCGTCCCTTCGAGCCGGAAGCCGAGTCGCCGGACGAGCGCGATCGAGCGCCGGTTCTCCGGCTGGATCCTCGCTTCGAGACGATGCAGGCCGAGGGGACCGAACGATTCACGGAGCATCGCCCGCAGCCCCGCCTCCATCCGCCCGGTCCCGGCAAAGGGCTCGAACGCGTAGTACCCGAGCAGGGCCGACGGCGCGTCGCCGCGCACGATCTCGTTCGCGTTGACGACGCCGGCCAGCTCGCCCCTCGCGCGATCCACGACCAGCCGGAGCTCGTACCGGGGCTCCTGCTGGCGCGCGATGTCGAGACGATAGGTCCCGCTCGTGGCAGGAGGCGCGACGAAGGTGCCGTGCAGGTCACGGCTGCGGCCGACCGCCGCGAGGAACGCCTCCTCGTGACGAAGCGAGGGGACGACGAGATCGACGGCCGGCAGCCTTCGTTCGCCGGCGCTCACTCGTCCTCGGGCCGGAGCGGCCGCGTCGCGAGCTCGGCGCCCCCGGTGACCGGCAGCGTCGCACCCGTGATGTACGAGGCGCGCGGTGAGGCCAGGAACGCGACCGCTTCCGCGACGTCCGCCGGTCGTCCCATGCGGCCGAGCAGGAAACGCAGCCCGGCCCGGTCGAGCCCTTCGTCGCTGATCGACGCCATCATGCCCGTCGCGACGGGCCCGGGCGCGACGGCGTTCACGCGGATGCCCTGGGCACCGAGCTCGAAGGCGAGGTCGCGGGTGAACGCGACGACGCCCCCTTTGGTCGCGGCGTAGTCGACGTGGGGAACCGTGTATCGGAGCGCGGCCATCGACGCGATGTTCACGATCGCCGCGGCGGGTGACGCGCGAAGATGCGGCAGGGCCGCCTGGCAGGTGAGAAAGAGCGCGCGCAGGTTCACACCGAAGGTGCGGTCCCAGTCTTCGAGGGACATCTCCTCGAAGGACTGGATCTTCACGACCCCCGCGTTGTTCACGAGCACGTCGAGCCCCCCGAACGCCGCGGTCGCTTCGTCCATCGCGCGCCCGACCGCCGCCTCGTCGGCGACGTCGCAGCGGACGGCGATCGCCGCCCCGCCCGCCGCGTCGATCTCCGTCGCGACCCGGGTCGCGGACTCGCCGTCGAGGTCGACGCAGGCGATCCGCGCGCCGGCGGCGGCGAGACGCCGCGCGATGCCCTCACCGATGCCCGAGCCGGCGCCGGTCACGAACGCGCATCGCCCCACGAAGTCCTGCGCCGGAGCGATCTCGTCATGCATGCCCACGCGCCTCTCCTCCTCGCCCTCCTCGCCCCCGCGGCGCGCCCCGCCGGCAGCGAGCCGCAGCATACCGGCGCTCAGCCCACGTCGACGACCGTCCACTCGCGATCGCGCCCGTCCACCACGATCTCGAAGGAATCGCCTTCCCGCGCGCCCACGAGCGCCTTCCCCACAGGGGATTTCGGAGTCACGACCACGACGAAGCCGTCGCCGCCGGGACCGGAGAGCTCCTCCCCCGCCCCGACCGGCAGCACGATCAGCGTGCGCTCCTCCTCGCCGTCGTCGTCCTCGATCCGCACGTCGACCATCGCACCGAGCCCCACGCGGTCCGTCGGCCGGAAGCGCTTGATCCCCTTCTCCGCGAAGTCGAGGAGCGTCTCCATCTCGGTCACCGCCTGCTTGCGCCGGCGCCGATGGCCCGACGCCAGACGGCCCTCCATCGCGGCGGCCTTCGCGTCCTCGCGGCGCGACGACTCGCCGCGAATGTGATCCGCCGCGTCCGCGGAGCTCGATTCGGCCTTGCCCGCGTTCGCGATGCGCTCCTGATACACGCCCTTCAGCTGGTCGACGAAGTAGCGCTTGATGTCCATGGTCCCCCCGGATCCGTCGTGCTTCGGCGGCGCCCTTCGCCTGCCGCTCCCCGCTCGCGACGCGATCGAAGCGCTTCGCGCCACCCGAAGCCGAGCTTCGCGTTACACTCCGCGCGCCGCAGAGGCAGGCCTCGTCCGTGCAACGCGGACCACGCCCGAATCACCCGGCCCCGCGAGCGTATCCGAATCCGCGGAAGAGCCGCCAAGAAGACACGGAGAATCCGATGACCACCGCGACGATCAACACGAACAAGGGCGCGATCAAGCTCGAGCTCTTCACCGAAGCCGCCCCCGAGACCACGGGCAACTTCATCAAGCTCGCGGGCGAAGGCTTCTACAACGGCCTGACCTTCCACCGCGTGATCGCCGACTTCATGATCCAGGGCGGCTGTCCGCAGGGCACGGGCACGGGCGATGCAGGCTACAAGTTCGACGACGAGCCCGGCGCCCTCGCAGGCAAGCACGACGGCCCGGGCGTCCTCTCGATGGCCAATGCGGGACCGAACACCAACGGCTCCCAGTTCTTCATCACCCATGTCGAGACCCCGTGGCTCGACGGCAAGCACGGCGTCTTCGGCAAGGTCCTCGAAGGACAGGACGTCGTCGATGCCATCGCCCAGGGCGACGTGATGGAGACGGTCGAGATCTCGGACTGAGTCGTCGGCTCGCTCGGTCGGCGCCCCGCGCCGACCGGCGAAGCCGGCGCGTCAGACCGCGGCCTTCACGCGCTCCGCGACGCTCTTGGCCGTGAAGCCGAAGTGCTTCGCGAGGTCGCCGTAGGGCGCGCTCGCGCCGAAGCTCTCCATCCCTATAACGAGGCCACGGCGACCGACGAAGCGCCGCAGCGTCTCGCCCCGGCCGGCTTCGATCGCGACGATCGGCGTCCCGTCGTCGGGCAGGACCGCGTCCTGCTCGGCGTCACTCTGCTCGAGGAAGAGCTCGACCGACGGCATCGAGACGACCCGGGCCTGCACGCCACTGCCCGCGAGCTCGCTCGCCGCCTCGACCGCGAGCGAGACCTCGCTGCCGGTCGCGAGCAGGATCACGTCGGGTCGCGCGTCCGGATCGCTCACCACGTACGCGCCCTTCCAGACGTCCTCGGGCACGAAGCCCGCCGGGCGCTCGAGGCCGGGCAGCCCCTGGCGCGTGAGCGACAGCAGGATCGGCCCCGGCTTGCCGGGCCCTTCTCCGGCGACCGCCTTCAGGTAGTAGGCGTAGGCCATCGCGGTCTCGACGCCGTCCGCGGGACGGAAGACCGTGATGCCCGGCATCACGCGCAGCGAATCGATCTGCTCGACCGGCTGGTGGGTCGGGCCGTCCTCGCCCACGAAGATCGAGTCGTGGGTGAAGACGAAGAGCGTCGGCGCCTTCTGCAGCGCGGCGAGCCGGATCGACGGGCGCATGTAGTCGCTGAAGATCATGAACGTGCCGCAGTAGGGCAGGAAGGTCCCGTCGAGGCCGATGCCGTTCGCGATCGCGCCCATCGCGTGCTCGCGCACGCCGAAGTGGATGTTGCGCCCGGCGAAGGGATCGACGCCCTCCCCCGCGGCGGGCCCGACGATCCCGGCGCTCTTCACGATCGGCGGGGCCGCGGAGCCGGCGAGGTCGGCCGAGCCCCCGGTCATGTACGGGACGAGATCCGCGAGGCGCTCGAGCACCGTCTGCGAGTGCTTGCGCGTCGCGTTCTTCGCCCCGTCGAGGCCGTCGACGAGATTCTCGACCAGGTCGCTCGGGAGCGACCGTCCGCGCGCCGTATCCCAGCACGCCGCGGCGTCGGCGTTCGCCTCGCGCCAGGCCGCGAGCTTCGCGTCGCTCGCCTCGCGCTCGGCGTGCTTCACCTCCGCACGCTCGTCGCAGTAGGCGCGAACGGCGTCGGGCACGAGCAGGTCGCCCTCGGTCGGCCAGCCGAGGCCTTCCTTCGCGAGCTTCGTCTCCTCCGGCCCGAGCGGACCGCCGTGCGCCTTGTTGCGGCCCTCGAAATTCGGTGCGCCGCGCCCGATCAGGGTCTTGAGCACGATCAGCGTCGGACGATCGCTCTCGGCGCGGGCCTCGACGAGCGCCCGTGAGAAACCCGCGCGGTCCTGGCCGTCGACCGCGTCGATCACGTGCCAGCCATAGGACGCGAAGCGGGCGGGCACGCTCTCGCTGAACGTGATGTCGGTCCCGCCGTCGATCGTGATCGAGTTGTCGTCGTAGACGTAGATCAGGTTGCCGAGCGCGTGCGCTCCCGCGAAGGACGCGGCCTCGGACGCGACGCCCTCCATCAGGCAGCCGTCACCGACGAAGCCGTACACGAAGTGCTGACCGGGGCGATCGCGATCGTCCCCCGTCCCGCCGAACTGCGACCCGGTCATCTTCGCGGCGAGCGCCATCCCGACGCCGTGGGCGAAGCCCTGACCGAGCGGACCCGTCGTGAGCTCGACGCCCGCCGTCTCCCCGTACTCCGGGTGGCCCGGCGTGCGCGAGCCGAGCTGGCGGAACTTCGCGATGTCGTCGAGGGTGAGGTCGTAGCCGAAGAGATGGAGCAGCGCGTACTGCAGCATCGACGCGTGGCCGTTGGACAGCACGAACCGATCGCGCAGCGGCCACGCCGGGTCGCGGGGATCGAAACGGAGATGGTTGTCCCAGAGCTCGAAAGCGGAGGCCGCGAGGGCCATCGCGGCGCCGACGTGCCCGATCCCCGCGCGCTCGACGGCATCGACGGCGAGAAAGCGGATCGTGTTCTCGATCTGTTCGAGCAGCTGGGGATCGTCCGTCCCCGCCGCAGAGGAAGTGCTGGCGGTCATGAGGGGTTCCGTTCGCTAGTGGGCGCGCCGCAGCGTGGCGCGCAGGTCTCGGCTCGTGGGGGGTGTCCGTGGGGAACGGACCCGAGAACGCGCCCAACAGTACCGCCGAACCGCCGCCGGCGGAATGGGCGCACCCCGCCGAATCCCGTTCCCGCGGGCCCCGCGCACCCCTCCGCACACCCACACCCACCGACCGGCGAAGCGGATGAGACCGGACCCCGAGCGCAAGACGCGCCCGGGGCGCGCAGCGCCATCCAACGAAGCCGAGCCTTCAGCGCAAGGCGCCGCCCCGAAAGGCGGCGTCGAGAGGCGCGCAGCGCCGACTATTCAGACACGCCGAGACGAGCCTTCTCGCGCTCCACGTAGGCCTTCCACTTGCCCGCGGTCTCGGCGGTGCCGTCGAAGCGCTCGGCCCTCGTGAAGGCGCGGGTCGCCGTGTTCCACTTCTTGTCGTTGAAGGCGGCGATGCCGTAGAGGATGTGTGCCTGCCCCTCGTCCGAGAGGTCGCCCTTCTCGAAGGCGCTGTCGAGCGCGCCCCGCGCGTCGTCCCAGCGTCCGAGCTGGAGATTCACCTGCGCGAGCCGCACGTAGAGCGATCCGTCGTCGTTCATCGCCGCCGCCTTGGACAGCGGGTCGACGGCGAGCGCCCACTCTCGCGACTGGAGCAGCGTGTCCGAGTACGTCTGGTACGCCGACTGGGTCGGCTCGATCGAACCGTCCTCGAGGCCGGCCTTCATGACCGCGGCGCCCTGATGCGGCAGGCCTTCGACCATCAGCATCTGCGCGACGCGCATCAGGTCCCGGGACTCGGTGAGGAAGCCTTCCATCTTCGCGATCTGCTGGACCGCGAGACTCCTGGCCGTGTTGTTCTTCTCGGAGTAGATCGCCGCCATCTGCGACCAGTACGCCTTCTTCGGGTACGCGAGGATCATGTCGTCGAGGAGCGCGAGCGCCTCGTCGTATTCCTGGCGCTCGAGGTGGAGCGAGAGGAGCAGCCGATACCAGGGCTCCCTGGGCGTGTCGACGGAGAGCTCGACCGCCTTCTTCGCGGGGGCGAGGGCCTCCGCCTGACGCTCCGCCTGGTAGTACGTGACGGCCAGCGTGTAGTACGAGGACGGGGACGGCGTCTCCACCTGCGAGATCCACTTCTCGAGGGTCACGATCGCCGCGTCGTAGTTCCCGAGCATCGTCTGGAGCTGGCCGACCATGAAGAGGTTCTTCAGCTGCTCCTCCGGCTGGAGCGCCTCCTCGGCCACGCACTGTTCGAGATAGTCGAGCGCCTCTTCGTTCTGGCCGTCCTGCACGGAGATCGCGCCGAGGGTGCAGAGGATCCGCGCCCTGCCGTAGGGCTTCGCACGCTTCAGGTTGATGCCGAGCAGGATGTCCTTCGCCTCGGCCCGCGCTGCCTCCGTCTCCTCTTCGGTTCCCTCGAGCTGGAGGAATTCGAAGACCTTCTGGATCTTCTTGAGGTTGCGCTGGCTGAACTGATACTGGCCCTGCGCGAAGGCGGGTCCGGCGAGACCGACGAGCCCCACGACGGCGAGCGTCGCGATGGCCAGCGTGCCCCGGCGGAGCCACGGATTCCGGCTATGGGTTCCGTACGTCATTCATCCATCCCCGCCGCTATGCGGCATCGTTCCCCAGCTTGAACGGAATGGCGATGCGGACGCCGGGCTGTTCGACCGCCTTCCCATTCACGATCTTGGGGTTGTATTTCCACTGACTCACGGCCTTGAGCGCAGCCTTGTTGAAGATCTTGCTCGGCTCGTAGGCGACGACCTTGGCGTCCTTGACCGAGCCCGACTTGCTGATCGTGAACTCGATCAGCACGCGGCCCTCGATCCCGCGCTGGAGGGCGCGCTCCGGATACTGCGGCGGCACGCGGACCATCGGCACGGCGTCACCGTCCGCCGAGGCCATCGAGAAGCCGCCCCCGGTGTCGAGGGACATGCTCGTGTCGACGCCCGCGGAGATGCCGATCCCGCCGCTGTCCATGCTGGTGCTCTGGTCCATCTGGAAGTCCGGCGGCGGCGGGGTGTCGTCGATCTCCTCCTTCTTCGGAGGCTCGCGTTCCTTCTTCTTGACCTCTTCGCTGCGCTTCACGCGAACGAAGTCGACGACCTTGGTGCGCTCGCTCTTGTCGAGCTCGCCTTCCACGCCGATCAGACTCTGCATGAGCCAGAAGAGGCCGAAGGTGACGACGGCCGCGAGGGCGAAGGGGATGATGAAGCGGAGAACGCCGGGCATCACTTCACCTCCGCTGCGAGGGAGATCTCCGTGGCGCCCGCGAGCCGCGCCTGGTCCATCACCTCGACCAGCAGACCGTTCTGGGAGGCCTCGCCGGGCGCGACGATCACCTGGCCCTTGGGCCGCTCCGCCCGGAGGCGCTCGATGTTCGCGCGGATGGCGCGGACGTCGACCGAACGGCGATCGATGAAGATCAGGCCGTCGTTGGTGATCTGGATCAGGATGTTCTCGTTCTCGGTCACGACCTTCGTCGACTCACCGCCCTCGGGACGGTTGAGGTCGAGGCCGACTTCCTTGATGAAGGAAGCCGTCACGATGAAGAAGATCAGCATGATGAAGACGACGTCGAGCATCGGCGTCAGATCGACATCGGCCTCTTCGCTCAGTCCGGAAGATCTTCTCCGTCTCATTCGTCACCTCCCCCGTGCTCGATCTCGAGCCGGTCGGCCAAGCGCTCGCCCTCGTCCGCCGCGAACTGCTCGAGTCGAGCAGACAGGATCAGGCCCGAGAGTGCCGCGACCATCCCCGCCATCGTGGGGATCGTGGCGCGCGACACGCCGCCGGCCATCGCCTTCGCGTTGCCGGAGCCGGCGACCGCCATGACGTCGAAGACCTCGATCATGCCGGTCACGGTTCCGAGCAGCCCGAGCAGCGGGCAGAGCGCGACGAGCACGCGGATGTAGGCGAGGCCGTCCTCGAGCTCCATTCGGAGCTCCGAGACCTTGAGGCGCCGGATCTGGTGCGCCCCCCACGACGAGTGGTCGTCGCGGGCCTGCCAGTCCTGCTGCGCCTTCTCGGCCACGCGCGGGAACACCCGGTAGAAGAAGTAGAACCGCTCGAGCATCAGCGTCCACATCACGACCGTGACGAGACCGATGACGTTGAGCACGGGGCCACCCGTCTCGAGGAACGCCTCTACGTCGATGATCATCTGGCCCATCTGAGCCCCCTACTCCTGCTGCGCGATCAGACCGGCACTCTGCTCGTCGAGGGTGTCGACGATCTTCTTCGTGTTGTTGGCGAGCGCAGCGTGCAGGAGGACGAGCGGGATCGCGGCG
>JAUIMK010000371.1 GCA_030432735.1 bacterium
GGGGCCGATCGTCGTGCGCGGGATCAAGGCGAACCGGCTGACGATCCTGACGCACCCGGAGATCGCCCTGCCGCTCGTGCAGGCGCGCTTCGACGCCCTTCGCGACGACGCCCGCGCGGAGGCGGCGGAACGCGAGTGACGTCTCGTGCGCGGCGCGAGCGCCGGAGACGAGAGAGACGAAAGAGACGAGAGAGGGCCTCCGCTCCGCGTCCGAGCCGCGCCTAGACCGCCTCGAGCCGGCAGCTGTCGCCGACCTTCTTGATGCGTCCCGAGGTCGGCCCCGCGAAGTGGGTCCCGATCACGAGCACGTCCGAGTCGCCGTAGCGCGAGACGAAGTCGCGCCGCGTTTCGACCGCCCGCTCGGGCTGTGCATCGGGGTGGCTTCCCCAGTGCGGCTCCGCCAGCTGGACCGGGTGATGGACCATGTCGCCGGTGATCACCGCGCGTGCGCCGCCGGACTCGATCCGGACGCTCACGTGGCCGGGCGTGTGGCCGGGCGTCGACTCGAGGGTGACCTCGTCGGTGAGGGCGTGGTCCGCCGGCACGAGCTCGTGGAGGCCCGCGTCGATCACGGGCTGGACGCCGAACCGGAGGTCGATGTTCTCGTCCTCCGGTCCGCCGATCCAGTGATCGTACTCGTCCTTCGCGAAGAGGTACTTCGCGTTGGGGAAGGTCGGGACGAAGTCGTCCCCCACCTTCATCGTGTTCCAACCGACGTGGTCGAAGTGGAGGTGCGTGCACAGGACGTAGTCGACCTGCTCGCGCTTCACGATCGCCTCGAGATCCTCGAGGAACCCCGTCTGCAGCGGCCCCATGTCCATCGGCAGCGGACGGTCGTTGCCCATGCAGGTGTCGACCACGATCGTCTTGCCGCCGGACTCGACCACGAGGGCGTGGATCGAGAGGACGATCTGCCCCGCTTCGTTCATGAAGTGCGGCTTCAGCCAGCTCTCGTGTTCCTTCAGGCGATCCGCGTCGACGTTCGCGATCAATGCCTCCGGCGGGAGCGGCGCCTCCTGCTCGAGGACACGGGTGACCTTCACGTCCCCGATCTGCCAGGTCTTGTACTCGGTCATCGC
Source organism: bacterium (assembly GCA_030432735.1). Lineage (GTDB taxonomy): Bacteria > Myxococcota_A > UBA9160 > UBA9160 > UBA4427 > UBA4427. The sequence continues at coordinate 1,080 of JAUIMK010000371.1, forward strand.
GTGTCCTCCTCGGGCGGGATCCGACGTCGCCTAGAAGACCGGCGGCGGGATGAAGCTGTCCTTCACGGGCACCTTCCCCTCGAAGACCTTCGTCATCTGCGCCTTCACGTCCTCGAAGGTCCAGCCGGCGTCCTCGTCCGAAGCGTGCGACGTGACGCCGTGCCTCGGCGGCTCCATCACCGTGATGTCCTTCCCCCAGACGATGAACACGTTGCCGCTCACGTTCTGGGCGGAGGGCGACGCGAGCCACGCAACGAAGGGCGAGACGTTCTCCGGCGCGAACATGTCGAAGCCCTCGTCGGGCTTGGCGAAGAACTGCGCCGTCTGGCCGACCATCGTCATCGCCGTTCGCGCGCGAGGCATGAACGTATTGGCCGTCACGCCGTACTTGGCGAGCGCCGTGGCCGCGCCACCCGTGATCGCGATGATCCCTGCCTTGGCCGCCGAGTAGTTCGGCTGCCCCGGATCCGCAAAGAACGCCGCCTCCGACGCGGTCGAGAGGATGCGGCCGTAGACCTGTCCCTCGGCCTTGCCCTTGTTGCGGAAATATTCCGCCGCGTGGCGGATCCCGCAGAAGTGGCCCTTCAGATGGACGCGCAGGACGCTGTCGAACTGATCCTCCTCCATCGCGAAGATCATCTTGTCGCGACAGAAGCCCGCGTTCGAGACGAGGATGTTGAAGTCGCCGAAGGTCTCGACCGCGGTCGTGATCATCGACTTCGACTGTTCCCAGTCCGCCACGTCGCCGAAATGGGCGACGGCTTCGCCGCCCGCGGACTTGATCTCGTCGACCACGCCCTGCCCGGCCGACTCGTCCCGACCGGAGCCGTCCGCGGCGACGCCCAGGTCGTTCACGACGACCTTCGCGCCCTGCTTGGCGAGTTCGATGGCGTGGGCGCGGCCGAGGCCCCGACCGGCGCCGGTGACGACGGCGACCTTTCCGTCCAGTTCACCCATGATCCGTTCTCCTGCTGATCACGAGTCGCCTAGAGGCGCTCGATGATCGTTCCCGTGCCGACGTTCGCGCCGCAGCACATGGTGATGAAGGCGGTGCCGAGCCCCGCGCGCTCGAGCTCGTGGAGCGCGGTCACGATGAGACGCGAGCCGGTGCAGCCGACCGGATGACCGAGCGCGATCGCGCCGCCGTTCACGTTCACCTTCGCCATGTCGATGTCGTAGACCTGGGCCCACGAAAGCGGGACCGAGGCGAAGGCCTCGTTGATCTCGTAGAGGTCGATGTCGTTCCGGATCGACATCCCGGTCTTCTGCTCCATGATCCGCGTCGCGTCGACCGGTCCGTCGAGACCGTAGTAGGGATCCGTGCCGGTGAGCACGTCCTGGACGATCCGCGCCCGGGGCTTCAGCCCGTACTGCTCGGCCTTCTCCTTCGTCATGATCAGGACCGCGGCGGCGCCGTCGGAGATCTGCGAGGAGTTGCCCGCCGTGTGGATCGTGTCGGGAAGGACCGGGTTCAGTGCCGCGAGGCCTTCGGCGGTCGTCTCGCGGATGCCCTGGTCGCGCTCGACCTTGACCGTGTCCCCGGTCGGCTGGCCGTCGTCGCCGAGGACCGGCGCCTCGACCGGGACGATCTCGCGCTCGAAGCGCCCCTCCGCCTGCGCCGCCGCCGCCTTCTGCTGGGAGGAGAGCGCGAACGCGTCCGCGTCCTCGCGCGTGATGCCGCGGTTCACGGCGATCCGCTGGGCCATCTCGAACTGCGTCTGCGGCGAGTCCCAGGGCCAGCCGTCGGGAATGAAGTAGCCGGGGCCGTTGATCACGTTCTGGCCGAGGCCGACGTGGCTCATCATCTCGACGCCACAGCCGATCCCGACGTCGATCGAGCCACCCTTCACGAGCGCGTTGATCAGGTGGTTCGCCTGCTGACCGGAGCCGCACTGGGTGTCGATCGTGGTCCCGCCGCAGGTCCAGTCGTCGCCCTCGGAGAGCCAGGACTGCCGGGTGATGTTGTTGCTCTGCTCACCGGCCTGCGTGACGCAGCCGCCGATGATCTGCTCGACGTCCTTGGGCTCGATTCCGGCCCGCTCGACGACCGCGCGCTGGACCCGGCTGAAGAGGCGGGCCGTGTGCAGGCCCGACAGGTCGCCCTTGATCATCTTGCCACGGGCGATGGGCGATCGAACCGCCTCCACGATGACTGCTTCTCTCATCTCGACACCTTTCTCGCGCGCGACCGCGCGACCTGCGCCCTTCCGTCTCGTGGAAGGGCGGCCAACTTAGGAACTTCGATTCGCGCCGTCCAGAACGAGCTCGACGGACGCGCGCATGCGCTCGTTGATCGAGGCCTGGGTCTCCCGCCCGCTCGACCAGTTGATCATCACCGCGAACCAGATCTGGTTCAGCACCTCTCCGAGGAGCCGCTCCCGATCGCCGATCTCGGCCGGACCCGACGCGCGGATCGCTTCCCCCCGAAGTGCCCCCACGACCATCCGCAGCATCAGATCATGGAAGATCCCGACCTTCTGGGCGAGCGCCGGCTCGCCCGCCGCCGACGCGCGGAACATCGCGCGGGTGAGATTCGGGCGACGCAGATTGCCCCGGGTCGCCATGACGAAGAAAGCGACCACGCGCTCGGCCGGGCTCTCGCCGCGGGGCGGGCGCTCGAAGACGCGATCCGCCATGGCCCGGGTCTCGCGCTCGAGCGCGGCCACCAGCAGGTCCTCCTTGCTGTGGAAGCGCCGATAGAGCGTGCCCATCGCGACGCCCGCGTGGCTCGCGACGTCGCGCAGTCGCACGGCCTCGAAGCCGCCCTGCTCGGCCAGCTCGATCGTCGTCTCGATGATCCGGAGCGCACGCTCCTCGACGAGCGGATCAGCGGGGGATTCGGCGGCCATGGCGGCGGATTGAAACACGTTTCACTCGCCGCCGAAAGCGAAGCGGAGCCTGCCCCGCAGGCACGGGGATCGCGGCCTTCTCGGGCGGATGACGTACCCTGCCGCCGCCATGCCCCCGGAAACGACGCCGATCCCGCCGCCCGAGAGCCTCGAGGCGTTCTGCCTCGCCGTGCTCGAGCGAGGGGACCTCGAGACCAAGCTCCGACCGCCGGTGGGTCCCGACGGCGGCCCCCTCCCGGACCGGCCCGGCGCGCCGGTCACCCACATAGAGCGGCCGGCCCGCGACGCGCCCCTCGCCATGGGACCGG
>JAUIMK010000372.1 GCA_030432735.1 bacterium
GGAGTTCGTCGTGCTGCCGAGCAGGTTCGCGGCGAAGCCGATGCCCCCGGTCGCCGTCGTCGTCAGCCGGTCCGCCTGGAAGAAGAAGAAGTCACCGCTCGACGTGCCGAAGGCCTCCTCGCCTTCGAGCTCGACCGGGGAGAGCGTGCCCGCGTCGTCGCGGAAGATTCCGCGCAGGGCGGTGCCGCCGGCGATCGTCGCCGCGAAGGAGACCGCGCCCGTGTCGTCGATCGCGGGCGGTCCGGTGAAGTTGAAGTTCTGAAAGGTGCCGCCGCCCACGTCCGGGGCGATCTCGCCGGCGAACACGACGACCCGTGCGCCGCTCGCGTCGCGAGCCACGATCGCCTCGGTGAACGTGGAGGCGCCGTCGTAGATCGTGACGACGGTCGCGACGTCGCCGCCCGCGTTGATCGCGGGACGGCCGAAGGCGAAGTAGGTCCCGTTGATCACGTCCGGAGGCGAGGGGTCGTTCGCGAGGAAGACCGATCGGCTCGCGACGCCGTCGCCCTCGACGAAGATGCCGCCGGTCGTCGCGGAGCTCGACGTGTTCGCGAAGAAGGCGATCTCGCCCGCGTCGTTGAGCGCGATCGGCGAGGAGAAGGCGGTGTAGGAGGCGCCGGACGTTCCGGGTGCCTCGACCTCGGTCGTCACGATCGTGAGCAGGCCGGCGGGCGTGTCCTGCCAGATGCCGGCGGTCGCGGAGCCGCCGCCGACCGTCGCGGTGAAGACGACGTCGCCGGACGCGTTGATCGCGGGATCGCCGAAGGAGGTGAAGGTTCCGCCCGAGGTGTCGGGGGCGATGTCTCCGGTCAGCGCGATCGCGGCGACGCCACCGCCGTCGTCGCGGTAGACGCCTTCGAAGGCGCTGCCGCTCGCGATCGACGCGCGGAAGGCGACGGCGCCGGCGTCGTTAACGACCGGCATCCGGAGTGCGCTCCAGGTGCCGCCGGAGCCTCCGGGCTCGGCTTCGCCTTCGAAGGCGATCGCGACGGATTGGGCCGGCGCCGGGGCTGCGAGGGCGAGCGTCGCCAGCGAGGCGAGTAGCGAGAAGGAGAGGGCGAAGGGCGAGCGCTTCTGCATGGGGCACCTCCTGGGTCGACCGCGTCGACGAGGGCGATCGTAGTCGAGGGGCCGGGGGGCGACTGTGAAGGCGTTCACGCAAACGGAGAAGCGCGCCGCGCCGTCCGAAACGAGAACACCCCGACCACCTTGCGGTGATCGGGGCGTCTTCATCGGTTCAGCACCCACTCCCTTTCGGGAGCGAGGCCCGCCTTCTACCGGGGCAGAAGGCGGGGCTGAATGACCGGGTTTACATCATCCCCGGCATTCCGCCCATGCCGCCCATGTCGGGCATGCCGCCGCCACCGGCGCCCGCGGGCTCCGGCTTGTCGGCGATCATGGCTTCCGTCGTGAGCAGGAGGCCGGACACGCTGGCCGCGTTCTGCAGCGAGGTGCGGACCACCTTGGCCGGGTCGATGACGCCGGCCTTGACGAGGTCCTCGTAGGTCTCCGTCGCGGCATTGAAGCCGTTGTTGCCCTTCTGGCCCTTGACCTTGTCGACGACGATGGAGCCCTCGATGCCGGCGTTCTCGCTGATGAAGCGGAGCGGGGCCTCGATGGCGCGGCGGATGATGTTGATCCCCGCGTTCTGCTCGTCGTTGTCGCCCTGGAGCGTGTCGAGCACCTTGGCGCAGCGGATGAGGGCCACGCCACCGCCGGGGACGATGCCCTCTTCGACGGCCGCGCGGGTCGCGTGGAGCGCGTCCTCGACGCGCGCCTTCTTCTCCTTCATCTCGGTCTCGGTCGCCGCACCGACTTTCACGACCGCGACGCCGCCGACGAGCTTCGCGAGGCGCTCCTGGAGCTTCTCGCGATCGTAGTCGGAGGTCGTGGACTCGATCTGGTTGCGGATCTCCTGGCAGCGGCCCTCGATGTCCTTCTTGGCGCCGGCCCCGTCGATGATCGTCGTGTTGTCCTTGTCGATCGAGACGGTCTTGGCCTGGCCGAGATCCTTCAGGGTCACGTTCTCGAGCTTGAGGCCGAGCTCCTCGGAGATGACCTGGCCACCCGTGAGGATCGCCATGTCCTGGAGCATCGCCTTGCGGCGGTCGCCGAAGCCGGGCGCCTTGACCGCGCACACGTTGATCGTGCCGCGGATCTTGTTGACGACCAGCGTCGCGAGGGCTTCACCGTCGATGTCCTCGGCGACGAGGAGCAGCGGCTTGCCGGCGCGCGCGACCTGCTCGAGCAGCGGAAGGAGGTCCTTCATGTTCGAGATCTTCTTCTCGTGGAGCAGGATCAGGGGCTCCTCGAGGACCGCTTCCATGCTCTCCGGGTCCGTCACGAAGTACGGGGAGAGGTAGCCGCGGTCGAACTGCATGCCCTCGACGACGTCGAGCTCGGTCTGGAGGCTCTTGCCCTCCTCGACCGTGATCACGCCTTCCTGGCCGACCTTGCTCATCGCCTCGGCGAGGATCTCGCCGATCGTGGCGTCGCTGTTCGCCGAGATCGTGCCGACCTGGGCGATCTCGTTCGAGTCGCGGGTGGGCTTGGCGATCTTGCCGAGCTCTTCGGTGATGGCGGTGACGGCCTTGTCGATGCCGCGCTTCAGGTCCATCGGGTTCATGCCGGCGACCACGAGCTTGCTGCCCTCGCGGAAGATCGCCTGCGCGAGCACGGTCGCGGTCGTGGTTCCGTCACCGGCGAGGTCCGAGGTCTTCGAGGCGACCTCCTTGACCATCTGCGCGCCCATGTTCTTGAACTTGTCCTCGAACTCGATCTCCTTGGCGACGGTCACGCCGTCCTTGGTGATCGTGGGCGAGCCGAAGCTCTTGTCGATGACGACGTTGCGGCCCTTCGGGCCGAGCGTCACGCGGACCGCGTTCGCGAGTCCGTCCACGCCCTCGAGAATCTTCGATCGGGCGTCCTGCTCGAAAATGACTTCCTTGGCCATGTTCGTTCTCCTTCTTTCTCTACGACTTACTCGTAGACCGCGAGGACGTCGTCTTCGCGAATGATGATGTGGTCTTCGCCGTCGACGTTCACGTCGGTGCCGGCGTACTTGCTGAAGAGGATGCGGTCGCCGGCCTTGACGGCGAGGGGCGAGACGTCGCCCGAGTCGAGGAGCTTGCCGGGGCCGACAGCGACCACCTGGCCCTCCTGCGGCTTCTCCTTGGCGGAATCGGGGATGATGATGCCCCCGCTGGTGGTCTCTTCCTCGTCGACTCGCTTGACGAGGATGCGGTCCTGGAGCGGACGGATCTTCATGGGTCGCCTCTCTACGACAGCCCGCCCGTGCGATCGGGGCGGGAGTCCTCCGGCAGCGCCGGAGAGCAGGGGGCCACCTCGCTGCATACAGGCAGCGGAGGGGGCCGGTGTTAGAACGAATCCGGGGCACCGCCGCTCGCCTCGTGAAAGGCGGGCGGAGCGTCTCGGAGTTCCGTCGAGAACGGGATGTGGGGGGTGGGCGGTGGCGCCCGTCCCCATTGGCAGTCGGGAGCCCCGAGTGCCAACGGCGGCGCAAGCTATACCCGCCCCGGAGCGAGTCAACCAAGGCCGCGAAAAAAGTTGCGCATGACCGTGGCGGCGCGGTGACCGCGGTTGACTTTCGCCGTGACTTCGCCACTCTCCCGGGCGAAAACAAACCGAAGGCCGAGCCGCGCCTCCGTGTCGAGGCGGTCGGGCGGCCGGAGGAGGACCACCGCGGATGTCCAGCCCGTCCAAAACGCCCGATTCCGCCAGCGTGACCGATCTCTCGAGCGCGCGTTCTGCCGCGCTGACCCGCCGCCAGCGGGAGATCTTCGACTACATCTCCGGCTTCGTCGCCGACCAGGGCTACTCCCCGAGCCTCGAGGAGATCGCGGCGGCCTTCGGCCTCTCGTCGGTCGCGACGGTCCACAAGCACGTGAAGCACCTGGTCGACAAGGGCTATCTCCGGAAGGCCTGGAATCGCTCCCGGTCCGTCGAGCCGGTGCCCGAGGAGGAGGCGCCCGAGAGCGTCCACCTCCCGATCCTCGGCACGGTCGCGGCCGGTCGGCCGATCGAGGCGATCGAGCCCGATGCGGCGGTGGCCGAGCAGGTGGCCGTCCCCGCCGACATGGTGCCCGGCCGCAAGCCGCACTACGTGCTCCGGGTGCGCGGGGATTCGATGATCGAGGACCAGATCTGCGACGGGGACCTGGTCGTGATCGAGGGGCGGAGCGAGGCGCGCAACGGCGAGAC
>JAUIMK010000373.1 GCA_030432735.1 bacterium
GGCCACCCGTATCAGGGCGTGCTCTTCGTCGGCCTCATGATCGACGACGCCGGCGATCCCTACGTGATCGAGTTCAACGTGCGCTTCGGCGATCCCGAGACCCAGCCCCTGATGCTCCGGATGGAGGGCGACCTGCTGCCCGTCCTCGAGGCGGCGGCGCAGGGGACCCTCGATCCGTCGACGTCCCTCGGTTGGGGCGAGGCCGCCGTCTGCGTCGTCCTCGCCTCCGGCGGCTACCCGCGCGCCTACGAGACCGGCAAACCGATCACCGGCCTCGCGGACCTCGAAGGCGAGGACGCGATCGTCGTGTTCCATGCCGGCACGACCGGATCCGCCGACGGCGACGACTTCGCGACCGCCGGTGGACGGGTTCTCGGCATCACGGCCCGCGGCGGCTCTGTCGCGGAGGCCCGGGAGCGCGCCTATGCCGCGGTCGCGCGGGTCGACTTCGAAGGCATGCATTTCCGGCGCGACATCGCCGATCGCGCGCTCGGTCGCTGAGAAGCGCCCGCAGCGAGAGCGAGGCCCCTCGAGCGAGCGCGAACGAAGACGCAGGGGGCGGCGAGCGACGACGCCACCGACAACGCACCGATCACGCCAAGGCCCGCGTCCCCGCCCCCTCCCATCCAACGTCCCAGGAGTGCCCCTCACGATGACCGTCGCCCGCCCGATGCGCGCGCTTCGCTACGACACCGATCGGGTCGATCTGTCCCGGGTGATCGTGCCGCCCTACGACGTGATCGCCGACGACGAGCGGGGCGACTTCTTCGACCGGGATCCGCACAACGCGATCCGCTTCGAGCTGACCCGCGACGCGAGCGACGAAGCCACGGCGGACTACGGCTGGATCCGCGAGACCCTGGATCTCTGGCGCGCCGAAGGCGTCCTCGTTCGCGACGAGACCCCGGCCTACTACGTGATGGGCCAGCGCTACGAGGCTCCGGACGGTCAGCGTCTCGAGCGGATCGGCTTCTTCGCCGAGCTCGGCCTCGCCGAGTACGACGAGCGGGTCGTGCGCCCCCACGAGCGGACGTTGGCGGGGCCGCGGGCGGATCGCTTGAAGCTGCTGCGCGCGGCGGAGGCGAACCTCTCGACGGTCTTCCTCCTGTACGAGGATCGCGACGACGTCCTCGGCTCCCTCCTCGCGTCCGCGTTCGAGCGGGGCGACGTCGCGACTGCGGCCTTCGGTGACGTCGAGTACCGACTCGCCCGCCTCGACGATCCCGACGCCATCGAACGGGTGCGGACGTTCATGGCCGGTCGGCCGAGCGTGATCGCCGACGGGCACCACCGCTACGAGACGGCCCTCGAGTACCGTCGCCAGCAGATCGAAGTCCACGGCGACGATCCCCACGCGCCCTGGCAATCGACGATCGCCTACTTCGCGAACGCCTGGGCGAAGGGCAGTCTGCTGCTGCCGATCCACCGGGTCGTGCGTGAGGTCCCGGCGCCCTCCGAGGCCGAGTGGCGGGAGAAGCTCCCGGACTGGACGATCCGCGCGCTGCCGGCGGTCGGGCTCGACGAGGTCGAAGAGCGCCTGGCCCGGGAGCTCGCGCCGCTCGCCGGTCGGCCCGCGTTCGTCGCCGAGGCGGCGGACGGGACGACGCTCCTGGTGTCGCGCGACGAGCCCCTCGGCGACGAGCTGATGGTGCGGCTCATCGAGCGCGCCGTCCTCGGCGCCGTCGTCGGTCTCGACCCGGACGCGATCCGGGGTGGGGCCGTCGCGTTTCCGAAGAGTGCCCGAAGGGCCGGGCAGGAGATCCGGGACGGGAAGGGGACGGTCGCGCTCTATCTGAACCCGATGACGCCGGACGACGTGTTCCGCGTGACCGAGGCGGGCGAGGTGATGCCCCAGAAGTCGACCTTCTTCCACCCGAAGATTCCGACCGGGATGGTCTTCCGGGACCATCGCGACGAATCGTCGGGCGGCGCCTGAGGGTGGCGCGCAACCGGGGCCCCGGCGGTCGGCGCAGGGGGCGCATGCAGCCCGTCGGCGACCTCGTGGGCAAGGTGCTCGGCGAGCTCGGCCTCGACGGCGTGGCGCTCGCGCATCGCATCGGGAGCGAATGGCCCGAGATCGTCGGTCCCCAGGTCGCCGAACACTGTCGTCCGCTCGGACTGCGTGCCGGAGTGCTCGAGGTCGAGGTCGACAGCCCGGTCTGGTCCCAACAGCTCCAGCTGCGCAAGCCGGAGCTGCTCGACAAGCTGCGGGTCCGATACGAGCGTCAGGCGCCCCGGGAGGTCCGGTTCCAGGTCGGCTACCCTCGGCGGCGCTAGGCTCCCGGAGCGGCGGGTCGTGGACGCGCTTCCCGACCGGCGCCGGCCTTCCCTCGAGCCCCGGGACATCCAGACATCGATGGCGACCTCTCCCTCCTCCGACTCCGATCGCGCCCCCCTCGAAGAGGCCGGGCGGCGCTGCGATTTCTGCGGCGACGTGGTGACCTCCGTCCGCCGGGTGGCGCTCGACCAGGAATACGACCGGCTCCAGAAGGCGCACCAGGAGCAGTACTCCTGTGCCGCCTGCTTCGAGAAGAAGGAGCAGGAGCGACTGGGGCTGGCGCGGCGCTGATCCGGCACCCCGGGAGGGCGATCCCGGGTCCCGCGGCGATGAAGTTGACCCGGGCGGGCCCTTTCCCTAATTTGCGCGCCTGCTTGGGACGGGTGCGCGCGACCGGGGCCCGGCCCCGACCGATGCCGCGCCCTACGCCCCCTTTCGATTTTCGGCTCGATCCCCGCTCGCCTGGCGTTCCGCGCCTCCGGCCGGATCGTGCCCCGAATCTTCCGACTTCCGACTTGCGACTTTCCACGGTGGAGCCGTGCTCCCCGATACGAGGACCGAACGAACATGGTCAAGATCCGGCTGACCCGAATGGGCTCGAAGAAGCGCCCCTTCTACCGCGTGATGGCGATCGACGAGCGCAAGCAGCGCGATGGTCGCCCGCTCGAGTTCCTGGGCACCTACGACCCGAACAACGATCCCGCCGCCCTGAACCTCGACCTCGACGCGATCGAGTCGTGGGTCGGCAAGGGCGCGCAGCTCTCCGACACGGTCCGCAGCCTCGTGAATCGCGTGAAGCGCGAAGGCAACGCAGCCCCTGCGGCGGTGGAGGCGTCGGCCTGAGATGGCGAAGCGTGGCAAAGACTCTGCAGAGCTGGTCTCCTTCCTCGCGAAGGCGATCGTGTCCAACCCCGACGACGTCGAGGTCGAGATCGAGGACGACGGCGAGCTGATCGAGCTCGAGACCGCCGACGGCGATCGCGGCCGCGTGATCGGTCGACAGGGGCGCGTCGCGAAGGCGTTGCGCGCGATCCTCAACGCCACCGCCGACGGCGCGGGAGCCCGGCTCGACATCGTCGACTGAATTGTGGCTCGCGGGCGCTTCGGGCGTGCGGTGGGGCCGCATCGCTTCGGATGCGTTCTGCAGCGGCGGCCGGGTTCAGGGGCGTCGCGGCGCCCTCGTTCCGAGCGGGCCGGGGGCCGATTCCGGATTCATGGCCGCGGTGCCGTCAGGCGCCGCGGCCGTTTCCTTTTCTGGCTCGGACGAGCGCGGATCATGACCCTCTCCCCTGGAAAGAAGCTGCCCTCCGCGGAGCGGATCGTGTTGGGCGAGGTCGTCGGGGCCCACGGGCTCGCGGGGGAGCTGCGGGTGCGGATCACCGGCGACGTGCCGGACCACCTGCTCTCGGCGGAGGTCGTCTGGCTCGGGAAGCGGGCGAAGGATCCCGAGGCGAAGCGGCGGGTCGTGACCGGAGCGGCGATGGCACCGCGCGGCGAGGTGCGGCTGCGGCTCGCGGGCGTCACGCGGCGCGAGGACGTGCAGCCGCTCGTCGGCCTCGTCGTGACCGCTTCGCCGGACCTGCTGCCGGACCTGCCCGAGGGCGAGTTCTACTGGTACGAGCTCGTCGGCTGCCGCGTCGAGTCGGCGCAGGGCGAGGACGTCGGGACCGTGCGCGAGATCTGGGAGACCGGGGCGCACGACGTCCTGCTGGTGGAGGATCCGGACGGGGTCCGGCGGCTGGTGCCGACCGCCGAGGCGCTCCTCGAGACGATCGACCTGGACGCTCGGCGCATCGTGGTCGCCGACGTGCCTGGGCTGCTCGAGCCGGTCTAGGGGAGGGCGCGGTGCTCGAGATCGACGTCCTCACGATCTTCCCGGAGCTCTTCGGGCCCTTCCTCGACACCGCCTTCGTCGGGATGGCCCGGCGCGACGGCGCCGC
>JAUIMK010000038.1 GCA_030432735.1 bacterium
GACACCCTCGACCGGCTCTCCACGCCCTTCTACACCACGAAGGAACGGGGCACCGGTCTCGGCCTCTCGGTCGCCCGACACTGGATCCGCTGCCACGGCGGTCGGCTCCGCCTCGACTCCGTCGAAGGCGAAGGCACGCGAGCTGCGGTCGACCTCCCGCTCGAACCCCTTCTTCCGCCGCCCGACCCGGCCTTCAAGGAGCCCCGATCATGACCCCCGGAAGCGACGCCATGCGCGTCCTCGTCGCCGACGACGAAGCCTCGATCCGCTTCGTGCTCCAGGAGGTCCTGGAAGGCCTCGGCCACGAGGTCGTCGCCGTGGAGGACGGCGACGCGGCGGCCCGCGAGCTCGCCAGCGACACCTACGACCTGGCCTTCCTGGACATCCGCATGCCCGGCATGACCGGAATCGAAGTCCTCCAACAGCACCGAGCCGCCGGCGGCGACGTCGCGATCGTGATCATCACCGCGCAGAACCTGCTCGACAACGCGGTCGAGTCGATGAAGTCCGGGGCCCTCGACTATCTGGTGAAGCCCTTCGCCCTCGCGGAGGTCGAGGCCCTCGTGGAGAAGGCGCGTTCGACCCGCGCCCTCAAGGACGAAGTGCGCTCGCTTCGACGCCAGGTCGGACGCGCGATCTCGCCAGGGGGAGACCGGCTGGTCGGCTCGAGCCCGGCGCTCCTCGAGATCTTCAAGACCGTGGGCAAGGTCGCGCCGCGCAACGTCCCCGTCCTGCTGACCGGCGAGAGCGGCACCGGCAAGGAGCTCGTCGCCCACGCGATCCACGCGGCGAGTCCCCGCGGCGAGGGTCCCTTCGTCGCCGTGAACGCCGCGGCGATCCCGCGAGAGCTGCTCGAGAGCGAACTCTTCGGCCACGAGCGCGGCGCCTTCACCGGCGCCACCAGCGCGCGCGCGGGCCGCTTCCGCGAGGCATCGGGGGGAACCCTCTTCCTCGACGAGATCGGCGACATGCCCGTCGACCTCCAGGCCAAGCTGCTCCGGGTGCTCCAATCCGGCGAGGTCACGCCGGTCGGCGGTCGCGACCCGATCGTCGTCGACGTGCGGATCGTCGCGGCGACCCACCGCGACCTCGACGAGGGCGTGCGCGAGGGCACCTTCCGGGAGGACCTGCTCTACCGGCTGCGCGTCGTGCCGCTCTCGATCCCGCCGCTTCGCGACCGCCTCGAAGACGTCCGCACCCTCGCCCATCACTTCGTCGAGCGCTACGCGGCGGAGCTCGCGGAAGGACCGGTCAGCCTGCCGGACGCGACGATCGAACGCCTCGAGCGGCACAGCTGGCCGGGCAACGTCCGCGAGCTCGAGAACGCGATCAAGCGCGCGCTGGTCCTCTCGACCGACGACATCCTCGCACCGACCGAGTTCGACTTCCTCGAGTCGACGACGCCGGCCCCGGCGCCCACGACGAGCCTCGAGTCGCTCGTGACCAGCGAGGTCGAAGCCCTGCTCGCCCGGACCGAAGAAGAAGGCGATCTCTATCGCGAGATCCAGGAGCGCGTCGAGCGCCCGCTGCTCGAGGTCGTCCTCGAGCGGACCGGCGGCAACCAGATTCGCGCGGCGGCGCTCCTCGGCATCAACCGGAACACCCTCCGCAAGAAGATCACCGAGCTCGCCATCGAGCTCCCGAAGCGGGGCTGACCGCGTGGCCGACGCCGGCGACCGCGGCCTCCACTACCACGGCGTGCACGTGCTCGCGGACGACGATCCGCGCTGGACCCGGGATCCCGTCGCGCAGGCCCGCGCCGCCTGCGACGGGGGCGCGGCGGTCGTCCAGCTCCGCGCCAAGCACGCGACCGATCGCGAGGCCCTCGCCTTTGCACGCGAGATCCGCGCGATCACCCGCCTGGCCGGTGCGCGCTTCGTCGTGAACGATCGCTTCGATCTGGCGCTCCTCGCCGAGGCCGACGCGGTCCACTTCGGTCAGGACGACCTGCCGAAGGATGCCTTGCCGAAGGACGCACGCGAGCGGCTCGCGGTCGGTCGCTCGACCCACACGCCGGAACAGCTCCGCGCGACCCGGGACGAAGACGTCGACTACATCGCCTTCGGCCCGGTCTTCGGCACGACCTCGAAGGTGTCCGAGTACGACCGGCGCGGGCTCGCGTCCCTGCGCGAAGCGGTCGAGATCGTCGCACCGCGCCCGCTCGTCGCGATCGGCGGGATCGAGCCAGGGCACGTCGCCGATCTGCGCGCCGCCGGTGCCGCGGGCTTCGCGGTCATCTCCGTCGTCGCCGCGGCCGACGATCCCGTGGCGGCGACGGCGGACCTCGTGGCGCGCTTCCGTGGGGAGCTCGGGTGAGCGAAGCAGGGCTGCGCGCGATCTCGGGCCTCGGCTTCGTCGCCCTGCTCGGACTCGCCGCGCTCTGCTCGACGGATCGGCGCGCGATCGATCGCAGGACGGTGCTCGCGGGCGTCGGGCTCCAGCTCGCGATCGCGCTGCTGCTGCTCGCGACCCCGATCCGGGACGCGATGCTCCCCTTCTTCGAGCGCCTCGTCTCGCTCCTGGTCGAGTGGTCGCAGGCGGGGGCGCGCTTCCTCTTCGGGCCGCTGCTCGATGCGGGCCAGAGCTTCGCCCTCGGCGTGCTCCCCCTCATCATCTTTATGGGCACGCTCTTCGGGGTCCTCTACCACGTGGGACTCGTGCAGCCGATCGTACGGGCCTTCTCGCGCGGGCTGTCGCGGGCGATGGGGGTCTCGGGGGCGGAGGGCCTCGCCGCGGCCTCGAACGTCTTCGTCGGGATGATCGAGTCGGGCATCGTCGTCGGCCCCTATCTCGCGCGCATGACCCGCAGCGAGCTCTTCGCCTTCATGACCCTCGGCATGTCCACGATCGCGGGCACCGTCCTGGTCACCTACGCGCAGATCCTCGGTGCCGCGACCTACGCCGGTCATCTGATCGTGGCGAGTCTGATCTCGGCGCCCGCCGCGCTCGTGGTCGCGAAGATCATGATCCCCGAGACCGGCACGCCCGAGACCGCGAGCGGCGAGGCCCTCGCCCACGAGGAGCGCGCCGTGAACGTGATCGACGCCGCGGCGGAGGGGGCGCTCGCCGGGCTGCGCCTCGCCCTCGCCGTCGGCGCCCTGCTGATCGCGTTCGTGTCCCTGATCGCCCTCGCCAACAGCGCCGTCGGAGCGATCGGCGGCCTCGCGGGCGCGCCCGACCTCACGCTGCAGTCGATCTTCGGGCTGATCTTCGCCCCGGTCGCCGCCTTGATGGGCGTCCCCTGGGCCGAAGCGCGTGAGGTCGGTGCGCTGATCGGCGTGAAGACCGTCCTCAACGAGTTCATCGCCTATCAGGACCTCGCGAACGGCATCGCCGACGGCCGCATCGGCCCCCGCAGCGCCTTGATCGCGAGCTATGCGCTCTGCGGCTTCGCGAACTTCGGCTCCCTCGCGATCCTGTTGGGCGGTCTCGAAGCCCTCGCGCCGGACCGACGCCCCGAAGCGGCCCGCCTTGGACTACGATCGATCCTGGCCGGCACGATCGCGACCTGTCTCACGGGTTGCTTGGCCGGCCTGATCGCCTGATCGCCCGGCGACCCCACGCCGCGACGACTCGATCTCCGGGAGTCCCTCCGCATGCCCGCGTCCAAGAGTGCCGCCCGCAACACGACGATCGTCGTCGCGATCCTGGTGATGGGCTGGCTCTATCTCGGCCTGCGACTCGAGAGCTGGGTGAACGTCGTCGAGCCCGTTCGCCTGCCGGAGGTCGGCCCCCGCGCCGAGGCACTCCACGGCACGAGCTTCGTCGCCGACCTGCACGCGGACTCGCTGCTCTTCGGCCGCGACCTCCTCGAGCGCGACACGATGGGACACGTCGATCTTCCGCGTCTCCAGGAAGGGGGCGTCGCGCTCCAGGTCTTCTCGCTTCCGACGATCGTGCCCTTCGGCCTGAACATCGAGTCGAACTCCGGCGACGGACTCGACATGCTGACCCTCGCCGGCATCGTCCAGCTCTCGCCGACGGCGCTGCTCGGTCCGACCGGGCGCGCGCTCCACGCGGCGGATCGTCTCGCCGACTTCGCCGCGGCCTCCGACGGGGAGTTCATCCTGATCCAGACCCGGGCCGACCTCGCCGCGCTCCAGGACGCGCGCGCCGCCGGCGCCGACGTGACCGGCGCGCTGCTCGCGATCGAGGGCGCCCACGCGCTGGAGAGCGAGCCGGGCAACCTCACGCGCCTCTTCGACGCAGGCTATCGGATGATCGGCCTGACGCATTTCTTCGACAACGACTACGCGGGCTCCGCCCATGGACTCGAACGCGGCGGCCTCACGCCCCTGGGCCGCGAGACGATCCTCGAGATGGAGCGCCTCGGGATCACCCTCGATCTCGCGCACCTGGCACCCAGGGCCGTCGACGAGGCCCTCGACCTATCGACGCGCCCGACCGTGTTCTCCCACGGCGGCGTGCGCGGCACCTGCGACAACCAGCGAAACCTCTCCGACGAGCACGTCCGAAGGATCGCGGAAGGGGGCGGCGTCGTGGGAATCGGCTACTGGGAATGGGCGGTGTGCGGAACGAGCATGCAGGACGTCGCGCGCGCCCTCGCCTACGTCGTTCGTCTGGTCGGCGCGGAGCACGCAGGCCTGGGCTCCGACTACGACGGCGGCACGACCGTCGGGTTCGACACGAGCCACCTCGCCGCCCTGACGCAGGCCCTCCTCGACGAGGGACTGAGCGAGTCCGAAGTCAGGAAGGTCATGGGCGACAACGTGCTGCGCGTGCTCGCGCGGAACCTGCCGCCGGCGGGGCGCGCGGCGGACGACGCACGTTAGGCGTGTAGCCACGAGGCGCGACGAGCGCGCGTCAGGCGCCCAGCTCTCGACCCGGGGACGGTGACTCGTTCGGCGCCGGGTCCGGCTCGCCCTCGAAGAACATCTGGATCATCAGTACGGCGACGCCCACGACGATCCAGCAGTCCGCCATGTTGAAGGTCGGCCAGACGTAGCCGCCGATCAGACGGAAGTCGAGGAAGTCGATCACCTCGCCGTAGTAGAGACGATCGGTCAGGTTGCCGAGCGCCCCGCCGAGGATCCCGCCGATCGCCAGCGGCGCGAGCCGCTCCTCCGGCTCGACCTTCGCGAGGAAGTAGAGAAGCAGGCCCACCGCCAGCGACCCGGTCCCCAGGAAGAACCCCTGGCGGATCCCGTCGGACATCGTCGCCAGGAAGCTGAACGCGCCCCCCGGATTCCGGACGTGGGTGAGGTTGAAGAACCCGTCGATCACCGTCAGTCGCTCGCCGTAGGCGAAGCGGTCGACGATCACGATCTTCGTCGCCTTGTCGATCACGAAGGTGATCAGGAACGTGGGCAGGAAGATCCAGAGCTTGCGGGACAGTCTCGGCACGCGCGCGAGGGTACCCCATCGACAGGGGATTGCCCCCGGGGAAACAGCGATCCGCGGCGTGCGGGCCGCCCCGTCTCGATCCCCACCGGCCCGCGGGCGTCCAAACATTACTATTTTTGCGCGTCACTCTTTCATGGGGTAATCACAGGCCCGTGCAGCAGCCCACCGCGCGAAGCCTCGTGCTCGACCTGCTCTCGACCCTGCGTCGGGGGACGATGCCGGTCCGCGCGCTGGTCGAGGCGGGAGCGCTCCTCGGGATCGAGGAGAACAACGTCCGGGTGAGCCTCGCCCGCCTCTACGCCTCGGGCCGGATCGAGCGGGACGAGCGCGGCCGCTACCGCCTGGGTCCGGCCGTCGCCGCCATCAGCGGTCGCCTGCGGAGCTGGCGGGAGCTCGGTCAGCGCCAGCGTGCCTGGCGCGGTGACTGGCTCGCCGTCCACTGCGCCCGACTCGGACGCGGCCCGGCCCGGCGTCGGCGCGAACGCGCCCTCGAGCTGCTCGGTTTCCGGGAGCTCGAGACCGGGTTCTCGCTGCGCCCCGACAATCTGAGGGGCGGGCTCTCCGCGGCGCGCGAGCAGCTCGTCTCCCTCGCGACCGGCGTCGATGCGACGGACACCGCGCTCGGGAGGGTCTTCCTCGTCCGCGACCTCGACCCCGCGAGCGACCTCGAGGCGCGCAGTCTGTGGGACGCCGCGGCCCTCGCCGACGACTGCCGCACCTCGCTCGGTGACCTGCGGGAGAGCGAGGCGCGGCTCTCGCAGCTCTCCGACGAGGAAGCGATGGTCGAGTCGTTCCTGGTCGGCGGACGCGTGCTGCGGCAGCTGATGCGCCACCCGCTCCTTCCACCGGAGATCCTCGATCCGGCGCCGCTCGCGGAGCTGCTCGAGGCGATGAAGCGCTACGACGCCGTCGGGCGCGATGCCTGGGCGCGCTTCCTGTCTCGCCACGACGTACCCCACCGTGCCCTCCCCCTCGACTCGCGCGACGCCGCGGGAGATCGACCGGGAGACCTCCACTGACCCCTGCGCGCAGGCCCCGCGCGCCCACCCCGGAGTTCCGATCATGATGGTCACCGCCCCGCCGCCCGACGAGATCCAGGCCGCCCCCGAAGAGCCGATCCTCGGCAACGCCCACTGGCTCTCGAAGTTCACGAAGGAAGAGCGCAGGGAGATCCTCTCCTTCGACGACCGGAGGAGCGTCTGGACCCTCGTCTTCAACTGGTCGGTCGTCTTCGGCGCGATGGCGCTGGTCGGGATCTCGAGCGGGCTCTGGCTCGTCCTCACGATCCCGCTCGCGCTCTTCCTGATCGGCGGACGCCAGCTCGGCTTCGCGATCGTGATGCACGACGCGGCCCATCACGCGTTCCTGTCCAACCGGAAATGGAACGACCTCGTCGGCAACTGGCTCGGGGCCTACCCGACCTGGTCGGACGTGAAGCCCTATCGCCCCTATCACCTCGTCCATCACGCCAAGACGGGGACGAAAGACGATCCCGATCTCTCGCTGACCCTGCCCTTCCCCCTCACGAAGTCGAGCTTCCGCCGCAAGGTCTGGCGCGACCTCTCCGGACAGACCGGCTGGACCCAGATCAAGCAGACCTTTCTCCGGGACATGGGCTGGGGGGACCGGAAGACCCAGCGCAACCAGGGGCTCGCGCCGGGGGAGAAGCCGGACGTCGGCTGGCACAAGATCGCGCCGGTCGCGATCACGAACCTCGCGATCTTCGCCGTGCCGGCGAGCTTCGGGCGCCCCGAGCTCTACCTGCTCTGGGTCGTCGCCCTCTTCACGACCTATCGCCTGGCGATCCGCATCCGGGCGATCGGCGAACACGCGATGTCGGGTCCTCCGGAGGACCCGCTGCGCAACACGCGGACGACGATCGCGTCCTGGTGGGAGCGGCTCTTCCTCGCGCCGAACTTCGTGAACTACCACCTCGAGCATCATCTGCTCATGACGGTGCCCCACTACAACCTGCCGAAGATGCACCGGATGCTCCGGGACAAGGGGCTGCTCGAGAACGCGCTCGTCTCGAAGGGCTACGTCGAGGTCCTTCGACGGGCGACGTCGAAGCCGGAATCGCCCCTGGACGCGGCGGCAGCCTGACGCGCGCTCTCCGCGATCGCACGCCCGCTGTTCGAAACGGCGGTTCCGGTCGCGGATCTCCGCCTAACAAACCGACGCTTCGGTCCGGCCTCCGACCTTGAGAGCCGCATCGGCTCCGGCGCGTTGGAACGCGGGATCGGCGTTCCGTCGATCCTCGCGCCAGCAGGCCTCGGTCATCTTGATCGCGTGCTCCTGGATCGAGCACGCCGCGTGATAGCGGGTCTCGTCCCAGTCCCCGGCGACCCGAAGGACCTCCTCGTCGTCCTCGGGCGTCGACGCGGGCTCCCCGAAGACCGAGTGCAGGGCACCGACCGCCTGGAGCGCGTAGCCGCAGGCCGCGACGCGCTCGGGCTCCGCCAGGAACGGCAGCAGCAGACGCAGCCCCGACGGGATCGTGAGCGCGTGCACGTAGGCGATGCGCGCGGCCGGGTTCGCGACGTAGAGCATCGCCGCGCGTCGACAGAGCGTGTCGAGCCAGCCGTCGACCGCGTCCGGCTCGGGAAGCGGAGCCCGGGAGACCGCCTCCGCGAAGGGACCCCAGTCGTCGAGGCGCCGGACGACGTGGAAGAAATAGCCGGCTCGCGCCTCAGGCTCTCCGAGCAGCGGCCATGCGTCGAGGGCGGCGTCGAGGCCCCCCTGCGCCGCCGCGCGTCCCGGCTCTCCGGGCAGCGTCTGGTAGCGCGCAGCCCAGTAGGCCAGTCCGTGCGCGACCTCGCGGCGCCTCGTGGCGTCGTCCTTCCGCTCGAGCGCGCGCAGCCCGTGGGCGACCCGGAGCAGCCCGTGGCCCGCCGCCGCGAAGAGCCCCGGCAGGAGCCCGCGGACGTGTCGCGCGAGCACCGCGGAAACGCCCTCCGCCTCGATCAGGGCTTCGAAGGTCGAGATCCAATCGGGGGCGCGCTCGATGTCGCCGAGCGCGTCGTCCCAGGCCGCGTCCGGGATCGGCACGCCGCGTTCGAGCGGCGGTAGTCGCGGCGCGTAGACGTCCACGAAGGCGGGGATCTTCGCCTGGTGTCCGAGGCACTCGAGCGCCTCGGCGCCCATCGGCCCGTGATTCGCGAGGCCCCCTGCGTACTCGAGTCCCACCTGCTGAAAGCGTTCGAGCGCTTCGTCGAGATTGCTCATCGCCTCGCTGTCCCGGATTCCCGCATCGCTCCAACCCCGCGCTTCGCTGTTCCGCCTTCGTGCATGGGGGGAGCCTAGCGGGCGCGGGCGCTGCAGCAGGCCGCCGCCAGGGCCCGGGTGAAGTGCTAGAATCCCGTCGCGCTCGTCCTCGGGCTCCCGCCCCGCCCGCATCGAGCGGTCGGAACCGCGCGGCCGACGCCCACCGGCCGTCGCCTCCACGCGACCGCGGCGACGAAGCCCGACCCGACCAAGAACTCCGCGCCCGAATCCGCTCCGGTCCAAGCGACCCGACGCCATCAGAAGGAACGCCGCCATGGCCGATCCCGTGAGCCCCGCGCAGGTCCTCGATGCCCTGCGCCCGATCATCGACCCCGACTTCCAGAAGAGCATCGTCGACCTCGGCTTCATCAAGGACCTGAAGATCGACGGTCCGACCGTGTCCTTCTCGATCGAGCTCACGACGCCCGCGTGTCCCGTCAAGGACCAGTTCAAGGCCGCGGCCAAGGAGCGCGTCGAGGCCCTCGAAGGGGTCGAGGAAGCGGCGGTGACGATGACCGCGAACACGCGGCAGGCGGGGCGAACCGGGGGCGGCGATAGCGATCAGCAGGTGAGCCTGCCCGGCGTGAAGAACATCATCGCCGTCGCGAGCGGCAAGGGCGGCGTCGGCAAGAGCACGACCGCGATCAACCTCGCCCTCTCGTTGCGCGACCAGGGCGCGGAGGTCGGCATCCTCGACGCCGACGTGTACGGCCCCTCGCTCTCGCTGCTCGCCGGCGTCCACGGCCGCCCGGACACCACGCCCGACCGCAAGATCATGCCGCTCGTCGGCCAGGGCATGAAGCTCATGTCGATGGCCTTCTTCATGAACGACGACTCGCCGGTCATCTGGCGTGGCCCGATGGTCCACGGCCTCGTCAAGCAGTTCCTGACCGACGTGCAGTGGGGCGAGCTCGACTACCTGATCGTCGACATGCCGCCCGGAACCGGCGACGCCGCGCTCACGCTGACGCAGATGGCCCCGCTCTCCGGCGCGGTCATCGTCACGACCGCCAACGACCTCTCCCTGATCGACGCCCGCAAGGGCCTGCAGATGTTCGAGAAGGTCGGTGTTCCGATCCTCGGCATCGTCGAGAACATGTCCTACTTCACACCGAGCGAGCTGCCCGACAAGAAGTACTACATCTTCGGCCAGGGCGGCGGCGAGCGCGTCGCGAAGGAACTCGGCGTCGACTTCCTGGGCGAGGTCCCGATCGACCCGCGCATCGCCGAGGACGGCGACGTCGGTCAACCGATCGTCGTCAGCCAGCCGGACTCGCCGTCGAGCGAGGCGCTGCGACGGATCGCCGGGGAGGTCGCGCGCAAGGTCGCGATGCTGGCGATCAAGAGCCCGCCGGTCGCGGACGCGAACATCACCTGGGTGAACTAGGCCGTCGGCGCTGCGCGCCTCTCGAAGCGCCGCACGGCCGGCGCGGGTCCGCCGACCGCCTCGGCTCGTCCCGGCGCCGCCGCGTCGATCGCGCGACGCGTCAGGGCGACACCGTCGAGTGTTGCGAATCGGCCGCGCATCGACCCACATCCTCGGCCGGCGGATAGGGGAACGCCTACGAAACCGCCGTCGGGTTCGAGGATTCTCCTTCGATCCCGCCTCCGCGCTTCACCCCGCGCGGCATTCGGCCGAAGGGTGCGCAGGAGGTCGAATCGGATGGTCGAGATGCTCCAGAGCGCCGCAGGGCTCAGTTGGCTCGCATGGAATCTGTCTTCTCTCTACGTGGGCGTGCGGCTCCTGCGTCTGGGGATCCGCTCCGAGAATCCACCCGCGCGGTGGATCGGCATGTATCTCTTCTTCGCGATGGGACTCGGAAGCGTCCTCTTCATCATCCACGTCGCGCGGACCGAGATCGCTGGACACGAGGCGACCGGATTCGACCGGGCGCTGATCGCGCTCCATCTGCTCGCGGCGATCATCGCCAACTACGGGCTGCTCACGTTCACCCACCGCGTGTTTCGTCGCGACAGCCTCCTCGCGGCGTACGCGGCTCGCGGACTCCTCGCTTGCATGACCGTCGGCGCGATCGGTCACGGGATCACGTCGGACTTCGATGGGATCTTCGCGACCGGATACGCGGGCGTCTACCTGGCCGTCCCCGTGCTCGGAAACGCCTGGGCGGCGACGGAATCCTTCCGCTACTACGGCATGATGCGAAAGCGGGTCGCGCTCGGACTCGCGGAGCAGCGGATCGCGATCCGATTCGCGCTCTACGGAACGGGCGCCGCCGCCGCCGCGGTCCTCCTCGGAGGCAACTGGTTCGAGATGCAGGTCATCGCGCGATCCGACCCGAACTCGCTCCTCGGCGTCCAGATCGTCTCGCTGGCGCTCAAGGCGGTGCTGGGACTGGTCTGCGCGGGTGCCTATCTGTTCGCCTTCGCGCCCCCGGCCTGGAGCCAGCGGCGGAGCGAACCCGCGCGCGGCGAGGTCTGATCACGATGGCCGAGTCGACCGTCTTCACCTGGCTCTGCGAACGCCTCGACGCGGAGAGCGACCTGACGCTGATCGAAGCGCGGGGAACCGTTCGCCTATGCCTGAAGAGCGCGGGGCTGGTCCCGGCGGACCTCACCCCGGATCAGGCGGCGGCGATCGCCACGCAGCTACTCCCGCAGGAGCTAAAGGCGCGCGGCGTGCCCGACAGCGGCGCCTTCTGCGAGCGCCTGGCTGGACAGGCGCGGCTCCTGACCGACGAACGGAGCGCCCCCGCGCCGGACGAGGTCTTCGGGAGTCTGGTGCGCGCCCGATAGCGGGCCGGCTCGAAGGTCAGCCTTTCGAGGGCTTCGCCTCGAGCCAGCGCAGGCAGAGCGCCGGCGTGATCGTCACGTCCACCGCCCACGCGATCGCCAGCGTCGCCGCGCCCAGCACGCCGAACTCCGCCTGATTCTGGAGCGCGCTCGCCCCGACGACGAGCAGGCCGACGCAGACCGCGAGGGTCGTGCAGGTGATCGCGCGCCCGACCCGGACGAGCGCCTCGCGAAGCGCCTGGTCTCGCGCGAGTCCCGCCTCGAGACCGCGTCGGAACTCGACGACCAGATGGAGCGTGTCGTCGACGGCGATGCCGAGGACGATCGATCCCATCAGCGCCGTCGAGTTGTTGAGCGTGATCCCCGTCGCGCCGAGCAGGCCGAAATAGAGCCCGACCGGGAGCAGGTTCGGAAGCAGCGCGAAGAGGCCGAGCCGCAGCGAACGGAAATAGGCGATCAGCAGCAGACCGATCATCGCCCCGGCCCACGCGAGGCTCTTCGCCTGCCCGAGCGCGATCCGATCCGCGGAGCGCGTGAGGAGGATCGCGTTGCCGGTCGTGTGGCTGGTGATGCCCGACGGCAGCTCCCGGAGGCGCGCGTCGATCCGCTCCGCGAGCCGATTGAACTCGCTCGTCTCCGTCGCGGTCGAGCGGACCAGGATCGTGATGACCTGATGCGCGCGGTCGAGCAATACGTCGAGCTCTTCGTTCGCACCGAAGAGCAGCAGCTGCGCGACCAGGTTCGCGCTGTCCGGAATCCTCCGAACCGGCTCCGCTTCGGGACCGAGCCCCGCGTTCAGGACCTCCAGGTACTGCACGACGGACGTCGAGCCGCCGATCTCCGGCTGCTCCCCGAGCCAGGACTGGAACGCCGCGACCTCGCGCAGGAGCGCGGGATCCTCGAAGGCGCGGCGCTCTTCCGCTCGCAGCATCACGAAGAACTGGTTCGCCCCGCCGAAGAGCTCGTCGACGGTCTCGTAGGCGCGGCGGATCTCCGCGTCCTCGCGGAAGTTCTCGATGACGGGCAGGTTCACCTCGATCTTCGTCGCGAAGAAGGCCGCGACCACGGCGAGCGCCGCGCCGATCCAGAGGATCGGCGTCGCGTGGCGCGCGTCGAGGTCGGCCAGGGCCGCGAAGCGCGCGTCGAGGAAGTCGGTCGTCGGATTCGAGCGAGCCACCCCGCCGTCCTTCGCATGCGCGAGCAGCAGCGGAACGAGGGTGAGCGCCGCCAGGAGCGTGGCGGCCGTGCTGATCGCGGCGAAGATCCCGAAGCCCTGGATCACCGCGAGCCCGCTGCTGGTCAGCGAGAGGAAGCCGGCCGCGGTGGTGAGCGCGGTGAAGGTCACGGGGAAGGCCACGTGCGCGAGCGCCCGTCGGGCCCGCTCCCGCGCCGCACCGCCCTCCCCGTCCGCCGCGAAGCCCGCGACGACGTGGGTCGCGTAGGCGAAGCCGAGGGCGAGGACCAGCGGGGGGATCAGCGTCGTCACGATGTTCAGGTCGTGCCCGACCCAGCCCATCACCCCGACGGTCCACAGGAGCCCCGTCGCGACGGCGGCGAGCGGCACCATCCCGAGTCGCACGCTGCGAAAGAAGACGCAGGAGAGCACGCTCATCAGCGCGAAGACGATCGGGACCATGACGGCGAGCTCGCTCTCGAGGAGGCGTCCGACCTCCGCCTTCACGTGCGGCGTGCCGGCCATCACGACCTGCATGTCCGCCGCCTCGGACCGCGCGATCTCGAGCACGCCGAGGTCGAGCGCACGGGCCAGGAACTCGTCCTCCGGCACGCGCTCGAAGGTCACGAGGATCGCCGACGCGCGGCCGTCGACGGATACGAACGAGCCCGCGCGGAGCGGATCGTCCAGCAGCTCGGCGCGCAGCGCGCGCGCCGCCTCGTCGCTCCCGATCGGTTCGTCGAAGAAGCCCGCGATCTCGACGTCGTCCTCGACGGGCCGCATCCGGACCGCCGTCGCCAGCGACTCGACCCGCGAAACACCCGGCGCCCGCGAGAGCGCGCGGCTCGTTCGTTCGAGGGTCGCGAGCCCGTCGCGGGTGAAGAGCGCGTCCGAGATCAGGGCGACGACCACGACGTCGTCGCTCCCGAAACGATCGAGCAGCTCCTCGTAGAAGCGGCGGGCCGGATCGTCCGCCGGGAGCATCTCGTTGAGCGACGGGTCGATCCGCAGGCGCGGCCGACCCGTCAGCGGATCGACGATCCCGGCGAGCGCGAAGAGCGAGAGCGCGACCAGGAAGGCCGCGACGGGGGCGGGACGCGCGAGTACGCGCTCGGAGAATCGCGCCGCGGCGCTCAGTGGGCGGTCGCCGCGGGGTGCGCCCCTTCGAGGGCCCGCTTCGTGAACTGCGCGGCGGGCAGATCTGCCGAGCCCTCGTAGCCCTGGATGCGAACGACGGTGTGGGTCTCGCGCCGGTGGTCTTCCATCACGAAGACGTGGGGCAGCTCGGTGCCGTCGACTTCACGGATCTCGGCGATCGGCGCGTTCAGGCTCTTGCGCAGCTTCTCGTCGTGGCCGTAGAGGTCGATCCTGAGCGGCATGCAGAGCGCCTGGTCGACGTAGGTCAGCACGCGCGCGTACTCCGAGCGATCCTCGGGCTTCGGGATGGCCTCGAGCAGCCAGGCCGGGCGCGCCTCGACGGCGGCGAGGCCGACCACCTCGATGTTCGCGCGGTCGAGGGGATCCCGCAGGCGCTTCAGGTCTTCGTAGCTGAAGTCGGTTCCGAGGACCGGCCCACGGAGCCGCTTCGACCGCACCCGTCGCACCTTCTCGATCTCCGGCAGCCGCACGAAGAACTCGGGCTGGTCCGCCTCGCGATCGACGATGAGCAGCGCCGTCCCGGCGGTCTCCGCCGGCTCCGAGACGCGCAGCACGAGCTGCATCAGCGAAGACGCGTCCTGTCGCCAGCGCATCTCGGCGCGGGAGGCGGTCGCGACGCCGCTCCGGTCCACGGCCTCGACGCGGAAGTCGATCACCCCCGCCGTGTTCGGCAGGTTGTCCGTCACGCAGCGCTCGATCTCGGCCAGGCTCGCATCGGCCCCCGGGCGCGCCGATTCGGCCGCCGCAGTCGCCGCGGCCAGCGAGAGGAGCAGGACGCCGATTCCGCCCCATGAACGCACCGATGCCCTCGCGCACCGGGGCTCCGGTCCGCGACGCGATCCGATCGCGCGCACGAGCGAGTTGGTCATTTCCGCTGATCGACCCTTCGAGGAGTCGGTGTCACCGCCCCAGCGGGAAGTTCCGCTAGCCGCACACCGGCGTCGACCTCCCGTGCCGGAAACGGCCCGACTCCGGGGATCGTGGAGTCGGATCGAACGTCGGGACCGGAAAGTTGACGCCGATCTCCGCCTCGGCGGCGGAAATCCCGCGCGGCGCCGCCCCGTGCCGCTCAGCCGGGCGGCTGGCCGTGGAGCAGGTCCGGATAGAGGACCGGCACCGTCCCGACGGGCGCCTCCAACGACTTCTGCATGTAGGCGTCGTACTCGTAGCGCTCGAGCTCGACGTTCGACGGCGGCGCGAAGAAGGCGTCCGGGAGGTCGAGGTCGAAGATCCAGTTCTGGTAGTCGATGTCGACCTTCGCCGCGGCGGTCCGCTCGAAGGCCTCGAATCGCAGCGGGACCCGGGGCGTTCCGACCGTGACCCAGACCTTGCGCTTGCCGCGGGCGTCGGTGACCTGCCAGATCTCGCCCTTGCGCGAGCCGAAGACGAGCTCCTCGATCCGCTCGCCCCCCGCCGCCTGGATCTCTTCGAGCTCGAACGCGAAGGGGCGCGTCCGGTCGCGATCGCCGGCGATCGCCCGGGGCGAGCGGCCGAGGTCGATGCCCTTGCCCGTCAGCTCGTCGTAGGCGACGTAGCGGCTACCGTGCACGATCGTGACCAGGGGATGGCCGCTCATCAGCGTGCGGGCGCGCATGCTCGGCCCGCGCGACCAGTAGTCGACCATCCGCATCCCGACGTCGCCGCGCACGACCGCCGTCGCGAAATAGCTCTTCGGAGCGGGCCGCTCTTCGCCCGTCGGCGCCTGGGCCGCGCTCGGTCCGGCCAGGACGAGCGCCACGAGCGCGAGGCCTGGGCGCACGAACGCGCGCCCCACCCGGCGACGCCTCGCCCGCCTTCTGACGCCCTCGAAGCGCATGCGCAGCAAGCGAGCCCTCACCGTCGTTCCCCTTCCTCCGCGTCGCCCGCCGCGACCCCGACCAGCAGCCCGTCGATCACCGGCGCTTCCATCGCCGCCGGCACGGGCAGGCCCAACAGGCGGAGGACGGTCGGCGCGACCGAGAGGTTCGAGACGCGACCGAGCTTCGTCCCGGGCCGCACCCCGCGCCCCCGCGCCACGAGCAGCGCCGCCATCTCCGGCGCCTCCGCATCGTAGCCATGAAAGCCCCCGAGATCGCGACTCAGGGTGCTGACGATCGCGGTGCCGATCGGCGCGCGGACGACGACGTCGCCGAAGCGGGGGTCGTCCACGTGCCAGTCCGCCGGCGCCTCCTCCCGCGCGAACGCGTCGAGGCCGAGCGCCCGGGCGGTCGCGACCGCGTCCGCCCTCCCTTCCGGCCCCCGACTCCGCCCCTCGAGCAGCACGCTCGCGAAGCCCCCGATCCCGAGCACCGAAGCGCGCAGCCCCGCCTCCCGTAGCCGGTCCTGGAGCGGGATCCGCCGCTCGGCGCCGACCATCCCGTGATCGGAGACGAAGATCAGCGTCGTCGTCTCGAACGCGCCCCGGGCCTCCATCTCGCGCACGAGGCGCGCGATCTCGGCGTCCTGGGGCGCGAGGGCACGGGTGACCTCCGGCGCGTCCGGACCGTGATCGTGTCCGGCGTGATCGGCCCCGTGGAACCAGGCCACGACGAGTCGGGGCCGTCGCGCGGGATCCGGCTCGGCGAGCCAGGCGAGGATCCGATCCACCTTGGTCTTCTCGAGGGTCCGGGACGAGAACTTCCGGGTCTCGCTCGGCCCGGGACCACCGGACCAGGGTCCCTCGGAGCCGACCCAGTAGTACGACGCCGCCCGCACCCCGTTCCGCTCCGCCACCGACCAGATCGGCTCCGCCTCGATCCACTCGTGGGGCGCGCTCCGCCGGAAGCGCCCTCGCTCCGGATCGACGAACGCATTGTTCACGAGACGGTGGACCTCGGGACGGACCCCCGTCGCGAGGCTCACGTGGTTCGGGAACGTATTCGTGGGGTCGACGGGAACGAGCGCATGGGCGGCCGCGCCCTGCTCGGCCAGGGCGACGAGACTCGGCAGACGATCCGGCCGGAGGTCGGCCGGCCGGGTGCCGTCGAGGGAGACGAGCACGACCGTCGGGAGCGAAGGCGGCGCGGGCGAAGGCGGCGCGGCCCGCGCGCGATCGCTCACCGGGGCACAGGCCGCGAAGACGAAGACCAGGGAGGTCGCGACACCGCTCCAGGCCCACCGCGAAACGACCCGACTGTCGAACCCGCGCACGCGCATTCCCCCCGAATCCGACCCGCGCGGGATGCGCGTTCGGAGGTGGAAACTTACCATCCGCGCTCCATGCAGAGCGCACTCTCGATCGCCGGCTCGGACCCGACCGGCGGAGCCGGACTCCAGGCCGATCTCCAGGTCTTCCATCGTTTCGGGGTCCACGGCGGCGCCGTCCCGACCGCCCTCACGATCCAGGACGGCGTGCGCGTCGCCAAGGTCCTTCCCGTCTTCCCCTCGTCGTTGCTCGACATGCTCCGGGTCACCCTCGACGCGATCCGTCCGTCGGCCATCAAGATCGGCATGCTCGGGACGGACGACGCCGTGCGGAACACCACCCTCGCCCTGGCTCCCTTTCCCGAGATCCCGGTGGTCATCGACCCGGTCCTGCTCGCGAGCGACGGAAGCGCCCTGCTCGAGCGCCGGGCCTATCCCGCGCTTCGCGACCTCGCGTTCCGGAAGACGCTGCTCACGCCGAACTGGCCCGAGATGGAGACGCTCGTGCGCGATGCGCTCCCCCGGCGGCGGGACGGGGAAGCGGCGGCGCGGCAGCTCGCGGAGGAGCTCCAGCTGAGCGGCATCCTGTTGAAGGGAGGGCACCTCGACGGGGACGCGGACGACCTGCTCGTGCTGCGCGACGCGGAAGGCGTGATCACCTGCGAATGGCTCTCCGGCGAGCGCCTCGCCGGGGCCCCGGTCCACGGAACCGGCTGCGCCCTCTCCGCCGCGATCACCGCCGGACTCGCCCAGGGGCGACCGATCCGCGACGCGGTCGTCTCCGCCCGCGCCTTCGTCCGGGAAGCCATCGTCGGAGCGAGCACGCTCGCCAACGGCGCGCGGATCCTCGCGCTGTCGTGAGCGGGGAACTGCGGTCATGAGCGGCGGTCCGGAGGCGCTCGGCGCAGGCGCCCCCCCGCGATCGGCCTACCACGCCGGACTCGAGCGGGCGACGGCCGAAGAGGCGGGCTGGCGGAGCCGGTCGTCACTCGCGTCGAAGGCCCGCCTGCTCTGCTTCGCGCTGCTCGTCGCCGCCGCCTGGCTCTCCTTCGGGACGCGTGCGCTCCCGCGCTGGAGCGTCGTCCCGCCGACCCTCGCCTTCGCGGTGCTCGTCGTCGTGCACGACCGGATCCTCACGCGCGAGGGACGCGCGTCGCGCATGCGCCGCTTCTACGAAGACGGGCTCGCGCGACTCGACGACGCGTGGGCGGGACGCGGTGACACCGGAGAGCGTTACCGGGATCCCGAGCATCCCTACGCGCCCGACCTCGACGTCTTCGGCCCGGGATCCCTCTTCGAGCTGCTCGCGACGACGCGCACCTCCGCCGGCAGCGACCGACTCGCGAGCTGGCTCCTCGAAGGCGCGGCCCCGGACGAGATCCGCGAGCGGCAGGCCGCCGTCGACGAGCTGCGGTCGCGCCTCTCGATGCGACTCGAGATGGCGATCGCCGGGGACGAGGCCGGGTCGACCGCGGCGCAGGAGGCCCTCGAACGCTGGGCCGCCGCCCCCGCGGCGGGGCTCCCCTCCGCCCTCCGCTTTCTCGCGTTCGGCGCCACCGCCCTCTCCCTCGGAGGGATCGCGCTCTGGATCTGGACCGACGCCGGCCCGGTCCCCTTCGCCTTTGCCCTGGTCGTGCAGGGCGCCCTCGCCTGGGCCCTGCGCGGGCGCGTGGCACCGGTCCTCGCGGCCGCCGAGACCCCGGTCGAAGCGCTCGCCCGGAGCGCCGCGCTGCTCGCCTGCGTCGAGGACGCGCGCTTCGAGTCACCGCTCCTCGCCCGGCGCGTCGCCGAATTGCAGACCACCGGGCGACCGCCCTCGGGCGAGCTCGCCGCGCTCCGCCGCCTCGTCGACCGCCGCGACATGCGCCAGAACCAGTTCTTCGCGCCGATCGCGGCGCTGCTGATGTGGGGCACCCACTCGGCCCTCGCCCTCGAGCGGTGGCGGGAGCGCTGTGGACCGCGGCTCTCCGAGTGGATCGCCGCCGCGGGCGAGATCGAGGCCCTTTGCGCGCTGGCGGGCTACGCCTACGAGCATCCCGACGACCCCTTCCCGGAGATCCTCGACGAAGGGCCCGTCTTCGAAGGCGAGGCACTCGGACATCCGCTGCTCCCGGCGAGCGGATGCGTGCGCAACGACCTGCGGCTCGGCGACGCGCCGCAGGCGCTCGTGATGAGCGGGTCGAACATGTCGGGCAAGAGCACGATGCTCCGCACCGTCGGCTGCAACGCCATTCTCGCGCTCGCGGGCGCGCCGGTGCGCGCCGAGCGGTTGCGTCTCTCGCCGCTCCGCATCACCGCGTCCATCCGGATCGTCGACTCGCTCCAGGACGGGCGCTCCCACTTCATGGCGGAGATCGTGCGCCTGCGGCAGGTCGTCGAGATCTCCCGCGGCGAACCGCCGGCCCTCTTCCTGCTCGACGAGATCCTGCACGGGACCAACTCCCACGACCGCCGGATCGGTGCCGAGGCCGTGATCTGCGGGCTCGTCGACCACGGCGCCCTCGGCATCGTCACCACCCACGACCTCGCCCTCACCCGGATGGTCGACGCAAGCGACGGGCGGATGGCGAACGTCCATTTCGAGGACCACCTCGAGGAGGGCGAGATGGAGTTCGACTACCGACTGCGCCCCGGCGTAGTCGAGAAGAGCAACGCGCTCGAGCTGATGCGCTCCGTCGGCCTCGACGTCTGATCCCCGCGCGCCCTGACGCGCGACCTGGAGAACCCGATGCTTCGCAAGCCCGCGCTCGTCCTCCTCCTGAGCAGCCTCCTGGCGACCGGCTGCGCCGCGTGGCCCACCGCGCGCGGAAGCGCTCCCGCCGCGGCCCGCGCCGACGCGCCCCCCGATCCGCGCGAGGAGAACGCGTGGTTCGCGGCCGGCAGGCGCCAGGTCGCCGCGGCCGCCCCCCTCGTCGCGGAAAGCCCGACCGCGAAGAACGTGATCCTCTTCATCGGCGACGGCATGGGCGTGGCCACGGTGACCGCCGCGCGGATCCTGGAGGGCCAGCGGCAGGGCGCGACCGGCGAGGAGCATCGTCTCTCCTTCGATGCGTTCCCGAACGTCGCGCTCTCGAAGACCTACAACGTCGATGCGCAGGTCTCGGACTCCGCCTCGACCATGACCGCGATGGTCTCCGGGACGAAGACCCTGACGGGCGTGCTCGGCGTCGACGAGTCGATCCGCCGCGGGGACCACACGAGCGTCGAGGACGCGCGCGTCGTCACGATCCTCGAAGAGGCGGAGGAGCGGGGGCTCGCGACCGGCGTCGTCTCGACCGCGACGGTGACCCACGCTACGCCGGCGGGATGTTATGCGCACGTCCCCCTCCGGTTCTGGGAGAGCGATCGCCGGATGAGCGCGGAGGCCCGCGAGGCGGGCTTCCCCGACATCGCCCGCCAGCTCGTCGAGTTCGCCGATCGCGGCGGCCGTGGGGATGGCCTCGAGGTCGCGCTCGGCGGCGGCCGCCGCCACTTCCTTCCCGCCGGACGAAGCGATCCGGAAGACGCCGGGCGTCCCGGCGAACGCGTCGACGGGCGGGACCTCCCGGCGGAATGGGTCGCGGCACGTGAAGGCGCCACCTACGTCTGGAATCAGGCGCAGTTCGAGGCGATCGACCCGGCCACGACCGGCCCCGTCCTGGGTCTCTTCGAGCCCGGCGACATGAACTGGGAGACCGACCGCGCGAACGACGAAGCCGGCGAGCCGAGCCTCGCCGAGATGACGGGGCTCGCGATCGACGTGCTCTCCCGGGATCGCGACGGCTTCTTCCTGATGGTCGAAGCCGGCCGGATCGATCACGGCCATCACGCCGGCAACGCGCGCCGTGCCCTCGACGACACGATCGCGCTCTCCGACGCCGTCCGGACGGCGCTCTCGAAGACCGACCCCGCCGAGACGCTGATCGTCGTGACCGCGGACCACAGCCACACGCTGACGATCGCGGGCTATCCGAAGCGCGGCAATCCGATCCTCGGAAAGGTCGTCGCCGTCGACTGGGTCCGCGGGACGGGGGACGTGGAGAGCAGGGACGGCCTGGGCCTCCCCTACACGACCCTCTCCTATGCGAACGGCCCCGGCTACAGCGGCGCGACGGACGATCAGGACGAGGGACCCCACGCCTGGGGACACAAGCCGTGCACGTCGATGGCGGGGCCGTGCAGCTTTCGCGGAATCGCGCGAGGTCGCCCCGATCTCGCCGACGTCGACACGGAAGACCCGTCCTTCCTGCAGGAGGCGACCGTTCCCCTCAGCAGCGAGACCCACGCGGGAGAGGACGTCCCGATCTACGCGACCGGCGCGCGATCCGCGCTCTTCCACGGCGTCCGCGAACAGAGCTACATCTATCACGCGATGGTCGAGGCGTTCGGCTGGACGCGCGCGGGCGTCCCGGTCGAGTAGACGCGGGCGCGGCGCGTGCCCTGGATCGTCAGCCGACGATCCAGAGCTCTCCCACGACGACGCGATCTCGTGACACCCATTCGTGTCGGACGGACGCTGCTTCGGCGGCGGAGCGGCGCGTGTCGCGAGCCGGGGACGAATGCGGGGAGCACCCCCCGACATGCTGCCCGACGTCGTGTCGCGCCAGGCGCTTCACGATCGCGGCGAGGCGTTCCGGAGCCTGCTCCGTCACGCCGTCGATGGGAAATCCCTTCTCCCGCGCCGCGAGGCGCCCGATTTCGACGACCAGGGCCGGATCGAGATCGGCCCGGAAGCGCCACACGACTCCCTCTCGCGCGCGCCCCAGCACGAAGCGAGGCGTTCCCACTCCGTCACCTTCCGAGGACCCGGTCATTCTACCTACGGCATCGAACGCATAACGCCTAGCAAGCGCGCGCACGACATGATCGAGGCCGATGTCTCGATGTGTTGATGCAGACACGGCGAGATCTTATGCGAATCGGGAAGATTGTTCCCCGCATCCTCCGACGAGCGGGTAGTATTCGAGCTGCGCCCGTTTCGATGAACCGTCAGGAACGCACTCAGCGACCCGCGACGTCTCCCTCTTGCCAAGTCTGCCGAACACGCTGCTCCCGCGTCACCGTCGCTCGCACCTGGAATGGATCCAGGACGGTCCGAGTCGCTCCCTGGAAGTCGTCGACACCAGGAGAGAACGATGATCGAGCACCCCAACTCGCTCCTCCTCCACCACTGTCTGCAAGCCGCCAGCGCCGGTGACCGACAGACGCTTCGCACCCTCTGGTCCGAGGACATCGTCTGGCAGGTGATGGGCGCCGGCCCGCATCAGGGCGAGATCAAGGGACCCGACCGGATCTTCGAGTTCCTCGCGGACCTCGGCGACTTCGGACAGAGCGGGATCCAGTCCGAGATCGAAGACGTCCTGATCAGCCATCGCCGGGCCGCCGTGATCTGTCGATCGCGCGCCACACGCGGGGATCACGCGCTCGACGCACACTACCTCGTCGTCGCGACGATCGAAGACCGGCGCATCCGGCGAATGATGAGCATCCCGATGGACGCGAAACGCGCAGAAGCCTTCTGGGCGGGCGACGCCGCCTAGCACGAGCCAAGCGGCGCCCCGATGCACACGACTGGCCATCCAACTGCGCGTCAGCTCGCCGCCTCGAGCGCCGCGAGCAGCTTCTCCCAGATCCCGCCGAAAGCGCCGTTGCTCATCACGAGAACGACGTCGCCTTCCCGCCGACCCGCCACGACCCAGTCGACGATGTCTTCGATCCCGGCGAACGCGGCGGCGTCCCGGCCGCGTGCGCGCAGCTCCTCGGCGACGGCCGAAGCCGAGAGGGTCTCGCTCACTTCTCCCGTGATGCTGTAGATCGGCTCGTCACCGACCTCGGCGATCGCGACGCGATCCGCGGCCAGGAGCGCGTCGACGTAGTCGTCCTGAAAGAGCTTCCGACGGCTCGTGTTGGTGCG
Organism: bacterium; assembly: GCA_030432735.1. Lineage (GTDB taxonomy): Bacteria > Myxococcota_A > UBA9160 > UBA9160 > UBA4427 > UBA4427. Next base: position 22,728 of record JAUIMK010000038.1, read on the forward strand.
CGGCTCGAGCAACGCGACGACGCGACTGCCCGCATGGCGCTGGGCGATCGCTTCGATCGTGCCCTTCACCGCGGTCGGATGGTGAGCGAAATCGTCGATGACCGTCACGCCGGCGGCGACGCCGCGGACCTCCTGGCGTCGCTTCACGCCCTGGTGCCCGGGCAACGCGGCCGCGAGCTCCTCGACCGGGATGCCCTGCCCCGCCAGCGCCGCGAAGACGCCCGCCACGTTCTCGGCGTTGTGCGATCCGAAGAGCGGACTCGAGATCGTATGGCGCAGGCCCGCTTCCAGATCGGTCAGGGTGAAGCGGAGGCCGTCGGCTTCGGGCACGAGGTCGGACGCCCACCACGCCACGCCGTCCGGCACGGCCTCTCCCGGCGTGCGCTCGACGCCGTACCCCACGACCGGACACGGCGCGTCCGACACGACGTCCCGCACCCCGTCGTGCCCGAGCGCCGCCACGATCCGCGCCTCCGGCGCGAGGCTCGCGACGAGCTCCCGGAACGCCTCCTTCACGTGATCGAGGTCGCGGTAGATGTCCGCGTGGTCGAACTCGACGGAGGTCAGGATCAGCGTGTCGGGCTTGTAGTGGAGGAACTTCGGCGTCTTGTCGAAGAAGGCGGTGTCGTACTCGTCGCCCTCCACGACGAAGTGCTCGCCCTCGCCTTCCCGGAACGAGCCGCCGAAGTCGAGGCTGATCCCGCCGACCAGCAGCGACGGATCGCGCCCCGTCGCGAGCAGGAGATGCGCCGCCAGGTTCGTCGTCGTCGTCTTGCCGTGGGTCCCGCTGACGGTGATGCAGTGGCGATGCGCGATCGCGAGCTCGTAGAGCGCGTCGGAGAAGGAGCGGTAGGGAACACCGGACTCGATCGCAGCGACCGCCTCCTCGTTGTCGGCGCGCACCGCGTTGCCGATCACC
>JAUIMK010000374.1 GCA_030432735.1 bacterium
AGGATAGCGGCCGGGAGTCGCACCGCGCGTTGCTATCGTCGGCCGCGAATCGCGGAGGCAGACGCAGGCGACATGACGGACGAGCTCGACATCGACGCGATCGGCGAGGACGTGCCGCTCCTCGAAGGCCTGCGGACGGCGCGGGCGATCCGGCGCTTGAAGCCGGACCCGGTTCCGCGGGCGCTGATTCGCAAGGTCTGCGAAGCGGGGACCTTCGCACCCTCCGGCGGCAACCGACAGCCCTGGATCTTCGTGCCGGTCGACGACCGCGAGAAGATCCGCTGGGTCGCCGACCGCTATCGGCCGGTCTTCCAGAGCTACATCGGGCCGGCGATCGAGCGCGCCGAGAAGGAGGGCTTCCCGGACCGACTGAAGCGCAACATGCAGGCCGCGCTCCATCTCGCCGAGCATCTCGACGAAGCCCCGGTCCTCCTCTTCATCGCCGGCTTCACCCGCCGGAACGAGCCGCAGCTCCAGGCCCTCTTCCCCTGCGCGCAGAACGTGCTCCTCGCCTGTCGCGCCGTCGGGCTAGGCGCCTCGTTCACCACGCTCCACCGCGCCTTCGGCGAGGAGTGCGACCGGATGCTCGGTCTGCCCGAGAACGTCCCGAGCGCGGTCATGATCCCGATCGGCTGGCCCGCCGGGAAGCACGGCCGTCCGCCGCGCAAGCCCGTCGACGAGAAGCTCTTCTGGAACGAGTTCGACGCGTCCACGCTCTCGAAGGAGCGGCCGATCGATTGACGGAGAGTGGGCGACTCGCGTCCGCCGCGTCGAAGCCGCAGCCACGCCGCGACCGACGTAGTCCGGGCCGGCCCGCCTCCCGTCTCCGTCCAGCCCGGCGGTTCCGTGAGAACCCCGAGTCCGACCGGGCCGTTGGACCGGCCCTCGTCGTTCCCGTACCGTTCGCGCGCTCCGCGGGCGCCTCCCGCGGGCCGACTCCAACCCGCGTCGCATCCGACCCTCGGCTGCCGCCGCTTCGTTTCCTGCCGGGCCCGGACCGCGCCGCGGTCCCCCTCCCCGGATTCCGAACCGTGAAGAAGGAGCTCTCCCATGCGTGAAGTCGTGATCGTCGAAGCCGCCCGGACCCCCCTCGGCAAGCGGAAGGGCGAGATGGCCGCCGCCCACTCGATCGACATGCTCGGCGCCGTCCAGAAGGCGGTGATCGACCGCGCGGGCATCGACGCCAAGGAGGTCGGCCAGGTGATCGGCGGCTGCGTCGGCCAGGTCGGGATGCAGACGATGAACGTCGCGCGCAATGCCTGGCTCGCCCAGGGGCTCCCGATCGAGACCGCGGCGACCACCGTCGACACCCAGTGCGGCTCCTCCCAGCAGGCGACCAACCTCGCCTACGCCCTCGTCGCCTCCGGCGTCGTCGACGTCGCGATGGGCTGCGGCGTCGAGGCGATGACGCAGATCCCGATGGGCTCGACGATTCCGAGGGATCCCTCGGTCGGCGCTCCGGTCAACAAGAACTACTGGGCGCACCACGAGTTCACGAGCCAGTTCGAGGGCGCCGAGCGGATCGCCAAGAAGTACGGCATCACGCGCGAAGACACGGACGCCTTCGGCAAGCGCTCGCAGGACCTCGCGAAGGCGGCCTGGGAGGCAGGGGCCTTCGACTCGCAGATCGTCCCCTTCGAGGCGCCCGTCGGCTTCGACGAGAACGGCAAGCCGACCAAGGAGACCCGGCTCGTCACCCGCGACGGCGGCCTCCGCGAGACGACGCTCGAGGGACTCGCTGAGCTCAAGACCAATACCCCCGACGGCGTGCACACGGCGGGCTCCTCGTCGCAGATCACCGACGGCGCGGGCGCGGTCCTGCTCATGACCCGCGAGCGCGCTCGGGAGCTCGGGGCCACGCCGAAGGCGACGATCGTCGACACGTGTCTGGTCGGCTGTGATCCGGTCCTCATGCTCGAGGGTCCGATCCCCGCGACGAAGAAGCTCCTCGCCGACACGGGCCTCGCGATGAGCGACATCGGCGTCTGCGAGATCAACGAGGCCTTCGCCTCCGTCGTGCTCGCCTGGGCAAAGGAGCTCGAGCCCGACATGGACACGGTGAACCCGAACGGCGGTGCGATCGCCCTCGGTCACCCCCTCGGCGGCACCGGCTCGATCCTCCTGACCAAGGCCGTGCACGAGCTCGAGCGCTCCGGCAAGGAGCACGCGCTCGTCTCGATGTGCTGCGGCGGCGGCATCGGGACCGGCACGATCATCCGCCGAGGCTGATCCGCGAGACGGCATCGCGCGATCCGGGAGAACGGGGGAGCGGTCGTGTACCGTTCCCCCGTTTCCGTCCGGTGGGAGGATGCGTGGAGATTCTCGACGTCGACCTGATCGGCTTCGAACGCGGTGACGCCCGCCGCCGCCGCGCCGTGGTCGACGGCGTGCGGCGCAGCCTCGCGACCGGCTTCGTCTACGTTCGCCACGACCTCGACGAAGCGGAGCTCGACGCATGTTATGCGAAGCTCGCGGCCTTCTTCTCGCTTCCGGAGGAGGCCAAGGCCCGCAGCGCCGCCCCGGGCACCCGGGGCCAGCGCGGCTATACCGGCCTCCTCGTCGAGGTCGCCGCCGGCCGCTCCACCGCCGACTGGAAGGAGCACCTCAACTGGGGCGAGACCGCGCCCGCGGATTCGGATCTCGGCGAGCGCTTTCCGGACCAGTATCTCCCGCCGATCCTCCCCGAGGCCGAGATCCCCGGAATCACCGCCCTCCTGACGTCCTTCCACCGCCGGGTGGCAGAGCTCCAGCGACGCTTCCTGCGAATCGTGGCGGAGGGGCTCGGCGCCCGAGCCGACTTCTTCGACGCGATGACCGAGCACGGCGTGCACCTCACGCGTGCGATCCACTATCCCGCGATGACCCGGGCCCCCGCTGGCGACGCCGCGCCGGGCGAGCCCCACGTCTGGGCGGCGGAGCACGGCGACATCAACCTCGTGACCGCCCTCCCTCGCGCGACCGCGAAGGGGCTCCAGGTCGAGACCGCCGAGGGGTGGCTGGACGTCGAGCCGCCGCCGGGCCACGCGGTGCTCAACGGCGGGATGATGCTCGAACGCCTCTCGAACGGCGTCCTGCCGGCCGGCCTCCACCGGGTCGTCGCCGACCCGGACCAGTCGGGCGACCGACTCGCCGTCGTGCAGTTCTGCCACCCGAGCCCGGACACGATCCTCGCCCCGATGCCCTGCTGCGTGTCGGCGGCGCGTCCCGCACGGAGCGAGCCGATCGCCGCCGCAGACTGGCTCGCGCAGGTCCTGAAGGAGATCGGGCTCGGCGAGAGCTAGGCGCGCTGCTCGCGCGCGCGCCCGCGACGGCTCGTCAGAAGTCTTCGCGGGCCGGTCGCAGGTCGATCTCGAGGCTCCAGGCCGACGGCGGCTGGGCGTGGAGCATCCAGTAGGCCTCGGCGATGTCGTCGGGCTGCATCATGCCGCCTTCGCCGAGATGGTCCTTGATCGCGGGGAAGCGCGTGTTCACGATCTCACCGTCGATGATCCCGTCGATCACGACGTGCGCGACGTGGAGGCCCTGCTTCCCGAAGTCCCGGGCGAAGCCCTGCACGACCATGCGGAGGGCCGCCTTGCCGCTCGCGAAGGCAACGAAGGGCGGCCTCCCCCGCGTCGACGCGGTCGCCCCCGTGTACAGGAGCGAACCGCCCCCGTTCGGAATCATCCGCCGCGCCGCCTCCTGCCCGACCAGGAACCCGCCGAAGCAGCAGACCCGCCACAGGTCCTCGAAGAATCGCGGCTCGATCTCGAGGGTCGGGACCGGGAGGTTGTTGCCCGCGTTGTAGACCACGACGCGCGGCACGCTGCCCCGCCGCTCGGCCTCGTCGAAGAAATGCGCGACGCCCTCCACCGTGGTCGTATCGCCGACCACGGCGCTCGCCGCGTGTCCGTCGCGCCGGATCGCCTCCGCCACCCGCTCGAGCTTCTCCCGGGTCCGGCCACAGACGAGGGCGTGGAAGCCTTCCCGCGCGAAGCGGCGGGCGACCGCGGCGCCCACGCCGTTCTCCGCCCCCACGCCGATCACGAGCGCGATTCCACTCGACATGCCCTCTCCCTCCGCGCGTGCCCGTCCCGCGAGCTACCGTCGGCGTCGACCTATAGCCCACCTCCTCGAGGAAACGCCGATGAGCTCCTCCGACCTTTCGACCGTCCTCTACGAAGTCGAAGACGGCATCGCGACGATCACGATGAATCGACCGGAGGCCC
>JAUIMK010000375.1 GCA_030432735.1 bacterium
TTGACGTCCGCCCGCAGGCCCTTCTCGAAGCCCGAGAACTCGAACTGCCCGAGCAGGGCGTTGTCCTCGGCCTGGCGATGGTCGCCCTGGTAGACGCGGATCTGGACCGACTCCTGGTGGTCCTGGAAGGTCGTGAAGGTGCGCGTCTGCTCGATCGGGACCGGCGTGTTGCGCTCGATCACCGGCTCGGCGAGACCACCCGCGACGCCGATGCGGAGATCGAGGGGCGTCACGTCGAGCAGCATCGAGTCCTGCGCCTCGCCCACGAGCGACGCGGCGTGGATCGCTGCGCCCATGGAGACGACCTCGTCCGGATCGACGTCGACGCGGGGCTCCTGCTGGAAGTAGTGGGCGACCGCCTCGCGGATGATCGGAAGGCGCGTCGGGCCACCGACCAGGATCACGCCGTCGAGGTCGCGGACCGTGAGATCCGACTGCTGCAGCGCTTCGTCGCACACCTTGAAGGTTCGCATGACGAGGTCGTGGGTCAGCTGCGAAAACTCTTCGCGGGTGATCGTGCGCTCGAGGCCCAGGACTTCGCCGTCGTCCTTCGTCATGACGTCGTCGATCTCGACGCGGGTCTCCTCGTCGACGGAGAGCGCCTTCTTGGCGTTCTCGGCGGCGAGCTTCAGCTTCTCGTAGGCGTAGGGATCGTTGCGCGGGTTGATGCCGTACTTGCCGACGAAGTCGTCCGCGAGCAGGTCCATGATCCGGTCGTCGAAGTCGTCGCCGCCGAGGAAGGTGTCGCCGCAGGTCGCGAGCACCTCGAAGATGTCCTTCCCGATCTCGAGGACGGAGATGTCGAAGGTGCCGCCGCCGAGGTCGTAGACCGCGACGCGCTGGTTCAGGCCCATGCCGAAGCCGTAGGCGAGGGCGGCGGCGGTCGGCTCGTTGAGGATCCGGAGCACGTCGAGGCCGGCGATGCGGCCGGCGTCCTTGGTGGCCTGGCGCTGGTTGTCGTTGAAGTAGGCGGGGACGGTGATCACCGCCTTGGTGACGGGCTCGCCGGCGTGCCGCTCGGCGATCTGCTTCATCTCGCGCAGGACCATCGCCGAGATCTCGGGGAGGGAGAACTCCTCGTCGCGGATCTCGATGCGCACGCCGTGGTTCGGTGCTTCGACGATCTCGTAGGCGTAGATCGCCTGGGCCTTCTTGACCTCTTCGGAGAAGAAGTAGCGGCCGATCAGGCGCTTGGCCGAGCTGACGGTCTGCGCCGGCGCGTGGATGACCTTGGCCTTCGCCGAGTTGCCGACCTCCACGCTGCCGTCGTCGTGGAAGTGGACGACGGAAGCGGACGTCCGCTCTCCGTATGCGTTGTCGAGGACCTTGACCTGCCCATCCTGCATCATCGAAACGCAGGTGTTGCTCGTCCCCAGATCGATTCCAACGGCGATCTCCGCCATGACAGTCGGCTCCTCTACGCGTCGGGTCGAGCCGGCCGGGCCGGGTCCGTTCCCCTCGCAGCGCACGGATCGCCGGCCCGCGCGGCCCTTCGGGGGCGACGCGGCGCTCGGCGCTACCCTGGGCGTATCGGTCGGCGGGAAGCCCGACTGAACGGGGCATCGGGCCCTCGGCCCTCTCCGCGCCCCCGCCCCGGGGCGGATTCGGGATGGTTCCCGAACCGGCCTGTGCTATCTGGGGCTCTGTCCACGCGGGGAACGCGCTGGCGCCCGTGCCGGCCCCGTGAACCCCTCCCGACGGTCCTCGCGGCCGAGATTCGAGCAGGAGCCCAGCCTGATGTCCGGTCATTCCAAGTGGTCCACGATCAAGCGCAAGAAGGGCGCCCTCGACGCGAAGCGGGGGAAGATCTTCACCAAGCTGATCCGTGAGCTGCAGACCGCCGCCCGGATCGGAGGCGGCGAAATCGACTCCAACCCGCGGCTCCGTCTGATCGTCGACAAGGCGAAGCAGGCGAACATGCCGAAGGACAACATCGAGCGGGCGATCGCCAAGGGCGTCGGCGGGACCGACGGCGAGGCGTTCGAAGAGATGGTCTACGAGGGGTACGGCCCCGGCGGAACCGCGATCCTGATCGAGGCCCTTTCCGACAACAAGAACCGCACGGTGGGCGACGTTCGCCACGTCCTCTCGAAGAACGGCGGCAACCTCGGAGAGACCGGCTGCGTCGCGTATCTCTTCGAGAAGAAGGGCCTGATCGCCTTCGACCCGGACGGCGTCGACGGGGATGCCGTCCTGGAAGCGGCGCTCGAGGCGGGCGCGGACGACGTGATCGAAGGCGAATCGAGCGTCGACGTCGTGACCTCGCCCGGCGACTTCCACGCGGTCAAGGAGGCGCTTGAGTCCGCTGGCTTCGAGCCCGCCTCGGCGGAGCTCACGATGGAGCCGTCGACGACGGTCCAGCTGGCGGGCAAGGAGGCGGAGCAGATGCTGCGCCTCGCCGATGCGCTCGAGGATCTCGACGACGTCCAGAATTTCTACGCGAACTTCGACATCTCCGAGGAGGAGCTGGAGAGCTTCGCGAGCTAGCGCGCGAGCGGCGGCTCGTGCACGCTGGCGCCAACGCGGCCCTCGCCGCGACCGAGGTGAGACATGCGGATCCTGGGGGTGGATCCCGGTTCGAACGCGACGGGCATCGGTCTGATCGAGCGGTCGGGAGCGCGGGTGACCCATGTGCATCACGCGGTGCTGCGCCCGCCGTCGGGCGCGGACCTGTCGGTGCGTCTCGACCATCTCCACCGCGAGCTCGGCGGCGTCGTCCGCGAGTTCGCGCCGGAGGTCGCCGTGGTGGAGCGCGTCTTCCTCGCCGCGAATCCCCGCTCCGCGCTCGTCCTCGGGCAGGCGCGCGGGGCGCTGCTGGCGTGCCTGGGGGCCGCCGGCGTACGTGTCGCCGAGATCGCCGCGCGAGAGGCCAAGAAGGCCGTCACCGGAGCCGGCGGTGCGGACAAGGCCCAGATGCAGCAGATGGTCACGCGTCTGCTCCAGCTGCCGAAGGCGCCGCCGAGCGATGCCGCCGACGCCCTCGCGCTCGCGCTCTCCCACGCGCACGCCGGGAATCTGGCGGACCTCCCGATCCGCGGCCGGCGTCGCAACCACCGACGCGCGCTGACCGAGTCGCTTCTGGGTCGCGGTGTGGGAACGCGCTCATGATCGCGTGGCTGGAAGGCAACCTCCGGGAGAAGGCGCCGACGCGGATCGTCCTCGACGTGCGCGGCGTGGGCTACGAGCTGCTGGTCCCGCTCTCGACCTTCGAGACCCTGCCGGACCTGGGCAAGACGGTCTCGCTCCTCGTGCACACCGCGGTCCGCGAGGACGCGATCACCCTCTACGGCTTCGCGTCCTCCCTCGAGAAGGAGCTCTTCCATCTCCTCCTCAAGGCGAATCGCGTCGGCCCGAAGCTCGCGCAGTCGATCCTGTCGGGCATGGAGCCCCACCGCCTGCTGCGCCTGCTTCGGGACGCCGACGCCAAGGGACTCAAGAAGGCACCGGGCGTCGGCCCGAAGCTCGCCGAGCGGATCGCCGTCGAGCTTCGCGACGAGGCGGAAAAGCTCGCGGGACGTCTCGGCGGCGACGCACCGACCGGGCAGCCGACGGTCGTAGGCGCGGTGGCGCCGGACGAGGAGCTCTTGTCGGCGCTGGTGAACCTCGGCTATCCCCGCAACCAGGCGGAGCGCGTCGTCGAGGCGGCGTTGACGGAGGCCGCGCCCGCCGCTTCGCTCGAGGAGCTGATCCGGGTGGCGCTGCGGCGTCTCGCGCCGTGATTCGCGGACGGGGCGAAAGGGGGGAGGGGAACGCGTGGAACGAGGAGAACTGAGCCTCTCGCAGCAGCCCGAAGAGGGCAGCGCCGAAGAGTCGCTCCGCCCCCAGAATCTAAAGGAGATGATCGGGCAGCCGCGGCTGCGCGAGAACCTGTCCGTCTTCGTGCGGGCGGCGCGGGAGCGGGGCGAGCCTCTCGATCACGTGCTCTTCCACGGTCCGCCCGGGCTCGGCAAGACTTCGCTGGCCCGGATCGTCGCGGCGGAGCTCGGTGCGCAGTTCCGCGCCACGAGTGGTCCCGCGATCGAGCGGCCCGGGGACCTCGCGGCGCTGCTGTCGAACGTCGAGAACGGCGACGTGCTCTTCATCGACGAGATCCATCGCTTGTCGCCGTCGGTCGAAGAGATCCTCTATCCCGCGATGGAGGACTTCCAGCTCGACCTGCTGATCGGAGAGGGGCCGACGGCGCGGTCGATCCGGCT
>JAUIMK010000376.1 GCA_030432735.1 bacterium
ACCTGCCGACGTTGGGCGATCTCGAAGACGCGCAGGATCCGGATCGGATCCTCACGCAGATGGGCCGCGTGGGGAATCGCGAGCTGCCCGTCGATCAGGACGAAGCCATCCTCGACCGGCGTCTCCTCGTGCTGGGCGCCCTCCGCCCCCTTCACCCGGCGCACGCACTGGTCGATCACGAGCTCCGAGTGCGACTTGATGGTGCGCGCGTGGCGGTAGTAGTCGCGCATGAAGCGCTCGACCGGGAGGTCGGGGTCGTCGGGCTGGAAGCGGAGATCCGCCAGGGTCGGGTCCTCCGACGGCGGCTTCGACGCCGCTTCCGCCATCGCGTCGGCCATCGATCCGTAGCCCATCCCCTCGGCCACCTCTTCCTGCGCTTCGAAGCTCATCTGGTCGTTGGCGCGCTTCGCGCGAAGGTGGAGCTCGTTCCGCGTTCGCCAGAGGAACTCGAGGGCCTCGCGGTATTCCTCCATCTCGACGTCGGTCAGCAGGCCGAAATGCAGGAAGTCGTCGACGTTGCGGACCGACGGCTGGGTGCCGCGCGCGACCCAGTAGGCCGTGTGATAGTCGCGCAGGGTTCCGGCGCCCTCCTTCACGTTCGGCTGCAGGAGGTAGAGCGTGTCGCCGTACTCGAGCTGTCGCTCCCGCATCAGCTGCTGCTGCTCGAGAACGAAGGCCTCCGGGTCCGGGAGGAGCTCGTCGCGGATGCGGTCGGCGAAGGCGTGGAAGAACTCGCCGTCGCCGCAGAGGAAGCGCGCGGTCAACACCGCCGTCCGGACCGTCACGTCCTCGCGTCCGAGCTCGACGGTCTCTTCGATCGTCCGCGTCGCCATGCCGATCGTCAGCCCCGCGTCCCAGAGCCAATACTGCAGCCGCTCGGCCATGAACTCGACGAAGGGCGTGAGCTCCCCCCGATAGAGCAGCAGCAGATCGACGTCGGAGTGGATCGACATCTCGCGTCGGGCGTAGCCCCCGACCGCGATCATCGCGACGCCGTCGTGGAGCTCGCCACCGCGCTCCCGGAAGAGGTCCTCCGCCAGCCCGAAGAGGCGGCGGATCATCCGATCGAGCAGATCCGAGTTCGCCTCGTTCACGCGCCGGCCCGAGCCGTACTCGCGGTGCATCGTCTCGAGGTAGTCGCGCGCGCTCGCGAGGAAGCCTTTCACCGCCGGGGCGACCGCGTTCTGACGGGCATCGGGTTCCGACGGCAGCTCGCCGAGCTGGGCGTCGATCGAGGGCGGGCGCGTGGATCCGGGGTGCGGGGCGGACATCAGCGGAGCCCTCCGGCGGCGAGCCCGGTCTCGATCTGGGCGCGGTATCGATCGACGCCCATCGCGATCCGCTCCGCGAGGAGGGCCTGGTAGCGCTCGCTCCCGAGCAGCTTCGCATCGTGCCGGTTGGTCACGAACCCCGTCTCGACGAGAACCGCGGACATGCTCGACATGAAGAGCACGTAGAACGGGCCCTTCTTCACGCCGAGGTCCGGAAGCGAAGCATCCCGCGAGCGCGCACCGTGGATCACCTGCTCGTGGACGAGGGACGCGAGCCGAGCGGAGTGGCTCCCGACCTGATCCGCCTGGATGCGCGCGAGCGCGCGCTGGAGCGCGTCGAGCCGCGCCGCCGGCACCCCGTTCTCCCGCGCCGCCACGTCGAGGCTGTGCCGCTCGTGATTGGCATCGAGGGTGTAGACCTCGATGCCCCGCGCGCCCTGGCGGCGGGAAGCATTCGCATGAATCGAGACGAAGACGTCGCCGCCCGCAGACTCCGCGATCGCGCTGCGCTCCTCGAGGCTGAGCGCCCGGTCGTCTTCGCGGGTCAGGACGACGTCGAAGCCGCGGGCGCGGAGCTGGGTCGCGAGCGCCCGGGCGATGCCGAGATTGACGTCCTTCTCGCGGAGCCCGCCGACGCCGAGGGCGCCGGGGTCGCGTCCCCCGTGGCCCGGGTCGACCACGACGGTATGGACGCGGCGGAGCTCGGCGGGGAGCCGCCCGCTGGGATCCCTCCTCACGCCGCGGTCCCCGTAGACGTCGACGACGATCCGGGCCGGGGCCGGCAGCGTGAAGACGCGGTGGTGTTCGTAGCGGGCGAGATCGAGCACGAGGCGCGTCGTCGACAGGGTGTTCTGCCCGAGCCGGACGCCCTCGAGCAGGCCATCCTCCACGTCGATGCCCGACTCGAACCTGCGCCCGACCCAGACGTCCGGGACGTCGAGGTAGAGCCGCTCGGGGCGGTCCGCCGTCGAATCCGCTGGAAGCCGAACGAGGGACGGGGCCGCGAGCGACCGGTCTTCGTCGAGCTCGAGGACCACCCGCGTGTAGTCCTCGTAGGACCAGGTGCGGACCTCGACCACGTCGGAGAGTCCGGGCGGTCGTTCCACCCCGAGGAGAGCCGGTAGAAGGACTCCGATCGCGAGCAGCCAGCCCCCCCTCGCACGCCGCTCGAGCCGAGTCAAGTCGCCCCCCCGGAGCGCTCCTGCTCTTCGGCCGCGAGGAGCGCCGCGCGGCTCTTCGCGAGCCAGGTCAGCGCATCGAGGGGCGTCATCGTGTTCGGATCGACCTCGCGAAGCGCAGCAGCGAGGGCGCCGGCGGCATCGTTCCGCGGTGCCCGCGCCGGTGCGAGCTGCAGGCTCAGCTGACCGTCGCCCGCCGCCGCCTCCTTCGGACGTCCGCCCGGCAGCGCGCCGCCCTCGAGGTCGTGCAGGATCTGCCGCGCACGGTCGACGACGGCGGAGGGGAGCCCGGCGAGGCGGGCGACCTGGATGCCGTAGGAGCGACTGGCCCCGCCCTCGACGAGACGCCGCAGGAAGATCACTTCGTCGTTCCACTCCCGGACCTCGAAGTGGGCGTTGCGGATCCGCGGCTTCGACTCGGAGAGCGCGACCAGCTCATGGTAGTGGGTCGCGAAGAGCGTCCGGGCTTCGACGCCCCGCGTGTCGTGGAGATACTCCGCGACGGCCCAGGCGATCGAGAGGCCGTCGAAGGTCGACGTCCCGCGCCCGATCTCGTCGAGGATCACGAGACTTCGGCGAGAGGCCTGACGGAGGATGTCCGACGTCTCGCGCATCTCGACCATGAAGGTGGATTCGCCCTTCGCCAGCCGGTCCGATGCGCCGACGCGGGTGAAGACGCGGTCGACGACCCCGACCCGCGCCGACTCCGCGGGCACGAAGCTTCCCATCTGCGCCATCAGCACGATGAGCGCCACCTGGCGGAGGTAGGTGCTCTTGCCGGACATGTTCGGGCCGGTGAGGAGGAGGATCTGCTGTCCGGCCGGGTCGAGGCGCGTGTCGTTCGGCACGAATCCATCGGAGCCCTGACGGCCGAGCACGGTCTCCACGACCGGATGTCGCCCGCCCACGATCTCGAGGGCCTCCCCCTCGTCGACCACCGGCCGGACCCAGCGCTTGGTCCGCGCCACCTCGGCGAGGGACGCCAGCGCGTCCAGGGTCGCGACCTTGTCCGCAGCCTCACGGATCGCGTCCGACGCCGCGCACACCTCGAGTCGCACCGCCTCGAAGATCTCGCGCTCGAGCTTGGCCGCGCGCTCGTTCGCGCCCATCACCTTCGACTCGACCTCGCGCAGGGACTCGGTCGTGAAGCGCTCGACGCTCGCGAGGGTCTGCTTTCGTTCGTAGTCGTCGGGCACCTTGGCGAGGTGCGCCTTGCCGACTTCGAGGGAGTAGCCGTGGACGGGATGGAAGCGGACCTTGAGGGTGGAGATCCCCGAGCGTTCGCGCTCCTCGGCCTCGAGTCCCGCGATCCACTCCCGCCCCTTCGTCGCACTCTCGCGCAGCGCGTCGAGATCGCTGCGGTAGCCCGCGCGGATGTAGCCCGTCTCGTTCGCCCCGCGAGAGCCCTTCGCGATCGTCGGCGGGTCGTCGATCAGCGCCTGCTCGAGGAGTCGGGTCAGCTCCGGAAGCGCGATCGGAGGCTCGAGAGGCAGCGACGCGACCGCTTCGGAGTCCGAATCGCGCGAGATCAGCGCACCGTCTTCCGCGGCCAGATCCGCCGACTCCGCCGCGATCGCGGCCACCACGTCCGGCAGCGCCTGGAGCGAGCTGCGCAGCTGCCCCAGATCCCGAGGCACGGCGCCCGGGCGCGTCGCCTTCGAGAGCATCCGCTCGAGATCGCGTACGCGCCCCATCGCTTCGCGCATCCGCCCACGC
>JAUIMK010000377.1 GCA_030432735.1 bacterium
AGGGCGGTGTCGGTCCCACTCGCCTCGAGGGCGGCGTCGAGCTGACTGCGCCGATCGGCGAGGAGCACCTGCCAGAGCACGATGGCCACGGCGATGCCCGTGAGGCTCACGGCGATCGCGGGCAGCGCGTCTCGGACTCGGATGGGCATGAGGTGAAGTCTCCGCTGGTGTGGAATCTACAATCTGCGCCGAGTTTGCACGGACTTCCCCGCGGGCGAGCGATCGAGCTGAAGCCGAGGGAGGACGACGTGCGGCGCAGGCACCTGCCCCATCGTGTTTGCGCGATTCGTGCCAACCATTCGAGGTCGTTGCGGCCGTTTCGGAGGGCGCGCTCGGCGTTGGCATGTGGCTTGCACTGTCACGGTGGGCAGCGACAGGGGACCCGACGGATCCCCGCCGCCGCGACCTCGCTCGCGCCGGTCGATCCGATCCCATCTTCGTCGCGACACGCGCCCCTCGATACACGGATGATTCACATGTCTAGCTCTGTCAGTACAAGCGAAACCGAACGTCGGACCCTCGATGGTCCCGTCACTTCACTCCGCGGCCGCGTCGCGCAGGTCCTCGAGCGGCGCACGCTTCCCTATATCGGCGTCGCCGTCCCGGTCGGGTTGCTCGGCGCCACCGCCGTCGCCGCGCTCGTCTTCGTCGCGGACTGGTTCGCGGGGCAGCCCCTCGCGACGCCCCATGTCCTCGGCTCGAAGCTGCTGCTCGGCGAGGACGTCACGTTCTCTGCACCGCCGCGACTCGCGGTCGTGTTCGGCTACACGCTCGTCCATGTCGCCGCGTTCGTCATTGCCGCCTCCGCAGCGGTCTCGACGCAGGCGGTCCTGACCCGTCGCGGCGTCTCGCTCCGCGTGCAGGCGGTCCTCGGGGCGGCGGCGATGTACCTCGGACTGCAGCTCCTCTTCAGCACCCTGCTCGCGTTGATCGGTGGGATCGAGAGCGCCGGTCTCGACTGGGTGCGCGTCGCCGGCGGAAATGCGCTCGCGGCGGTCGCGATGGCGACGCTGCTCTATCTGCGAAGGCGCGAGATCGCGGCCCTCGAGCGGGGAGAGATCCATTGAACAAGGTGAAGATCGCGCGCTTCGAAGAGCTGGATCCCAAGCAGCCGGAGCATGCGCTCGTCGAGAACGTCGACCTCGTCGTGGTCCGCTGGCCGGACGACGACGAGGTCTCCGTCCTCTATGGCCGCTGTCTCCACCGCGGCGCGCTCCTCGCGGACGGCAGCGTCCAGGGCGAGGATCTGATCTGCGACCTCCACGGCTGGGACTATCGTTTTCGGACGGGCGTGAGCGCCTACAGCAACGACGAACAGCTGCAGCGTTTCTCCCATTGGATCGAGGACGGTGACGTCCTGGTCGACGCCGACGAGATCCGGGAATGGGAGCGGTGTCACCCGCAGCCCTACGATCGTGACGCCTATCAAGGGGCGTACGCGGATCCGAAGGGGACCGGCGAAGAGGGATTCAACCCCTGGATCCGGGAGCTGGCCGAGAACGGCCTCGAGAACGCGGGGCACCACGGCCGGATGGACGCGATGGGCGTGCCGCGCGGCGAGCTGCCCGAGTGGTCCTCGATCCAGATCCTGACGGCGCAGCTCGATCGCCTTCCGCTCCTCGACGACGCGGACGTGTCGAGCCGGGTCGTGATCGGGCCCAACGCGAAGAAACCCCTCGAGCTCGAGACGCCGCTCCTCGTGTCGGACATGAGCCTCGGTGCGCTCTCCGAGGAGGCGAAGATCGCGCTGTCGCGAGGGGCGTCGCAGGCGGGGACCGCGATCTGCTCGGGAGAGGGCGGCATGCTCCCCGCCGAGCAGGCCGAGAACGAGCGCTATCTCTACGAGCTGGCCTCGGCGCGATTCGGCTTCGAGCTCTCTCACCTCGAGAAGGTCCAGGCCTTCCACTTCAAGGTCGGCCAGGGCGCGAAGACCGGAACCGGTGGGCATCTCCCCGGTGAGAAGGTGAACGAGACGATCGCCGAGGTGCGAGGCATCGAGCCCGGCGAGTCCGCCATCTCGCCCGCTCGCTTCCCGGATTGGGACACCCTCGACGACTATCGACGCTTCGCCGACGAGGTGAGAGAAGCCAGCGGCGGCATTCCCATCGGCTTCAAGATGTCCGCGCAGCACATCGAGCGCGACCTCGACGCCGCGCTCGCCGCCGGCGCCGACTACGTGATCCTCGACGGGCGCGGTGGCGGCACCGGCGCCGCGCCGCGGCTCTTCCGCGACAACATCGGCGTTCCGACGATTCCCGCGATCGCACGGGCGCGGCGGCACCTCGATCGCTGCGGTCGTCGCGACGTCACGCTCGTCGTGACCGGTGGTCTGCGGGTGCCCTCCGACTTCGTGAAGGCACTGGCCCTCGGCGCCGACGCGATCGCGATCGCGAACTCGGCGATCCAGGCGATCGGCTGCCTCGCGATGCGCGCCTGCCACACCAACAACTGTCCCGTCGGGATCGCGACGCAACGCGAGGATCTCCGCGCGCGACTCGAGGTCGCCGTGGCGGCGAAGCGGCTGGCCCGCTTCATCGATTCCTCGACGGAGTTGATGCGGGTGCTCGCCCGCGCCTGTGGGCACGACACGCTCGGGGGCTTCTCGATGCGCGACCTCACGACCTGGGATCGGTCGATGCACGAGTTGACCGGAGTGTCCTTCGCCGGCGTCGCGCCTGCCTAGCGTGGGGCGGCGAGGCGCTTTGTAGATCCGCGTCCGCCGCGCGCGCGTCCCCGCGTGATGCTGCGCGCCTTCGCCGCCTCCAGGGGCTCGCGGGCGGCGACGTCCTTGGCACGCGACTTGCTCCTTGTAGTGGACGACGATGACGCGTTTCCCCGGTCATGAAGGCTGGGACGCGTACTCGAGAAAGGAAGACGACTTGAATCTGCCAATCCGTTCCGACGAACACGAGACGACGAACACGAAGATGGACCCCGGCTTCGGTGACGCCACACCGGCCACCCGCTTCGAGCTCCCTCCGCTGCCCTTCGAGCCGGACGCGCTCGCGCCTCACATCAGCCCGCGGACCCTCTCCTTCCACTACGAGAAGCACCACAAGGGCTACCTCGACAAGCTCCACGCCGCGATCGAAGGCACGCCGCGGGCCAAGATGGACGTCGAGGAGATCATCCGGACCGCCGATGGCGCCGTCTTCAATTCGGCCGCCCAGGTCTGGAACCATTCCTTCTACTGGCACAGTCTCTCGCCGAAGGGCGGAGGACAGCCGGACGCGCCGCTACGGGACGCACTCGCAGCCGCCTTCGGCTCCGTCGACGCCTTCCGTCGCGCCTTCGCCGAGGCGGCCCTCGGCGAGTTCGGATCGGGTTGGGCCTGGCTGGTGCTCGACGACGAAGAGCGCATGCGCGTGATCAGCAGCTCGGACGCGGAGAACCCGCTCCAGAGCGGACAGACGCCGCTGCTGACCCTCGACGTCTGGGAGCACGCCTACTACCTGGACTATCAGAACGAGCGAAACCGCTACGTCGAGAACTTCCTGGACCACCTGATCAACTGGGAGTTCCTGCGCGCCAACCTCGAGAAGGCGCGTGGCGTCGAGGCCCGGCCGACTGCCGACGCCTGATGCACGTCGATCGCGCCCGATCCATCTTCGGGCGCCACCCCGGCGGAGGCCCTGCGCACGCGACCCGCGAGCGCGGGGCCTTCGTTCGTCGGCGTTTCGCTAGGGCCGATCGAGACACGCGACGAGCGCGGTGACGTTGTCCATCCCGCCGGACTGGTTCGCCGCGTCGATCATCCAGGCGACCAGCGCGTGGGGGTCGCGGGAACGCGCGGCCAGTCGCTCGAGCTCCTCGTCCGGGAGCATCCCGGTCAGTCCGTCGCTGCAGAGAAGGAAGAGGTCGCCCGGACGCAGGTCGCTCTCGAGGAGGTCGGGCTGGACCGTCTCGGCCGCCCCGAGTGCGCGGTCGATCTGGTTGCGCTGTGGATGCGATCGCGCGGTGTCCTCGTCGATGAGCCCTTCCTTGAGCCAGCGGGCGACCATGGAGTGGTCCTCGGTCAGGGCTTCGAGGCGCCCGTCGCGCAGTCGGTAGATCCGGCTGTCGCCGACGTGGGCGAGGATCGCGGTCCCGTCGGGGCGGAGCAGGAGGGCGACCGCCGTCGTCCCCATCCCTCGCAGCATCGAGTCCCGCTCGCCGAGG
>JAUIMK010000039.1 GCA_030432735.1 bacterium
GTCGGTCACGTCCCAGTGGCCGATGTCCGAGCTGAAGATCGCCCGGATCTGCGCGCCCATCGGGTTCACCGACCGGTTGAAGCCGATCGCGTTCATCGGGTCGTCCGCCTCGCAACCGAAGCGGAAGTTCCGCTCGAAGATCGTCTTCACGTCTTCGGCGCGCGTGATCCCGCTGGCTTCGAAGTCGTCCCGGAAGAGCCCGGGGCCCGAGAGGTGCGACAACCCCTCTTCGAGCTCGTCGAGATGCTTCTTGAAGCGCTCGGAGCCGTGGCTCTCGAAGAGCGCGCGGATCATCTCGCGGTCGATCTTGTCGGGATCGTAGGCGTGGACGCCGGGCACGCCGCGCTTCTCGAAGTGGCCGACGAGATCCGAGTAGAGGTTCGCCGCCCAGGCGACGCCCCCTTCGAGGAAGGCACAGCGCAGCGCAGGGAAGCGCATCGGCACGCCGTGCATCACCATCGTCCGGCAGGTCGCCTCGCCGGCCTGCGCGAAGTTCCCGAGATGGTTGTAGACGTAGTTGGTCTGGGACATCCGCGACCCCCAGCCCATCGCGCTCGAGTGGAAGGTCGGCGCCACCCCGAGCTCGACGCATTTCGCCCAGACCGGGTCGTAGTCATAGGGGCTCTCGGGGCCGAAGGTGTCGACCCAGCGTGCGCCGCGCGGCGCCGAAGCGTCGTCGACGAGCGGTCGATAGACGAGACCGTTCAGGAGTACGGCCTTCAGGCCGAGCTCGTTCACGCAGTATTCGAGCTCGTCGATCGCCTCGCCGGGGTCGTACATCGGGATCATCGCCACCGGCGAGAGCCGATCCGAATAGGGCGCGTACATCTCCGCGGCGCAGCGGTTGAAGGCGCGGATCGACGCGCGGCGCAGGTCGGTCTGGTCGAGGCTCATCCCCGTGAGCCCCATCGTCGGATACAGGACGGCGAAATCGATCCCGAACTCGTCGAGCCGCTCGTAGAGCAGGCCGGGCAGCATCCCCGTCGCGCGGTCGCGCGTGTTCTCCGCCGGGTAGGGCCACCAGGTCAGCTTGAACGCGCCCATCGCGCGCCGATCGTCGATCGGCAGCGCCTCGAGCGCCCGCCCGGCCTCGACCACCTGATCGAATTGCTGCGCGAGCTCTCGGCCGCCTTCCTCGACGAGGAAGTCCCGGACCGCGGGCAGGAACTCGATGATGTGTCCGTCGGCGTCGATCACCGGATGATCGAGGCGGGAGCGGATCTCCTGGGACGTGGCGTGGGGCGTGCTCGACATGGGACCTCCGGAAGCGAGTCCCGACGCTACCGCGTGGGAGGCGAAGGCGTCACGCCCCCGAGCGAGCGCCGCTTCCCGCGATCGGCCCGGGCCCGGCGACCGGCGCGGCCGGCTCGCCCTCTTCCGGCAGGTTGTGCGCCCACACGCGCTGGTTCCGGCGTTCGACGATCGCCCAGGAACCGTCGCGCCGCGCGAATCGGTCCTCGTAGCGCGTCCCGCTCACGTTCTGCATCGAGCGCCCCTCCGCGTCCGGCGGATACGTCGCGGAATTGATCGCGTAGGTCTCGACGCGGGCCTCCCCGGCCTGGAGGTCGAGCTCGATCCAGGGCGTCCCGAACACGTGGAGCGTCGACTCGAGGTTCGGGAGCGACGAAGCCAGGAAGTCCATCGTCTCGTCGAGGCTGCCCGTGTAGTAGTCGCCGTAGTGGATCCGCGCGTCGTCGTGGAAGCAGTCCCGCACGGCGGCGAAGTCCCGCGCATCGACGGCGCGCGCGTAGCGCTGGATCACCCGCGTGATCGCGCGCTCCGCGAGCAGCTCCGCCAGCTCGTCGTCCGCGCTCACCGAAGCTTCGCGACCTTCACGACCTTCGTTCGCACGCGCCGCGGCGTCTCCGTCGGGAAGATGTAGCGCCAGTAGATCGTGCCGGCGCCGCGCCCTTCGGTGTCGAGCCAGTTCGGCACGCCCGGGTCCTCGTGGGCGATCACGATCCGGAACGAGCCGTCGTCCTCGTAGGTGACCTGGTTGCGGTTCAGCGAGATCTGGCGGTTCGCGTAGTCGTAGCTCTGCATGAACGAGTTCCAGAGCACGACGTTCGCGAAGCGGCAAGCCGGGAAGCGCCCGGTCATCACGAGCGCCTCGTCCGGCGCGAGCTCGTATTGCGTCTGCGCGTACCAGGCGTGGGTGTTTCCGTAGGCCTGGTCGCCCGAGGCGCTGGCCCACTGGCCCGGCGCCTTGAACTCGTTCTTCTCGAGCGAGACCCAGCCGAGCTTCTTCGCCATCTCGGGGCTGGTCTTCTGGAAGGTCATGGCGGCGTGCTCGCGCACGAAGTTGGCGACCCACTCGAGATGGCTCGCGACCTCGTCGTCGCCACCGTACGGCGGAAGCGGATCGGGATCGAGCACCTCGAGACGGATCGGGATCACGCGACCCGGGATCGCCGCGACGTTCTGACGCGCCTCGTGGTAGTGGCGCGTCGTGATCTGGCTGGCGCCGTCGGAGATCCGGAGCCAGTTGCCCGTCGCGGGCTTCTCGCGGCTCACGATGATCTCGAAGTTGCCGTCGCCGTCGATCTCCATGTCGAGGTCGCTGAGCGCCGCGATCGAGCCGCGGGCGGCGTGCCCGTCGTGGCTGCCGCGCTCGATCGTGAAGGACGTGAAGGTCGCGGCACCGACGTTTCCGCTGATCCGGTAGGACTTGTCGTCGCGGATCGGCGCGAAGTAGTAGACCGAGTCCGGGTTGCAGCCGAGCAGCTTCCGGGTCGGCGTGACGTAGGGACGGAAGATCGGCCGATGCGGCTTCGCTTCGAGCCAGAAGTCGAGGGCGGTGTAGAGGAGGTGCGCGAGGGAGCGTTCCGCCTCGGCGAGCTCGGCCTGCGAGAAGCCGCGATCGGCGCGGATCAGCTGGTCCTCGACCCCGCGGATCGTGTCGAGGAGACCGCGCATCGCCGCCCGTGCGGCCGTTCCGGTCCCCCCCGCGTGATCGTCCGCGCTCGCCATCTCGGCCAGCCCGCCCGTCATCATCGAAAGGCCTCCCGCGACGCCGACACTCTTCATGAAATCTCGTCGATCCACAGCGCACTCCTCCTCGAAACCGATGGATGACCTACGATGGACAGCTCCGATCCGAATTGCAAGTCGCATCCGATCGCACGACGATCGCGGGAGGCGCAGGACGCTCATGAAGGTGCTTCGACTCCTCCTCGTACTCGTCGTGGTCGCGACCGCCGGCGTGGGCGTCGCCCTCGTCGCGACGCGCCCCGAACCGCTGCCCCGGGACACCACCAGCGCGGAACGCCTGGCGCCGGGTCCCTACACGGTCGAGACGACCGAAACCACCTGGACCGACCCCACTCGACCGACCGACGCGAACGGGGATTTCGAAGGCAGCCCCGATCGGAGGTTCGCGGTCACGCTCTGGTCACCGGAAGACGCGCCGGGTCCCCACCCGCTCCTCGTCTACAGCCACGGCTTCATGTCGAATCGCCACGGCGGACTTCATCTCGCCGAGCACATGGCCAGCCATGGCTACGTCGTCGTCGCGACGGACTACCCGCTCACGCATTTCGGCGCACCGGGCGGGCCGAACGCGATGGACGTGGTCAACCAACCGGCGGACGTGTCGTTCCTGATCGATTCCGTCCTCGGCCTCGCCGCCGACGATCGCCCCTTCGAAGGCGGAATCGATCGCGAACGCATCGGCGTGATGGGCCTCTCGCTCGGAGGTCTCACGACGACCCTCGTCGCCTTCCACCCCGAGCTCGGCGATCCGCGGATCCGGGTCGCCATCTCGATCGCGGGGCCTTCCGCGATGTTCGGTCCCGACTACTTCGCCCAGGCGGACGTGCCCTTCCTGATGATCGCCGGCACCCACGACGCCATGATCCGCTACGAGGAGAACGGCGCGCCGGTCCCCGACCGGATCTCCGACGGCGGCCTCGTCACGCTCGACGAAGCGAGCCACGCGGCGTTCTCGTCGATCGCGGCGGGGCCGATGCGTCTGCTCGGCAACCCGGACAGCCTGGGCTGCGAGAGCCTCGTCGCGAACCTCGACCTCCCGCCGGGATCCAACCCGTTCCCGAATCTGGGCGGCCCGGAGCAGGGGATCCTCGACGCATCGGACGCTTCGATGCCCTGCCAGGTCTCGTTCGACGAAGCGATGAGTCCGGGACGACAGCACTGGCTGACGACCCTCGCGGTCCGCGCCTTCTTCGGGCAGCACTTCGCGGTCGAGGCCTCCGAGCGCGCCGCGCACGCGACCTTCCTCTCGGAGACCTTCCCCCGCGAGATCGCCGACGTCCACTACACGCCGGCGAAGCGCGCCGCGCGAAGCTAGCTCGAACCGGGCGCTGCCGAGCCGCGCGAAGCTAGCTCGAACCGGGTCCGCGCCCCTCCGGCGTCCCGACCGCACCGAAGACCCGCCGAAGCAGGGCCGTCGACCGCGCCGCCGGATCTTCCCGAATCCGCCCCTCTTCCTTCGCGATCTCCGTGAAGAGGGCGGCGAGGGTCTGGTCCGCGACGTAGCCCTCGAGATCGACGGCCGGCGGCTTCGTGAACGGAATCTGGTCGTAGCGCGCGACGATCTCGGTATAGAGGCTGTAGAGCCCGACCTCCTGCATCGCCCGCGTCGCCACCGGGCGGAAGCGCGCGCGGAGCGTCTCGCTCGTCCGCTCCTGGAAATACTGCGTCGCCGCGTCGTCGGGTCCGTTCAGGATCTGGAACGCGTCGGCGATCGTCATCTGCGTGATCGCCGTCGTGAAGACCGGGACCGCCTGGGCCGCCGCCTCCTCGGCCGCCCGATTCATGGAGTCTTCGAGAGCATCGACCTGCGCGCCGAAGCCCACGCCGCGAAGCACCTCCGCGACGCGCCCGAGCTCTCCCGGGAGCCCCAGGCGGAGGATCGGGTCGTTCCCGAACGCCCCGGGCCGCGAGAGCGTCGAGGTCGTGCGGCGCGTCCCCACCTCGAGCGCCTGCTTGAGTCCCGTCGCGACCGTCGCGCCGTCGAGGGGCGCGCCGGAAACGAGGATGTCGTCCAGGCCGATGCCGGCTGCGTCCATCCGCGCCTGCATCTCGGCACAGCCCGCGAGCGACAGCCACGCGAGGGCGAGCGCGCCCAGCCGGATCAGGCTCCGCCCGCGGCGGGCCGGCGTCGAAGCTTCGGAAACGAAACGTCCAGTCGAATCGTGCATGAGAACCCCTTCAGGAGGCTGTGGGACGAGCGGGGGCCGAGCCTAGCCCGCCACCCGACTCGCGCTCGTCCCGAGTCGGGCGGAAACGGAATCGAGGCTTTGCCCCCGGACCCCGACACGCCATCCTCGCGCGCCATGAGCGACCCGCGAACGCCTTCGACGAGCCCTTCCCGAAAGACCGCCCTGATCACCGGCGCCAGCTCCGGCATCGGCGAAGCCGCCGCCCGCGCGCTGGCCGAGAAGGGCTACGACGTCGCCCTGATCGCCCGGCGAACCGACCTGCTCGACCTCTGCGCGAAGCGCATCGAGGAAGCCGGGCGCCGCGCGTTCCCGATCGCCGCCGACCTCGCGGACGAGGTCCAGACCGAGCGCGCGGTCGCGGAGGCCCACGAGCGACTCGGGCGCATCGACCTGCTCGTGAACAACGCCGGCTACTCCCCGGGCGCGGCGATCGAGCAGTTCTCACGCGCCGAGCTCCGACACATCTTCGACGTCAACCTCCTGTCCGCGCTCCAGCTGATCGGGCACGTCACGCCGATCATGCGCGCCCAGGGCGGCGGGCGGGTCGTGAACGTCGGCTCGCTCGCGGGCATGGTTCCCGCTCCCCTCGCGATTCCGTACGCGGCGACCAAGGTCGCCATGCACGCGGCGACCGATGCGCTTCGGCTCGAGCTGAAGCCCTTCGGGATCCGGCTCGCGCTCGTGATCCCCGGCTTCGTCGACACCGCGGTCTTCGACAACGCCCGCGACGGCGCGCAGCACCTGCGCGAGGATCCGGACAACCCGTACCGCAAGACGATGTTCGACCTGGACGACCTGGCGAAGAAGAACCTCGAGAACCCGCTTTCTCCCGACGACGTCGCGAAGGTGATCGTCCGCGCCGCCGAGGCCCGACGCCCGAAGGAGCGCTACTACACGCCCTTCTCGGCCCACGTACAGGCGATCGCGATGCACCTCATGCCGTCGCGACTCAAGGACGCGGTCCTGTCGCGGGTCTACTCGCTGTAGGCCTGGTCGGCACGCTGCCTCGGCCTCTTTCGACCGCGCCCGACGGCTCGGCTCGCTCGATCCGTGAACCCCTCGCGGCGAGCGGGACGAGGCGGACCCGGCCCGTCGGCGTGCGATCAGCCGCCTCCGAGTCGCACGCCACCCTGCATGTTCACGAAACGAGCCGACGCTGCATCGAAGAAACACGGGCCCCGATCGGTTTTCAGCTGGACCACCGGGGGCTGGTTCGGAGCCCAGGTCGGGTCGACGCTTTGGCTCGTCGTGCTCGGGGCTTATCTCACGCCCCGACTCAGTAGCGAGAACGCAACGCTCGAACCCATCGGCGGTCCGTCACGCACGCTCGCCGATTTCGATGGACTCGTGCCCCTCCGCGGGGTTAGGTTGTGGCGCCCATCGGCGCCCTGCCTAATCGCAGCCCTCTCGAAGGAGTCCCCTCATGGAGCTCACCGCGCTCGTCACGACCATCGCCCTGCTGGAATACATGTTCTTCACGCTCCGCGTCGGCATGGCGCGCGGGCAGTTCGGCGTCGACGCGCCGGCCACCACCGGCCATCCGGAGTTCGAGCGCTACTACCGCGTCCAGGAGAACACCCTCGAGCAGCTGATCGTCTTCCTCCCCTCGCTCTGGCTCTTCAGCCAGTTCTGGGGCTCGACGATCGGCGCCGGCGTCGGTGCGCTCTTCCTCATCGGCCGGCCGCTCTACTTCGCGGGCTACGTGAAGGCCCCCGAGAAGCGCACGACCGGCTTCCTGCTCGGCTTCCTCTCGAACGTGATCCTGCTGATCGGCGCACTGGTCGGCGCGATCCGGGCGATGCTGGGCTGAGGGCCGGCCGCGCGCGGGATCGACGGGTTCGACGCGTTTCCCAAGAGCCTCTTCGCGCCTTGGCCGAGAGCGGGTGCCGCCCTCCACGATTGTGACGACGCCGTTCCTCAGTCGTCCGCGGGCCGCGTCGCGAAGGGCTCCGGCGCCACGTCGAACCGTTCCCGATACCCCTTGAAGGCCGCGTTCACGGCGTCCTCCTCGAGACCGAAGGCCTCGAGGCTGTAGCGATGGGTCCCGAACTCGTCCTTCGGGTGCTCCGCGAGGTAGCGCTGCATCCGCGCGCGCGCCTCGTCCGAGAGCTCGAGCTCGAAGTGGCGGTAGATCTTCTCGACGCAGGCGATCGGATTCCCGACGACTTCGCGCATGGACAGATCGAGGATCCGCTCCTCGCGTTCCGGGTGGCGGTCGCGGGCGGCCATCCCCTGCTCGAGGAGCTTCGACCAGACCGCCAGCATCTGACGGCCGACCCGCGCCGGATCCACCTGATCCGACGACACGAGCCGCATCGTGTATTCGAGATGGGCGACCGAAGGGATCACGCGGATCGGATCGCGATGGGTCTGCACGACCATCGCGTCGGGGTAGGTCTCGAAGAGCACGTCGATCGGACCGAGATGACCCGGGGACTTCAAGATCCAGCGTTCGCAGGCGTGGCGTGACTGCATGTGCTGGAGGAAGCGTCGATGGTGCGCGTAGGTCGGGCGCATGTCCTGCTCGAGCAGCCAGGTGTCGTAGCGCTCGACGTCGAAGACCATCTGGAAGCGCAGGCTCATGAACTCGGAGGCCGTCGGGACGATGCACTCCTGGGGCATCAGCGCGCCGATCGGGTGGATCGTCTGGAAGCCCGGCGCGAGGGACTTGACCTGTTCGAAGCGCGCCTGCGTCGACTCGATCCTCGGATCCGTCTCGTAGGTCGCGGTCTCCGCGGGCGGGCTCGGCTGGTCGATCTCCCAGGAGAGCGGCGCGCGGTTCGCCGGATCCTCGGCGAGCAATCCATAGAGGAGCGTCGTCCCCGTCCGCGGCAGACCGAGGATGAAGAGCGGACGTCGGATCTCGACGTCCGCGATCTCGGGGCGACGCTTGCGCCAGTCGGCGAGCTCGAGGCGATGCGTCAGGAGCTCGAGGAGCTGGCGGCGGGCGAAGAAGCGGCCGAAGAGCGAGAGGCGTCCGTCCGCCTCCAGGGATTCGAGCAGCTTCGACAGACCGGGACGAAACGAATCGGGACCGAAGTCCGAGAGCCCCGCGCTCTTGCTGGCCGCCGCGAGGAGATCGTCCTCGTCGAGGGAGATCGGGACGAGCCCCACGCGCGCGAGCCCCCGGCCGATCGCGTTCATCGCGCGGATCGGCAACGGGCGGAACGGTTTCGAGAGCAGGTCTTCGTCCACGCGGGTCTCGTCCTCGGTCGCCGACGGAGGATCCCGCCGGCGACCCGCAACACTAGAAGGCCGCTCGAGGGCGTGCCTTCGTGAAGGCGAACGATACCCGACTCGGAGCCCACGAAGGTCCAACGCGCCGCGGCGAAAGGCCCGGACGCGGGCCGGCGACGGACTAGCGGAGCGCGGCGAGCGCCTCGGCGAGCTTCTCGCGATACGCGGCCGCGCGTTCCAGCTTCAGGTCTTCGTAGCCGCGCACCGAATCCGGAAGCGCGGCGAGCGCGACGGCGGCCTCGAAGTGATCGACGTCGAGAGCTTCGAGGACCTCCTCGATCGCGGCGCGATACTCGCCGGGCAGCGCGCGCTCGACCCGGCGAACCGCCGCGTAGCCGAAGGGATCGAACGGCGTCCCCCGCAGCACGCGCCCCTTCGCGAGCAGCCGGACGAGCGGGCTCGCACCGAAGCCGATCGCGATCTTCCGCCGGAGGCCGAGCGCCCGCAGGATCGGCGGATGCAGACGCCACGCGAGGCGCCCCGTCTCCCCCGCCACCTCCCGGGCCGCCGCGAGGCCGTCCTCGTCCGTCATCAGACGCGCGACCTCGTATTCGTCCTTGTAGGCCGTCAGCTTGTAGAGCATCTCGGCGACGGTCCGCGTCAGCCGGCGACTGCCCGGGACGACGCGTTCTTCGGTCACGAGCGTCGATTCGACCAGGTCGAGCCAGCGCACCGCTTCCCGGAGTCCGCCCCAGGCGACCAGCTCGCTCGCGAAGCGGCGCAGGTCTGCCGCCAGCGCGTCGTCGACGTCGAGGCGAGCGAGGCGTTCGGAAAGCGACGGAGGCAGGGGCACCGGAACCGTCGCCGCCGACACGACCGACGCGCCCCCCGGAGCGCGACGCGCGTCCGCGACGTCCTCCGGCCTGGCGATCTGCGCCCGGCCCCATCGAAAGGCCGCCAGGTTCGCCTCGACCGCGACGCCGTTCAGTCGAATCGCCTCTTCCAGCCGCCCCGCGGAGACCGGGAGACAGCCCGCCTGGACCGCCATGCCGACCACGAAGAGGTTCGCCGTCGTCGCGTTGCCGAAGAGGTCCTCGGTGATCGCGGCCGCATCCGCCCAGAAGCCCTGCCCGGGTCGCGTGCGCGACGCGATCCGCTCGATCAGCGCCGCCGGCGAAGGCAGCCGGATCTCCGGATGCGTGATCATCTCGCCGGTCGGGGTCGCCGTCGTCGAGCCGACGACGGTGGTTCGCTCGGGATCCGTCGTGCGCAGTCCCTTGTCGGAGGCCGCGACGAGCTGGTCGAAGGCGAGGAGCAGGTCGGCCTGACCTTCGCCGAGGCGGTTCGTCGCGGTGGGTGCCGTCCGCGAGAGGCGCAGGTCGCTCACGACCGGCCCCGCCTTCTGCGAGAGCCCGATCTGGTCGAGGCCGCGAACGTGGAAGCCGTCGAGCATCGCCGCGGTCCCGACGACCTGCGCGACGGTCACGACGCCGGTGCCTCCGATGCCGGTGATCCGAACGGCGAACTCGTCGTCGGGCACGACGAGCGTGGGCGCGGCGAGCGAAGCGGGCGGCGCCGGGACGGCACGGGCCTGCGCGGGCTTCGCGCCGTCCGCCACGCCGGTCACGGTCATGAACGAGGGGCAATCGCCTTCGAGGCACGAGTAGTCGAGATTGCAGGTCGTCTGGTCGATCTCGGTCTTCCGACCGAAGGGCGTCTCGACGGGCTGGACCGACAGGCAGTTGCTGATCCGACCGCAGTCGCCGCAGCCTTCGCAGATCCGGTGATTGATCACGACGCGATGGGGCGGTGTCTCGACCTTGCCCCGCTTGCGCGCACGACGGGCTTCCGCGGCGCAGCCCTGGTCGTGGATGAGCACCGTCGTGCCGGGCACCTTCGCGAGGACTTCCTGCGCCTCGATCAGGCGGTCCCGCGACCAGACCGAGACCCCGGCCGGGAGCGAGATCGCGTCGTAGCGCGCGAGGTCGTCCGTCGTGACGATCACCCGCGCGACCCCCTCGTTCAGCAGCCCGCGCACGACCTTCGGCACCGCGAGCTGCCCCTGCGGATCCTGCCCACCGGTCATCGCGACCGTGCCGTTGTAGAGCAGCTTGTAGGTGACGTCGACGCCGGCGGCGATGCTCGCCTGGATCGCGAGCTGCCCCGAGTGGAAGAAGGTGCCGTCGCCCAGATTCTGGATGAAGTGGCCGCGCTCGACGAAGTCCGACATGCCGATCCACTGCACGCCTTCGTTGCCCATGCAGCCGAGCCCGCCGATGTCGCCGACGCGATCTTCGTCCATCAACAGGGCCATCGTGTGGCAGCCGATCCCCGCGCCGACGAGCGCGCCTTCCGGGACCTGGGTGCTCCGGTTGTGCGGACAGCCCGAGCAGAAGAAGGGCGCGCGCGCGACTGGGAGCACCGCGAGCCCCGGGCCCGTTTCGGGGCGTTCGGGGACGAGCCGATCTTCGAGCCGCGGCGCCAGACGGCGACGCAGGACCGGGATCAACCCGTCCGCGTCGAGGGCGCCGTGCCCGGGCACGAGCGGCGCGCCGTCGGCGTCCTGCTTGCCGACGACGACGGGCCGGTCCACCTCGGCGTAGAGCGCGTCCTTGACCAGGGACTCGAGCCCCGGTCGCTTCTCCTCGATCACGAGGACTTCGTGGAGCCCCTTCGCGAAGCGCTGCACGGTCGCGGGATCGAAGGGCATGGGCATGCTCATCTTGAGGAGCCGGATGCCACAGGAGGCGACGTCCTCGTCGCGCCGCAGGCCGAGCCGCGCGAGCGCCTCTCGCACCTCGCGGTACGTGATGCCGGAGGAGACGATGCCGATCCAGGCGTCCGGCGGATCGACGGTCACGTGGTTCAGCGCGTTGGCGCTCGCATAGCGTCGAGCGAGCTCGTACCGGACCTCGACGATCTCGCGCTCGACCTCGACGGTTCGCGGCGTGAGCAGCGCCCCGTCCGCGTGGTGCTCGTAACGTCGCCCCTCGAGTCGCGGGATCACCGGTACGACGCGATCGGGACCGAGCTCGACGCTCGCCGTCGCGTCCGCCACGTCCGCCACGATCTTGAGCGCGCTCCAGAGCCCGGTGGTCCGGGAGAGCGCAATCGCGTGGCGCCCCAGGTCGAGGGCCTCGGCGGGATCCCCCGGATAGAGGAGCGGCACGTGCATGTCCGTCAGCACGCCGGCGGACGAGGAGGGAACGGTCGAGCTCTTCGCCGCCGGGTCGTCGCCGACGATCGCGACGGCGCCCCCGTGCATCGACGTCCCCGCATAGACCGCATGTCGAAGCGCGTCCGCGGCGCGATCCACCCCGGGCGCCTTGCCGTACCAGAGCCCGACGATCCCGTCGTAGCGGCAATCCGGCTGGGCGGCGGCGAGCTGCGAGCCCATGATCGCGCTCGCCCCGTACTCCTCGTTCATCGCGGGCCGACACGAGATCGGCAGCTCGGGCGCGAGGGCCGCGGCCTGGGCGACGGCCCGGTCGTAGCCTCCGAGGGGCGAGCCGGGATAGCCGGAGACGAGCGCGGCGGTGTTCCGTCCCGCGAGACGATCGACGCGAAGCTGCTCGAGGGGGAGTCGCGCGAGCGCCTGGATTCCCGTCAGGAAGACCACGCCCTCGTCGGACAGGTAGCGATCGTCCAGCGAGTAGCCCGACGTGCCGTCCGAGTCCTGCGACCTGCGATCGTCCATTCGCCCCCCGGCGCGCGACGCACCCGGGAGGATAGATCGGCACTCGGTCGGCTCCAATCAAGCGCAGGCGAAACGCACCCCGGCGGCGAGCCTGGCGCCGGTCAGTCGCCGACGAGGCCGCTCTCGCGCAGGGTACGATCGACGCCTTCCCACACGGCGGTCTCGCCCGCGAAGCTGATGTGCGACCCGTCGTACCAGACGATCCCGGGCTCGTCCCAGTGTCGCCACAGGTCGCGCACGTGGTCCGGGGTGACGAGTCGATCCCCGGTCGCCCCGAAGAGGAAGCGGTTCGCCTTCGGCACCTGCGGCGTGAGGGAGGTCGGGGTGATCACGCGGAGGAGGTCCGCCACGCGATCGAGGTCGAAGCCCTGGGACGTCGCCCAGGCGAGCTGGGCCGCGGGGGCGTGACGCCGGAGGACCCGCTCGATCGACATCAGCGGAATCCCGGGCACGGCTGCCGAGAGGCCCGTCGCCAGACTCGCGAAGTTCGCGGTCGTGAGACCGCCGAGGGAGAGGCCGAACGCGCCGATGGCCGGGGCGCCCTGCGACCGCACCCAGGAGAGCAGCCGCCGCATGTCCCAGAGCCCCTGTGTCTCGGCGTGAATCGTGTCGAGCACGTCGACGCCGAGGAAGCCCTGTCCGGAATGCCAGTGGATCCGCCGCGGCCCGTGAAGGGGAAGCACCGGGATCAGCACGTTCAGTCCGAGCCCCGAAGCGCCCTGACTCCCGGGCCGGCCGTGGTCCGCGAAGAAGCGCGCGAAGAGCGGGACGTCGATCCGCGCGTGCCCCATGCGATAGCCGTTCGTCGCGATCAGCCAGGGGCGCGGCGGTCCTTCGTGACGCAGCACGTAGGCCCAACCCTCGCGACACGGTGCGTAGTCGAGCCACCGTTCCCGACCCGGCTCGCCCTCGGCGGGGGCGTAGTCGCTCTCGAAGCGGAGCACCTCGACGCGATGCCCGGCGACCTGCTGGATCTGGACGTCGGGGTCGAGCAGGTCCGGCGGCGGCACGTGATAGGTCTCGGGCTTTTCGAGGAAGCCTTCGCGGGCGAAGAACACGTGCGCCTGATCGAGCTCGTCGATCACCCGGTCGAGGGTTCCATCGCTCGGGATGGACCCGGTTCCCGACAGGGCCTCGAAGCCGAGGATCGCCTCGTCGACGGCGACCTTCGCGGCGGTCGACGGGCTCGTCCCAGGCCGGGGCACGCCGGCGATGTGGGGCTCCACCTGGATCGCCATGCGACCGGCCCCCCAGCCGCCCGCGAGCGCTGCGACGAGCAGACCGAGCCCCGACGCGAAGCCCACGGCGATCATCGACGGCAGCGCGACGAGCGCCCCGAGGAGCCCGGCGAAGGCGCCGAGCTGCGTGACGCGATGATCACCCGGCGCGAGCAGCTGCATGACGCCGGAAGCGCCCAGGACCGCACCGACGATCCCGAGCGGGAGCGACACGGGACCCGCCGCGGAGACGGCGACCGAGACCCAGACGATCCCGGCGACGAGGGTCGGGACTGCCCAGACCGAGAAGCGGGGCTGATCGAACACGACGGAGCTCCGGATGGAATAAGGGGGAACGCGCGATGAATATCAGTCGGATCTCGGACGCGCCATCCTGCGCGGCCTCCGTCCGGGCGCGGCGGCGCGGCGTGCGCGGCGCAGCGCTCCTCATCGTCCGATCGGCGGGAACACCGAAGCCCAGACGCCCGAGAGGGCCCTGCCTGCGACCGCGTGACGAGCAGGGCCACGCGGCGGGCCGACGCGTTTCGTCCGCCGACAAAACCCGCACAACCCCACGGACCAGAAGTGCTTTCCCCGTCGTCTGTCGGACTCCTGACGGTGCCCCGACAGAACGGACGCGCCGCGGAACCGCCTCGCAGGCTGCTAGTCTGCGCGCCATGGTCCCCTCCCCGGATGACTGTGCCCCGCGCCTTCGCGCCGGCGGGCGCGCGCTGCTGCTCCTGCTGTTGCTCATCGCCATGGGGGCCGCGGTCGCCGGCCCCGCCGCGGCCCAGAACCCGCTGCTCGACGCCCTCGACCCCGCCGAGGACGGGGCGGAAGGCCCGCAGGGCGACGAGGCGGCGCGACGAGACCCCCTCACCTCGATCGAGAACGCGCTCACCGAAGCCCGAAGCCGGCTCGCTGCGCTGACCGGCTCCCGGGCCAGCGAGTCCCGGGAGACCGCCGAGCCGCTGCCGCCCTCGACGTCCGTCGAGCTGGCGCAGCGCCTGGTGCGCATCCTCGAACAACGTCGCGAGGCGCAGCTCCGGATCGATGCCCTCGAGGTCGGCCGGAGCGTGATCGAGTCCGGGCTCGCGCGGGATCCCTCGGAGATCGTCGCCGACCCGCCGCCCTTCCCGGTCCCGACCCTCGATGGCGTGCTGCAGGCGTGGCGCGAGGCCGCGCGGCAGGAGGAGAAGACCCGGCGCGTGCTCGAGGACCGCCGCGCGAATCTCGACCTCGCGCGGGAAGCCCGCGACGACCTCGATCGGGAGCGGCGGCGCCTCCGCGACGTGCTCGACAAAGAGAAGGAGGAGGTCGAACGGATCCGCCTCGCGACCGAGTTCCGCGAGCTCGAGGACCGGCTCCGGATCGCGAGTGAGCAGGTGCTGCTCGCCGAGCAACACGTCCGAAGCGCGACGATCGAGCACGACATCCACGTCTCGACGACGCGCCAGGCTCGCGCCGCGCTCACCTGGGTCGAGAGCCAGCTCCAGCCGCGCGAGTCCGATCTCACCGACGCGATCGCGCGTCTCGATCGCGAACGCCTCGACCTCGACCGCGAGCTGGAGCTCAAGCGCTCGCGACTCCTGGCGGCGGAGGGCACCCTTCGCACGACCGAGGAGCGCCGCGGTCGCGTCGATGCCTCGGACGCGCCCGAGTTCGCACTCGAGCTCGCCACGCGACGCGCCCAGCTCTCCCATCGCCAGCAGATGGTCTCGCTGCTCTCGGAGCGGATCGAGCGCCTCGCCCGCATGCGGACGGCCTGGCAGCACCGCTATTCGGTGCTCGGCCCGGACTTCGACCTCGCCGACGCCCCCGAATGGCGGGACCGCGCGGAGCTCGAGCTGGAACGTCTCCGCAACCTCCGGCGGATCCACGAGACGGAACGCGCCGAGGCGCAGCTCGCCCAGGCCGATCTCCTGCGGCGCTCGACCGAAGCCGGCAGCGAGTCACCGAACGCCCAGCGCTTCCTCGAGCTCGAGTTCGAGGACCTCGACGAGCTGGTCGCGCTCTACGATTCGGATCTCCTCTCCCTCGACGCGGCGATCGCCCTCGAAGACCGCCTGGTCGACGAGCTGACCGCACGCATGAAGCGGCGGAGCCTCGCGGAGCGCGCCCGCTCCGCCTGGGCGACGATCGCGTCCCTCTGGACCTTCGAGCTCACGACCTCCGAAGACAGCGCGATCACGCCCGGCAAGATCGTGATCGCCCTCGCCGTGATCGTCTTCGGCCTGACGATCGCGCGCTTCATCCGGGCCCAGCTCCGGCGGCGCTTCTTCCCGCACTTCGGTTTCGACGGCGGTGCCTCGAGCGCCTTCGCCTCCCTCACGTTCTACGCCCTGATGGGGGTCGCGTTCCTGATGGCGCTGCGGGCCGTCAACATCCCGCTCACGGCCTTCGCCGTCGCCGGTGGCGCGCTCGCCATCGGGATCGGCTTCGGCTCCCAGACGATCGTCTCGAACTTCATCAGCGGCCTGCTGCTCCTGGCGGAGCGACCGATCCGGACCGGTGACCTCGTCGAAGTCGGCGGCATCGTCGGCACCGTCGACGCGATCGGCCTCCGCAGCACCCGCGTACGGACCCCGGACAACTTCCACATCATCGTGCCCAACGCGGCCTTCCTCGAGAGCAACGTCGTCAACTGGACCCACGAGGATCCGATGCTCCGACTGCGCGTCGACGTGGGCGTCGCCTACGGCTCGCCGGTCCGGAAGGTCGAGGCGCTCCTGCTGCAGGCGGCGAGCGAGCACCCGCGATGCGTCGATCGACCGAGTGGCCCGAGCGTCGTCTTCAACGACTTCGGTGACAGCGCCCTGCTCTTCGAGGTCCGCTTCTGGATCCAGTACACCGAGCAGACCGACCGGGCCATGATCCGTAGCGACGTCCGCTACCGGATCGACGAGCTCTTCGCCGAGAACGGAATCGTGATCGCGTTCCCGCAGATGGACGTGCACCTCGACGTCGCGCGGCACGAGCCCGAGTGACGCTTCCTTCGAGCGGCGGCGGGGCGGAGCCGGAGACGGCCAAAGAGGGCTAGAGGCGGCTCGAGCCCGGCGCCATGATCGGCCGGACCATCGCCGGACGCGCACCGACGAGCCCCTTCACGCCCTCTTCGAGGCCGTTCACCGAGAGGTGGTACATCGGGAACAGGCCGGAGATCTGACGGCAGGTGGACGACATCCCCCACTCGACCGGGCGGTCGGGGTTCAGCCAGACGCTCCGGTCGAAGTGGCGCTGGAGTCGATCGAGCCAGGACGCGCCGCTCGTCTCCGTCTCGTTCCGGAAGTTGATGTTGCCCCGCGCCGAGTTCAGCTCCGACGGGTGCATCGCCGCGTCGCCCACGATCATCAGCTTCCAGCGCTCTCCGTAGGTCCGGAGCAGGTCCGCGGTCATGATGGACTCGCTGCGCAGCAGCCGGGCCGAGGTGTAGACGCGTTCGTAGACGCAGTTGTGGAAGTAGTAGGCCTGGAAGTCGCGCAGGCCGCGCTCTTCGTGGAGCGCCGTGAGCAGTCGGCTGACCGGCTCGTAGTACGGGTCCATCGTCCCGCCGACGTCCATCAGGAGCAGGAGGCGCACGTCGTTCTTCCGCTTCGGCCGGAAGACGAGCTCGATCTCTCCCGCTTCCCTGCAGGTCTTGTCGATCGTGCCGTCGATGTCGAGCTCTTCGGGGCCGTCGGTCCGGGTCAGCTGTCGCAGCCGGCGCAGCGCGAGCTTCACGTTCCGCGTGTCGAGCGCGACGTCCGTCCGGTAATCCTCGAACTGCCGATCCTCGTAGACCTTCATGGCGGATCGCTTGCCGGCGGCCCCGCCGACGCGGATCCCCGTCGGATGCGTGCCGCCGTGGCCGTAGGGCGACTTGCCGCCGGTACCGACCCACTTCGAGCCGCCGTCGTGGCGCTCGGTCTGCTCGGCCATCGTCTCCTGGAACTTCCTCATGAGCTCCTCGATGTCGAGGTGCTCGAGAGCGGCCAGCTCTTCCGGCGTCAGCTCGTCGGCGGGCTTCGGGTTCGCGAGCCACTCGAGCAGCTCCGGGGAGAGCTGGATCGCCCCTTCGATGCCCTCGAAGTACTCGGCGAAGACGAGGTCGAAGGTGTCGAAGTCGCTCTCGCTCTTCACGAGGCACGCGCGCGCCACGTGGTAGAAGCCTTCGATCCTCGAATCGTGCAGGCCCTTCTCGAGGCACGTGAGCAGCATCCGCCACTCCTGCAGCGTGCTCTTGAGGCCCGCGGCGCGGAGTGCGTAGAAGAAGTCGAGGAAGACCATGACCGACCGCCGGAGGAGAGGCGGCCTAACGCCGGCCCGGCGCCTTCAGCTCGTCCAGGGACGTCGGGAGCTTGCCGTCCCGATCGAGGTACCGGGAGATGACCTTCGTGTCCTGCTCGTTCTTGAGGAGCGCGCCCATGAAGGGCAGCTCCGCTTCGAGCTTCTCGGGGGCCACGCCGGCGCGCAGGAGCGCGGTGATCCAGTCGATCAGCTCCGAGGTCGAGGGGCGCTTGCGCAGCTCCTTCTGCTCGCGGAGCCAGTAGAACTTGACGAGCACCTGCTCGAGGAGCGCCTTCTCGACCTGCGGATGATGGACGTCGACGATCTCGCGCATCTGCTCCACGTCGGGGAAGTCGATGAAGTGGAAGACGCAGCGGCGAAGGAACGCGTCGGGCAGCTCCTTCTCGTTGTTCGACGTGATGATCACCATCGGGCGCTGCTTCGCAACGACTTCGTCCCCGGTCTCGAGGACCGTGAACCGCATCTCGTCGAGCTCGCGCAGGATGTCGTTCGGGAACTCGAGATCGGCCTTGTCGATCTCGTCGATCAGCAGGACCTGCCGTTCTTCGGCGGAGAAGACCCGGCCGAGCGGCCCGAGCCGGATGTAGCTGCGGATGTCGCCGACGTCGCCGTCCCCGAAGCGCGCGTCGTTCAGGCGCTGGACCGTGTCGTAGACGTAGAGGCCGTCCTCGGCCTTCGACGTCGACTTGATGTGCCAGCTGTCCATCTCCATCCCGAGGCCTTCGGCCACGTGGCGGGCGAGCAGCGTCTTGCCCGTGCCGGGCTCGCCCTTCACGAGGAGCGGGCGCTCGAGGGCGAGCGAGCAGTTGACGGCGTCGATCAGCGAACGAGAGGCGATGTACCCGCTCGTTCCCTCGAAGCGCTCGAAACGCTCCGCGGCAGCAGCATCGGACATGGGGGGCTTCTTCTTTCTGGCTTGCGCGGGCGGGTCGGGCACGTCCCGCCGAGCGAACGCCGAGGCGGCGCCTAGGGGCGTTCGTGGATCAGGAGCTTCTTCTCTTCGCCGAAGAGCACGGCGATCTTCCCGCGACCCGCGACGCCCTGGACGACGCCTTCGCCGAGGGTCTTGTGGGCGATGCGGTCGCCGGACTGGAAGCTCTCGCGGATGTTGTACGTGCGGACCGGCCGCGACAGGTCGGCCTCGACGATCTCGTCCGCCGGATCGGTCTTCTTCGGCTTGGGCTTCGGCTTGAGCTTCCCGGCGCCGGTCTCCCAGGCCTTGTCGAGGGTGATCCCACCGGTGAGGACCGCCCCCTCGTCGTCGTAGGTCCAGCCCACCCCGTCCGTCGTGTCGGTGGACAGCGCGACGAAGAAGACCTCGGTCCCGATCGACTCACCGATCTCCCGGGCCAGGCGTTCGAGCTCGCGGATCCAGCCCGCGCCCTTCTGGGCCTCGCGCTTCCGGCAGAGCTTCCAGTACTGGGGGCTGGCGGCGATGATCACCGCGGGAGCCTCCTCGCCGAGGGTCTTGCCGGTCGCTTCGGCGATCTCCGCCTTCAGCGCGTCCCGATTGCCGTCCACCGCCGCCGCGTGGGCGAGCCCCTGGAGGAAGAAGCGCAGAGGCGTGTCCCCGGCCCCGCTGCGGGTCGCGTCGGGCTCGAGGAACTTGAGGACCGCGACCGCCGGCCGATCGTCACCGATCACGGCGAGCAGCGGGATCTCGTCGATGCCCGCGTTCGGATCCGCGTCGCCCTTCTCCTTGTCCGCCGCGGCGGTCTTGATCGGGACGCTGTGGTCGACGATCGTGAGCGTCTCGCCCGTCGGCAGCTCGAGGGCCGGCGCGTTCTCGGCCTGCGCCGCGCGCGCGATCGCCTCCGCGAGGTGCTTCTCGTCCTTGTTGTTCTGGCGCTGCTTGGCCTTCCGGCCGACGCGCACGCCGAGGTACTTCAGATCCTCGGCCGAGCGCTTCGGGACGTTCGCCGTCTCGGCCTGATAGTCGGCTTCGAGGGACGCGCCGGTCAGCTTCTCGGCGGCAGCGCGAAAGCCCTTCGCTTGCTTGACGTCGCGGTCGTTCGCGAGGGCGATGAGCGGATGCAGACTCAATTCGGTTCTCCCGGGGATACGCGCACGGGATGACAGGCGCGCGGGATGCGGGCGGGACAAGGGCGATCGGCGGCTCCGGTCGAAAAACGGGCGCAGCCGGAGCCCCCAATGGATTCGAGGCCCCGTCGTGATCCGAGGGGCCTCGAGGGGACGTTAACACCGCTTCCCCGAGATTTCCGGACGACCCCCGGGGAATCCGTCCGCGTCGCGACGACCGGGATCCGCCGCGGCGGGCGGGCGAGCCGGCGGGCCAACGGGGGAGGCGTCAGGCCCCGCGCTGCTCCCGGCGGAGTCGGAGCTCCCCGGCGTCGAGCTCGAGCACGAGCTCGTAGGGATCGCGGTCGGTGCGGAAGACGGTCGCGTCGAGGGCGGCCTGGTGCTCGATGGCGCTCTGGGGCTCGCTCGGCCCTGCGCTCCACGCCGGGCTCTCCTCGAGCGGACCGTTCGGGTCCAGCGGCGTCATCCCTCTACTCCTACCGTCCATCGCTCTTCGTCCCACGCTCGTCGTTCGGATCGGGCCCGCGTCCGCCGATTCCGGAAGGGGCCGACCGCCCCTGCCCTCCACCGGCATCCGATGGGACTTATCGCGACGCAACCCCCCGCCCTTTACGGGTTTTCTCGATCCTGCGGACCCGAATCGCCGTTCCGAGGCACTCTCTCCAGAGCCCGCGGAAAAGCTTCGTTCCGGTTGGAAGGCGACGTTTCGACATGCAACTCCGAATCCCATTCTGGAGCGCGATCGCGGCCCCGCTGCTCGGCGCCGCGCTCCTCGCCCTCGTGGCCTGCGAAGCCGGCGACCCGGCGGAGGATCGGGCTCAGCCCGGCGTACCCGACGACGTCGCCTCGCGAACGGGCCCGAACCGACCGGCTCGCCCGGGCGAGCTCTCCGGGGTTCGCGAGCGGGCGGACGCCGCCTTCGCGGCCCTCGACGGACCGAGCTCCCGGAGCGAGAGCCGGATCGGGCCGCAGCCCTGGCCCGACGACCTGCCGGCGCGCTGGCCCCGCCTCGAAGAAGGCCGCGTCCTCGCGGACCTGCGCCGCGACGGCGACCGGCTGCTGCTGGTCGACTGGCCCGGCGACCCGGCGGGCGCCCGCGATCGCTTCGACGAGGCGCTGCGCGCGGAAGGGTTCGACGTCGCGCCCGGGGACGGCAGAGGCGCCGGGTCGCTTCGCGCGATCGATGCGACGACGAGGGCGGACCTGACTTTCTTCCCGCGCGAGACGGTCACTCGCGTCGAAATTCTCTTTCGGCGGCGCACCGCCGGCTAGACACGGAGCCGAACCCGGACGAGACTCGCCCCGTGTCGATCCATCCGCACCGCCCGCGCGGCTCCGTGCTCGCCGTGCTCTTCACCGCCGCCCTCCTGCAGTCCGGGTGCGGCGTGCTGCTCCTCGCCGGCGGCGCCGGGACGAGCGCGATCGCCTTCGCGACCGGCGAGCTCCGGGTGACGGAGGACGTGCCGCTCGAGACCCTCCACGAGGCGACGAAGACGGCGGTCGAGACCCTCCGCTACGTCGACGTGGAGGCGACCCTCGAAGAAGAGGGACGAATCCGCTGGCGCGCGACGACCGCGGGCGGCGACCCCGTCGACATCCGGCTGATCGCGCGCGGCGACGAGCAGACGGACCTGCGCATCCGCATCGGCGTCTTCGGCAACGAAGCCCGCTCACGCCTCGTCCTCGAGCAGATCCGGCAGGCCCTTTGACCGGAACGGCGCGGCGGCGGGGCGGATCCCGGGAGTAGTCGGCGGTGGAGGTCTCGCACGGGCTGATCGAAGCCGTCGTCCTGCTCGCGCTCGCCTCCGCCGGCCTCGCGGCGACGGAACGGCTGCGGCTGCCTTCGATCGTGGGCTTCCTCGTGGTCGGCGCGATCGCGGGCCCGGGGGCGCTCGGGCTCGTCGCGGATCCCGATGCGGTGCGGGAGCTCGCCGAGCTCGGCGTCGTCTTCCTCCTCTTCGAGATCGGCCTCGAGCTTCCGCTCGAGCGGGTTCGCACGCTCTGGCGGCCGGCGCTGGTCGGCGGCGGGTTCCAGGTCGCGGCCACACTCGCGCTGGTCGCGGGGGCCGCGTCGGCGGCGGGGCTCTCCTGGCCTGCGGCGTTCGTCGTGGGCGCGGGCGTGTCGATGTCGTCGACGGCGATCGTGCTGCGGCTGTTGACCGACGAAGGCCTGATCGACGCACCGAGCGGGCAGCTCTCGGTCGCCGTCCTGCTCATGCAGGACCTCGCGATCGTGCCCTTCCTGCTGATCGTGCCGCTGCTCGCCGGAGACGTCGGCGGCACCGGCGCCCTCGCCCTCGCGATCGGCAAGATGGTCCTCGCCCTCGCCGTGGTCGGCTTCAGCGTCTGGTTCCTGGTCCCGCGGCTGCTCGACCGCGTCGCGCAGAATCGCGGCGGCGAGCTCTTCAGTCTCTTCGCGCTGCTGATCGTGCTGGGCTCGGCGCTCGCGGCGGAGGCCCTGGGACTCACCCTCGCGGTCGGCGCCTTCCTCGCGGGCGTCGCCGCCAGCGGCTCGCCCTACGCGCACCAGCTCTTCAGCGAGGTCGTCCCCCTTCGCGGCGTGCTGCTCGGCATCTTCTTCACCGCCGTGGGCATGTTCTTCTCCCCGGCCCAGGTCGCCGAGGCCCCCGGCACGCTGCTCCTCGACGTCGCCGCGATCGTCGTCGGCAAGACGCTGATCGTCCTCTTCGCCGGCACCGTGCTGCTCCGCCGCTCCCTCCGCGTGAGCCTGGAAGCCGGCCTCTCCCTCGCGCAGATGGGCGAGTTCGCCTTCGTCCTGCTCGGCGTCGCCGCCGCCGCCGGCGTCATCGAGCCCGTCCTCCAGGCCCGCGTCGTCGCCGCCTCGATCGTGAGTCTGCTGGTCTCGCCCTTCCTGATCGGGAGCGCGCCCGCGATCGCCGGCGCGATCGCCGAGCGCCTCGGGCACCCGGGCGGTGGCTTCGCGGAGGACGCGGCCCTGCCCGAGGCGGGTGCGGGTGAGCGGGTAGTCGTGATCGGCTACGGACCGGCGGGGCAGACGCTGATCCGCCTGCTCCGCTCCCTCGGCGTGCCCTTCATCGCCGTCGACACGAACCCGAGCGCCGCCCTCGAGGCGCGGGAGACCGGGGAGCCGGTGATCTACGGCGACGCGACGCGACCGCAGGTGCTCCGCCATCTCGCGGTCTGGGACGCGCGGCTGGTCGCGGTCGCGATCTCGGATCCGCTGGCGACGCGGCGGATCGTGTCGCGGATCCGGGCGATGGCCCCCGAGACGCCGATCCTCGCGCGCACGCGCTACGTCCGGGAGGTCGACCGGCTCTCGATGGCCGGAGCCGACGTGGTCGTCGCGGAGGAGTTCGAGGGCTCGATCGAGCTGGTGGCGCGCGCGCTCGAGAACTTCGAGGTGCCCCACGGTGCGATCGCCCGCTTCACCGAGGCCCTGCGCGACGAAGGCTACGGCGCGATCCGCGCGCCGGCGGCGCTGCCGATCGATCCCTGGCTGATGGAGCTGCTCGACCACTCGGATACC
Source organism: bacterium (assembly GCA_030432735.1). GTDB lineage: Bacteria > Myxococcota_A > UBA9160 > UBA9160 > UBA4427 > UBA4427. Next base: position 23,107 of record JAUIMK010000039.1, read on the forward strand.
GAGTGGGTCGAGGTGCCGATGAGCGTGACGAGCCGCCCGACCCTGGGCTCCCTCGATCTCCGGGCGCGCACCGGCGGCTACGTCCTCGTCGTCGAGCGCGGGGACGACAGCCACGCGAACCCGAGCCCGGATTTCGCCCTGGAAGGCGGCGAC
>JAUIMK010000378.1 GCA_030432735.1 bacterium
CCGCTCCTCGCGGGGCTTTTCGAAAGTCGGAGGCAGAGCTCTACCCTGAGAGCTCTGCCTCCATTTTTTTTGCGGGCGCGTTGAGCGCCCTTGGGCCGCGGGCGCTTTTTTTCGCGACTTGGGGTGTCGGGCGCCCTTGGGCCGCGGGCGCTTCCTTGCTCGGGTGTGTGGGGCGTCCGCGGGCCGCAGGCCGCGGGCGCTTTTTCGAGGGCGTGTTGAGGGCCTTGGGCCGCAGGCGCTTCTCTTGCTCTTGCCGGGTTCGGCGGGCTTGGGGTGTCGGCTTCGCTGGGGGCAGACCGTACGCGGCGGATCTCCGATTTCCAACCGGATCGTCTCCGGTTTTCGTCCCTGGGGTTCCGGCTCGCGGGCGTGCGCGGCATGCTGGCTCCGTTCGCCGGTCCCGGGCGGTGCCGACATGATCCGCGTCTGGAGCGCGACCCTCGACGGGCTCGCCGGCGTCCCCGTCGAGGTCGAGGTCCGGCTCTCTTCCCAGCTGCCGAGGGTCGACGTGGTCGGGCTGCCCGAGGCCGCGGTCCGAGAGAGTACGTCACGGATCCGCGGTGCGATCGCCGCTGCGGGGCTCGCGTTCCCGGATCGCCGGGTGACGGTGAATCTCGCGCCGGCCGAGCTCCGCAAGCAGGGCGCCGGCCTCGATCTGCCGATCGCCATCGCGGTTCTCGGTGCCGTCGGCGATGCCCTCGACGGAGAGGCGCTCCGGGGCCGGGGCTTCGTCGGCGAGCTCGCTCTCGACGGACGGCTGCGTGGGACGCGTGGGGTGCTCGCCGCGGTGCTCGCGCTGCGCGATGCCGGTCTCGAAGAGGTCGTGGTCGCCGAGGACTGCGCGGCCCGCGCGGCGCAGGCACCCGGCGTCCGCGTGCTCGCTGCCCGCGACCTCGGCCACGTCGTCGAGCACCTCCAGGGCCGGGGCGGGTGCGCGATCGCGGCGCCGCCGGAGGTCGAGGACGAGGCTCCGGACGACGGGCTCTGCTTGTCGGACGTGCGCGGGCAGGCGCTGCCGCGGCGGGCACTCGAGATCGCTGCCGCCGGGGGCCACGGCCTGCTCCTGACCGGACCGCCGGGCTCGGGCAAGACCCTGCTCGCGCGGCGGCTGCCGGGACTCCTGCCGCCCCTCGACGAGCCCGAGCGACTCGAAGCGTTCTGCATCCTCGACGCCTCGGGACTCGCCCCGGATGCGGCCCGGGTGAGCGCCCGTCCGCCGTTCCGCGCCCCGCACCACGGCGCCAGTGCCGCCGGGCTCCTCGGCGGCGGCTCCCCGATCCGCGCTGGCGAAGTCTCCCTCGCGCATCATGGTGTGCTCTTCCTCGACGAGCTCCCCGAGTTCGACCGGCGGTGCCTCGAGTCGCTTCGCGAGGTGATCGAGCAGGGCGTCGTCCGGATCGCGCGGGCGAGCGTGCGATGCGAGCTGCCCGCCCGCTTCCAGCTCGTGGCGGCGGCCAACCCGTGCCCCTGCGGCTTTCACGGCACCCCCGACCGCGACTGTCGCTGTGACGATGCCGCCCTCGCCCGCTATCGACGCCGGCTCTCGGGGCCCCTGCTCGACCGGATCGATCTCTCGGTTCGGGTGGCGGAGGTCGGATGGGAGGCGCTTCGCGGGAGCGAGCCCAGCGAGACGAGCGCGGTCGTGCGAGCGCGCGTCCTCGCCGCGCGGGCGCGGCAACGCGATCGCGGAGTGCGATGCAACGCGGAGATCGGCGACCGCGAGCTGGACGCCCGCGTCGCCGCCTCGCCCGAAGCCCTCGACCTGCTCGGCGATGCCGTCGAACGCTTCGGCCTCTCGGCTCGGGGCGCGCGGCGCGTCCTGCGGGTCGCGAGGACGATCGCCGATCTCGCCGGGCGTGAAGCGACGGAGCGCACGGCCATCGCGGAGGCGCTGGCGCTCCGAATGCCCGGCGCGACACCGTGAGCCAGACCCTACACAGGGCTTTCCCACCCGGCCGGAGACGCATCCCTCCGGCACGCGATGTGCAGTGGATGCGGAAGAAGAGCAGGAAGGCCCGTCGAGAAGGCCCTGAGCGCCGTCTCACCGATCGACCCGCGACTTGCCGTTCACGGCCTCGGCACTCGTGCCGATGAAGGATGCATCGGGCCTGGACGGGCCCCGGAGAGGAGCAGGACCCATGGACCGAGACCGAACCGCCGACCCGAGCGCGACCGTCATCCCGATCGAGCACCAGCTCGCGGTCCACGAGATCCAGCCCTCGGAGGACACCGGCCTGGCGCCGCTGACCCTGATGGAGCTGATCGAGGCCGTCGGCGAAGTGAGCGACACCGAGGAGGAGATGGTCGCGACCGTGACCTACATGCTTCGCTCCGGTCGCGTCCAGATCGTCGACGACGGCGACGCCGCGCTCTGCGGCTAGGCGCGCCGCGCACGACACACCTCCCAGACTGAACGCGTGCGAGCCCACCTGCCCAGGCAAGCCCCCTGCGCTTCCGCCGACACGCCACCGGCGTCGCCGAGCAGCGTCCCTGCCACGAGTTCGCCTACTCCGTCCCCCGACAGGACGAGCAGTGTCCGTAGAGCTCGTGTCGGTGCCGCAGGATCTCGAAGCCGTGCTCTGACGCGACCTCGCGCTGGCGCTCTTCGATCTCGTCGCACTCGAACTCCTGGATCTTCCCGCACTTCACGCAGACCAGGTGATCGTGGTGCTCCTGCTCGATCTCGTAGCGCGTGATCCCGTCGTCGAAGTGGCGCTCCGTCGCGAGGCCCGCCTCCACGAGGAGCTTGAGCGTCCGGTACACCGTCGTGTACCCGATGTTCGAGTGCTCCTTCCGGACCACCTGATAGAGATCGTCGCTCGTCACGTGACGATTGACGTCGAGGAACGTCTCGAGAATCAGCTCACGCTGCTTCGTCTGCTTGAGATGATTCTTCTCGAGGTAGGCGGCGAGCGCCTCGAACTCGGCTTCGTGGGCCATGGCGGGAGGGTATCACGCTGCCGCCGACATTCTCCAACGTGCCGCGCATGGCACGCGACGCTCGGCGGAGGAGGGCCTCAGCGCGCGCTCTTCGTCTCCGCGCGCGCCGCCGCCAGCGCCGCGTCGAGGCTCGCCAGATTCGCTTGCGCCGCCGCGTTGTCGCAATCGAGATCGATCGCCGCTTCGAAGGCCGCGCGCGCGCGAACCGGATCGCCCGCGGACCAGTAGGCGAGCCCCAGGTGGTTGCGGATCTCGCTCGCGCCGGGAACGAGGACGGCGGCCTCTTCGAGGCGCACGATCGCGGTCGCGTGATCCCCGCGGTCGAGGGCCTCGGTCCCGCTCGTATAGAGGCGGCCCGCCTGCCAGGCGCGGGCGGGCGGGGTCTGACAGGCGCTGGCGGTCGAGACGAGGACGAGGAGCATCGCCACCACATGCGATCGCGCGCACCCGGTCGACGGCGATCCGCCCGCTGCTCTCCCTCCGCCCCGCGTGCGCGACACGTTCGCCCTCCCTTGCCGGGGTCGAGCCCGACCCTCCCAGGGTACCGGAGCGCGCGGATCGTCGATCCAGAGACGGCTCCGGGAGGCCGATGACGGTCGAGACGGCGCGGTGTGTATCATCGCGTGCGCCAGAGGGGGAGTCGACGCGGTTCAATGAAGGTCCTGGTCACCGGCACGGCGGGATTCATCGGCGCAGCCGTCGCGGAGCGGCTGCTCGCGCGGGGCGACGAGGTCGTCGGCGTCGACAGCGTCAACGACTACTACGACCCGTCGCTCAAGCGGGCCCGCCTCGCCCGCTTCGAACGCGAGCCGGGCTACCAGGGGCACGAGTTCGACCTCGCGGACGCGAGGCGCACGCGCGCCCTCTTCGCGGAGTCACGCCCGGAGCGGGTGATCCACCTCGCTGCCCAGGCGGGGGTCCGATACTCGATCGACCATCCCGAAGCCTACGGCCAGGCGAACCTCGTCGCCTTCCTCAACGTCCTCGAGGGCTGCCGATCCGTGGAGGCCTCCCACCTGACCTTCGCGTCGAGCAGCTCGGTCTATGGGGGCAACACGAAGACCCCATTCTCGGAGCGGGACGCCGTCGATCATCCCGTGAGCCTCTACGCCGCGACGAAGCGGGCGAACGAAGCGATGGCGCACACGTATGCCCACCTCTATCGCCTGCCGGCGACCGGACTCCGCTTCTTCACGGTCTACGGCCCC
>JAUIMK010000379.1 GCA_030432735.1 bacterium
GGACAACCAGCCCCAGGTCGAGATTCGCGTCCTCCAGGGCGAACGCGAGATGGCGAACGACAACCGCTCGATCGGCCAGTTCATCCTGGACGGGATCCCGCCGGCGCCGCGCGGCGTGCCGCAGGTGGAGGTGACCTTCGACATCGACGCGAACGGCATCCTCTCCGTCTCGGCCACGGACAAGGCGAGCGGCAAGGAGCAGTCGATCCGGATCGAAGGCGCGGGCGGACTCGATTCGGCGGAGATCGACCGCATGGTGCAGGACGCGGAGGCGAACGCGTCCGCCGACAAGGAGCGCCGCGCGTCGATCGAGAAGAAGAACGAGCTCGACAGCATGATCTACCAGGCCGAGAAGATGGTCGCGGAGAACGGCGACAAGCTCGAGGAGGCCGAGAAGACGGCGCTCGAGGGCGTCCTCGCCGACGCGAAGACCGACCTCGAGTCCGGAGACGCCGCCAAGCTCGATGCCGCCAAGCAGCGCGTCGAGGCCGAGCTCCACAAGGTCGCGGAGAAGCTCTACAAGAGCGAGGCGGCCGGCGCGGAAGGCATGCCGCCGAACCCGGGGGCGTCGCAAGGCGATGCCGGGGCCGGTGGGGGCGCCGACGACGACGTGATCGACGCCGAATTCACGGATACTTCGGACAAGTAGCGGAGGGTCCCGGCGACGCCCGTCGCCGGGACGCCGACCGCTGCCGAGGAGAGGTCCGATTTCGGAGAAGACCCGACCGCATCCCCTGGTGGAGCTCTACGGCGAGTTCCCCGATCGCCTGCGCGGTGATCGGTGGCAGCCGTCCGCGGACGTCTTCGAGACTGCCCGGGAGATCCGGGTCCGCTTCGAGGTGGCCGGAATTCGTGGTCAGGACCTGAAGGTGAACGTCGAGGGCGCCGTGCTCAGGCTGCGCGGCGTTCGCCGGACGCCGCCCTCGGAGGCGATCGAGCGGCTCCAGCAGATGGAGATCTCGTTCGGCCCCTTCGAGCGGGAGATCACGCTCGAGGCGAGCTTCGACCCGGAGGCCGTGCGGGCGAGGCTCGAGGACGGGCTGCTCGAGGTGCGGATCCCGAAGCGGGTGCAGGGGAGCCGCAAGCTGACCGTCGAGACGGAAGAGCGGAAATAGCATCAGACGGGCGATCTGCCCGGGGCGGGGAGAGCCCGGCCGAGGAATGAGTCGTTGGAAACCGAGGAAGAATTCGAAGAGCAGATGGGCGGCATGGAGATCGCCGTCGGCTCCGGACCGGGGGACGAGCTCGAGGAGCTGACGGAGCTTCCCGAGTCGCTGCCCGTGTTGCCGCTCAAGAACACGGTGCTCTTTCCCTACCTGCTGTCGCCGCTGCTCGTGAATACGCCCGCCTCCCAGCGGCTGATCGACGACGTGCTCGTGCGGCCGGATCGGCTGATGGTCTGCACGGCCGTGAAGCGCGACGTCAGCGGTCCGCCCGGGGCCGACGACGTGTACTCCGTCGGGACGGTGCTGCGCGTCGTGAAGATGCTGAAGTTTCCCGACGACTCCTATCGCCTGCTCGTTCAGGGAGTGGCGCGGGTCGAGCTCACGCGATTCACGGAGAGCGAGCCCTTCCTTCGCGCCGAGATCCGACGGGTCGAGGAGACCGGCTTCGGCGACGAGTCCGTCGAGATGACCGCCCTCGTGCGCAGCGTCGCCCAGCAGTTCAGCACGCTCGTGTCCGAGAGTTCACGCCTCTCCGACGAGCTCCAGGTCCTGGTGGCCAACCTCGATGACCCCTCGAAGCTCGCGGACCTCGTCGCCTCGAATCTCGACCTCGACGTCGCGGGGAAGCAGCAGATCCTCGAGGCCCAACACGTCGGGATCCGCCTGCGGCTCGTGCTCGACCAGCTCTCGAAGGAGACCGAGGCGATCCAGATCGAGACCGAGATCAAGCAGAAGGTCCAGAGCGAGATGGGCCGGACCCAGCGGGAGTACATGCTCCGCCAACAGCTCGACGCGATCCGGAAGGAGCTCGGGGAGAGCGAGGACGACGAGGAAGAGGTCGAGCGGCTGCGCGCCGAGATCGACGACGCCGGCATGCCCGAAGAGGCGCTCAAGCAGGCCACCCGCGAGCTCGAGCGCTTCGCGCAGACCCCCTCCGCGGCGGCGGAGCACGCGGTCATCCGGAACTATCTCGAGTGGATGGTGGCGCTGCCCTGGAACCGCTCCTCGGAGGACGTGCTCGACACGGTCCGCGCGCGGGAGGTCCTCGACGAGGACCACTTCGGCCTCGAGAAGATCAAGGACCGGATCGTCGAGTACATCGCCGTCCTCTCCCTGAAGCGCGACTTGAAGGGTCCGATCCTCTGCTTCGCCGGGCCGCCGGGAACCGGCAAGACCTCCCTCGGCAAGTCCGTGGCTCGGGCGCTCGGGCGCGAGTTCGTCCGCATCTCCCTCGGTGGCGTTCGCGACGAGGCCGAGGTCCGGGGGCATCGCCGGACCTACGTCGGCGCGCTGCCGGGGCGCTTCGTCCAGGGCCTGCGCAAGGCGGGCACGAACAATCCGGTGATCCTGCTCGACGAGATCGACAAGGTCGGCGCGGATGGCCGGGGGGATCCGTCGTCGGCACTCCTCGAAGTGCTCGATCCCGAGCAGAACAACGAGTTCAGCGACCACTATCTCGAGGTGCCCTTCGACCTCTCGCAGGTGCTCTTCATCGCGACGGCGAACGTGATCGACAACGTCCCGCCCGCGCTTCGCGACCGCATGGAGGTCATCGAGCTTCCGGGCTACACGCTCGAGGAGAAGCGGGAGATCGCGAAGGGCTTCCTCGTGCCGCGCCAGGTCGAGCGCAACGGCGTCGGCGGGGCCGGCTTCGAGCTGACCGACGACGCGATCACGAAGATCATCGAGAGCTACACCCGGGAAGCGGGCGTGCGGAACCTCGAGCGCGAGATCGGCGCCGTCTGCCGCAAAGTCGCTCGGCGGATCGCGGAGGGCGAGACCGAAGGCCCCGTGCGCATCGACGCCGACGACATCGGTCCGCTGCTCGGCCCGATCAAGGCGGAGCCGGACCTGGCGGAGGACGATGCGCTGCCCGGCGTGGCCGTGGGGCTCGCCTGGACGCCGACCGGAGGCGACATCCTCTTCATCGAGGCGACCGAGATGAGCGGCAAGGGCGAGCTCAAGCTGACCGGCTCCCTCGGCGACGTGATGCGCGAGTCCGTCGAGGCGGCCCGGTCCTGGCTTCGCAACCACGCGGAGGACTTCGGTCTCGACGACGAGCGGTTCGACACGCACGACCTCCACGTACACGTGCCTCAGGGGGCGGTGCCGAAGGACGGGCCCTCCGCAGGCGTCGGGATGGTCTCCTCCCTCGCCTCGTTGATGACCGGGCGTCCGCTGCGACCGCGCGTCGCCATGACCGGGGAGATCACGCTGCGGGGCAAGGTCTTGCCAGTCGGGGGAATCAAAGAGAAGGTCCTGGCAGCGAAGCGCGCGGGAATCGAACGGGTCGTGCTTCCGGAACGGAATCGGCGGGATGTGGAGGAGATCACGAATGGACTGCTCGATGGGCTCGATCTGCAGTTCGTCGGTACGATCGACGAAGCGCTCGAGCTCACGCTGGGCGCAGCGCCCGCGGTCCACTGATCCCTGGCGATCCCTCTCCCCGACGAGCCATCCCCCCGCTGAAGCACCTCCGAACGACCGGAGGGCGGGAGCCCCACCTCCGATGACACGCCTGTACCGCCTCTCTTCGTGTCTGCTCCTCCTCACCGTCGCCGCGGCGCTCTCCGGATGCGTGACGCGCGGGGCCTACACCCAGGTCACGAGCGAACGCGATCGCCTCCAGCGCGAGCGGGACGCCCTCGAGGACCAGCTCTCGCGCACGCGGATCGAGCGCGACAGCCTCGAGGAGCAGTTCATCGAGGCGCAGGAGTCCTACGAGGACGAACGCGTCGTGCGCGCGTCCCTCGCCAGCAACCTCGCTCGGCTCCAGCAGCGGGCCGACGTGCTCGATCGCGACCTCGGGGCCGAGCGCGACGCGCATCTCCGGGTCGCGACGGAGCTCGCGGCCCGGGAGGCCGAGATCGCCGCGATGCAGTCGACCTACGACGGCCTCGTGCAGGACCTCGAGTCCGAGGTCGCCTCGGGGCAGATCGAGATCGAACGTCTCCGGGAGGGGCTCCGCCTGAACGTCTCCGA
>JAUIMK010000040.1 GCA_030432735.1 bacterium
TGCGGCGGAGCCTCGCGGGTCTCGGGCGGCTCGCGGGGCCTCAGAGCTTGGTGATCTTCTCGCGATCCGCGGCGACGTCCTTCGTGGCGTTCCGCGTGTCGAAGACCCGGGGTCCGACCGTCACGACCCGGTCGTAGTCGACGTTCGGGTGGTCCGTGAGGACGACGACCAGGTCGCTCGACCGGAGCGCCTCGTCGGTCAGGTCGACGGACTTGAAGCTCTCGCCGTCGATCGTGCACTCCGGGACGAAGGGGTCGTGGTAGCGGATGTCGCCGCCGCGGGCGCGCAGGCCGGCGATCACGTCGAGGGCCGGGGACTCACGCATGTCGTCGACGCCGGACTTGTAGGCGACGCCCAGAATGAGGATCCGCGCGCCGTTCACGGCGAGGCGGTCCTCGTTCAGCATCTCCGCGATCCGGTCGACGACGTGGTCGGGCATGCCGGAGTTCACTTCCGTGGCGAGCTCGATGAAGCGCGCGGGGAAGTTCAGGCTCTTCATCTTCCACGAGAGGTAGGCCGGATCGACCGGGATGCAGTGGCCGCCCAGACCGGGGCCCGGGGTGAACTTCATGAAGCCGTAGGGCTTGGTCGCCGCGGCCTCGATCACTTCCCAGACGTCGAGGTCGAGCTTCTCGCACATGAGCGCGACCTCGTTGGCGAGGCCGATGTTGATCGCGCGGAAGGTGTTCTCGAGGAGCTTCACCATCTCCGCGGCCTGGGTCGAGGAAACCGGGACGGTCACGTCGAAGACGGTGTCGAAGACGGCGCAGGCGAGGTCCGTGCAGAGCGCGGTCTCGCCACCGACGACCTTCGGGACGTTCTTGACCTTGAACTTGGTGTTCGCGGGATCGATCCGCTCCGGCGCGAAGGCGAGCGAGAAGTCGCGGCCGATCTCGAAGTCGGTGCCCTCGAGGAGCATCGGGATCACGAACTCGTGGGTCGTCCCCGGGTACGTCGTCGAGCCGAGGATGACGAGCTGGCCCTCGTGGAGGTGCTTGCGGATCTCCTCGACCGCGGCGGCGATGAAGGAGACGTCGGGGTCGCGGGTCTTGCGCAGCGGCGTCGGGACGCAGATGTTGATCACGTCGACGTCGGCCAGCTTGCTGAAATCGTCCGTCGCCTCGAAGCGGCCCGCGTCGATCTGGGTCCTGAGGTCCTCGGACGGAACGTCGCCGATGTAGGAGCGGCCTTCGCCGAGCGTGCGCACCTTGCTCGCGTCGACGTCGAAGCCGATCACGCGGAAGCCGGCTTCACCGAGCTCGACGGCGAGCGGCAGGCCGACGTAGCCGAGGCCGATCACGCCGATGCGCGCCTCGCGGGCGTCGATCTTGGCGCGGAGATCCTGGAGCTTGCTCATGGGGGGCGTCCTGTTCGAGGCGGCCAGGCCTCGCTGGGGATTCTGGGGATCGGGGGACTCGGGACCGGAACGGCGCGACGCCCCCGCGACTCGAGGTCGACTTGCGGTGAGTCACCGCCGGGAAGGATCGGTTGCCTGCGATCTGCCGGCCACCCACCCGTAGGATGCACGCCGCGGGACCGAAGTCCCGGGCGACGCGGAATCGTCGCTCAGGCGTCTCGGGTCCACCCGAAATAGTCGGCGAAGTACAGCCAACCCGACCACAGGGTGAGTGCCGTCGCGACCGCCAGAAGTGTCATCCCGACGGTGTGGGCCGGCAGACCGATCGTCTCGTAGTGAAAGAGCAGCGCACCGATCGCGCTGCTCTGGACGACGGTCTTGAGCTTGCCGGGCCAGGCGGCGGCGACGACGTGCCCGGCGCTCCCGGCCATGCCGCGCAGGCCAGTCACGGCCAGCTCGCGGCCGACGATCACGACGACCATGGCTGCGCCCCAAAGGGGGATGCGGCCGACGGCGAGGAGCATGATGAGCGCCGTGGAGACGATCAGCTTGTCCGCGAGGGGATCGAGGAGCTTGCCGATCCGGGTCACGTCCTTGCCGCCGTTGCGGCGGGCGAGGTAGCCGTCGAGCCAGTCGGTCAGCGCGGCCACGATGAACGCCCAGGCCATGAAGGTCGAGCCGGGCTCGGACAAAGCGGCCGGCAGGAAGAGCAGGACCGGCACGACGCCGATCCGGAGCATGGTCACCGTGTTCGGCAGGTTCCAGAAGCGTTCGACCGGCATCCCAGACGCGTCGAGCTGGGTCGCGCCCGGCGGGCGCGGCGGCGGTGCACCGGCCCCGCTGCCTTCCCCGGTCGACGACGAGGTGGGGTCGATGCCGCTCTCCTGCGTGCTCATGACTTCCCCCCTCGCTCGCGAACCCCGATCGGGAAACTGGATCACGACCGGACCCGCGGTGGCGCGTGCGCCGGGCTCGTGTCCCGTCGAATCGTACATCGCGCTATCGCCCCCCGAGCGGCACGCGACCCGCGAGCCCGCTTCGACGCGCATCCGGCGCTGCGGGCGCCGCCCCTGCGCCCGGCGTCGCCGCCAGCCGCGTGGGTCGATCGAAGTCGGACCAGTAGCTGCGATAGTACTCCAGGACCCGCTTCACGTAAGCCTGGGTCTCGCGGTAGGGCGGGATGCCGCCGTAGCGGTCGACCGTCCCGGGCCCCGCGTTGTAGGCCGCGAGCGCCCGCTTCACGTCGCCGTACCGATCGAGCATCGCGCGCAGGTAGCGGACGCCGCCGTCGATGTTCTCGACCACGCCGAAGGGCCGGTCGACGCCGAGCTCCGCCGCCGTCGCCGGCATCAGCTGCATCATGCCCTGCGCCCCGGCGTGCGACTCCGCGGTCGGCTCGAAGTTCGACTCCGCGGCGATCACGGCCTTCACGAGGGCGGGATGGACGCCGTAGCGCCGCGCCTTCTGCTCGATCAACCGGTCGTACTCGCGCTCGGTCGGGACGACCGCCCGGGGCCGCGGCGTGATCACCAGGCCGTCCCGGTGGACCGGGCGGACCCGCTCGTAGCGGGCGTCCCGGGGCGAGTCGCTGAAGTGGACCGCGCCGTGGGCGTCGATGAACTTGTAGATCCCGCCGGCGCTGGCGGCCCCAGCCAGGGCCGACATCGCGACCCCCATCAGGATCGCGCAGGCGCCGCGCACGCCGCGGCGGCGGGGTCCCGTGCTGCCGGGGCGATGTCGCACGCCGCGGTGGTCCTGTCGATCGTGCCTGACCAAGCTGAGACTCCCGCGCGGGGGGCGCGACTGGGTGGCCCCCAAGGGACGTGACGAAGGCTTGGGCGATCCACGATGGATTGCGCCGCAAGGTCCCGATAGACTTCGATGTTTCCCGCTATCGGATCCTTCGGGGCAGGACCTGAGCCCGGTCCCCGTGTGCCCGGAGGCGCGCCCCGCCCGCCCGTGAGAGCCCCGATCACGTCATGACGACCGATTCCCGACCGCGCCCTGCGGCAGCGCGCGCCGACGCCCCGCGCGCCTTCGACTTCCTGGTGATCGGCTCCGGCCTCGCCGGGATGCACTACGCGCTCCGGGTCGCCGAGGTCGGCGACGTGGCGATCATCACGAAGCGCCAGGCGACGGACTCGGCGACGGACTGGGCCCAGGGCGGGATCGCGGCGGTCCAGGCGCCGGAGGACTCCTTCGACGCCCACGTCGAGGACACCATGAATGCCGGCGCGGGCCTCTGCCACGAGGACACGGTCCGCTTCGTCGTCGAGCACGGCCCCGACGCGATCCGTTCGCTGCGCAAGAACGGCGTCGAGTTCGATCCGCCGCGGGAGCCGGGGGGCTCGGGCAGCGCGGAATACGACCTGACCCGGGAAGGCGGCCACACCCAGCGCCGGATCCTCCACAACAAGGACGCGACCGGTCGCGAAATCGAGCGTTCCCTGCTCGCGCGGGTGCGCGCGCATCCGCGGATCGCCCTCTTCGAGGACCACTGCGCGATCGACCTGATCACCGCCACCAAGGCCGGACACAACGGCCCGAATCGCGCGCTCGGCGCCTACGTCCTCGAAGCCTCGACCGGCGAGGTCCACGCCTACACGGCGCCGATCACGCTCCTCGCGACCGGCGGCGCCGGCAAGGTCTACCTCTATACGAGCAACCCCGACGTCGCGAGCGGCGACGGGATGGCGATGGCGTATCGCGCCGGGGCGACCCTCGCGAACATGGAGTTCATGCAATTCCATCCGACCTGCCTCTTCCATCCGCAGGCGAAGTCCTTCCTGATCACCGAGGCGGTCCGCGGCGAGGGCGGGATCCTGTGCCGGAAGGGCGGCGAGCCCTTCATGCAGGACTATCACGAGATGAAGGATCTCGCGCCGCGCGACGTCGTCGCCCGCGCGATCGACACCGAGCTCAAGCGGAGCGGCGACGACTACGTCGTCCTCGACATCACGAGCAAGGATCCGAGCTTCGTGCGCGGGCGCTTCCCGATGATCTTCCAGCGATGCCTCAAGTACGGCATCGACATCACGCGCGAGCCGATCCCGGTCGTCCCGGCCGCCCACTACTGCTGCGGCGGCGTGCGCACCGACGCCCACGGCGAGAGCGACCTGACCAACCTCTTCGCCGCGGGGGAGGTCTCGTCGACGGGCCTCCACGGCGCGAACCGTCTCGCGAGCAACTCGCTGCTCGAGGCGATCGTCTATGCCGACGCCGCCGCCGACGAATCGATCCGACGCCTGCCCGGGACCGCGCCGGTCGGTGGGGTACCCGCCTGGACCCACGGCGAGGCGACGCCGATCCACGAAGCGGTCGTGATCACGCAGAACTGGGACGAGATCCGCCGCTTCATGTGGAACTACGTCGGCATCGTCCGGAGCGACCGCCGCCTCTCCCGAGCCCAGCACCGGATCGACATGCTGCGCGAAGAGATCAACGAGTACTACTGGAACTTCCGCGTCACGCCCGAGCTGATCGAGCTCCGGAACCTGGCCACCGTCGCGGAGCTCGTGATCCAGAGCGCCGCGTTCCGGAAGGAGAGCCGCGGCCTCCACTACAACCTCGACCACCCGGACCGCGACGACGAGCGCTTCGGGCGGGATACGCTGATCCAGCGTGGAGATACGCCCTGGATCAGCCCGACCTGAACGCGGACGGAGTCCGGCGCCGACGCCCGCGGCGCCCTGCCCCGCCCTGGCTCGTGCTCGTCGCTGCCCTCTTCGCGCTCGCGGGCAGCGCGGATGCCCTCATCTTCGCGAGTCCGGACACGGAGCCCGCGACGGAGACGCCGCCGGACTTCCCGTACTGGGAGCACGTGACCCAGCGCCGCTACGACGGCCCGACCGTGATCTACCTCGGCAACGGCCACGCCCTCACGGCGCGACACGTCGGCATGGGCGAGATCTTCCTCGAGGGCGAGATCTTCGAGCCCGAGCGCGGCTCGAACCGCACGATCCTGAACGCGAGCGGCACCGCCGCGGACGCGATGGTCTTCGCGCTCGAGGACGGCCACCCCCTTCCCGACTGGCCGGTCGTGCCGATCGCCACGCAGCCGCCACGGGAGGGCGAGGACGTGCTGCTCGTCGGCTTCGGACGCGAGCGGGAACGCGTCGACGAGTTCGAGGACGAGGCCGGCCCGCGGTTCAGCTTCCGGTGGACCCGGAAGGGCGCCAAGCGCTGGGCCACCAACCGGATCACCAGCGCCTTCGACGTGCTCGCCCAGGGCAACCTCACGAGCCGCGCCTTCGTGCTCCGCTTCGACGAGCCCTACTCCCCCCACTCGACCCGCTACGAGGCCCAGGCCGCGGTCGGTGATTCCGGGGGCGGCGTCTTCGTCCGACGCGATGGGGTCTGGCAGCTCCTCGGCCTCATGGTCTCGGTCTCGGGGATCCGTAACGCGCCCCAGAGCGGCGCCGTCTACGGGGACCAGACCTACGCCATCGACCTCTCCCACTACCGGCCGGAGATCCTCCGCTGGACCCGCGCCGCCTGCTCGAACGAGATCGACGACGACGGCGACGAGCGGATCGACTTCCCCGACGATCCGGGCTGCGACGGTCCCAACGACCGGAACGAACGCGACGCCACCGCCTTCGCAGACCCCTCGCTCTGGATCGCCGGAGCCGCCTCGCTGGCGATCCTCCTCGTCGGGGGCTTCGCCGCGGCGCGCCTGCGACGGACGCCCGCGTCGGTCGGCGACTAACGCGGGACGAGCACGCCCATCTCGACGAGCCCCATCACCGACGCGCGGACCGCCTCCGGTGCCTCGGGAATCACGTCGCAGAACTGCGCGACGCTCATGCCGGCGCGCGCGAGCTCGAGGATCGCGTCCTCGGTCTTGTCGAGGGACGCGCGGGAGAGCTCCACCTGCTCGAAGTCGATCTCGAACTTCGTCGTGTCCTCGACCGGGATCGTCGCGATCGGCTCCCCGCCGTCCGGGCCGAAGGCGGCATCGAGCTCCGCGTCGGAGGTCTCCTGCTCCGCTTCGTCGAGGGTGCAGACGGCGTCGAGCACCGCGGCGGCGAGCGGTGCCGGCGTCGCGGAGGCGCGCAGCCCCTCGTCGACGGCGGCCTCGAACTCGAAGAGCCCGTCCCCCCACGCGAGCATCGCGACGAGCGCGTCCTTGCCCGTGAGCGCGCCGAGCTCGGCGGCGAGGAGCTGGTTGTCGGCGAAGGCGATCCAGCCCTGCTCCCCCTCGTGCTCCACGACGACGGTGCCCTGGGGCGCGGAGGAACCGAACATCTGGAGCATGTTCGCGAGGCCCAGATCCTTGAGCGAGCCGCTGATGCCGCCGAGACGGCTGCGGTGCCCCGCCTCCCGGAGCGCCTCGAGGACGCCGTGGATCGTGGGGTCGGCGACCTGGTTGCGATCGAAGGCGACGGCCACCGCGGCGATCCGCCCCTTCTTGTTCGGCACCTGGCGCACGACCTTGCCGTCGATCTCGATCGAGGGGAGTCCGCTCGGATGCCAGAGGCACACGCGGACGATCTCGCCGACCGGAAGCACGTTGCCCTTCATGGAGAGCAGGATGCCGGTCGAGGAGAGGTCGCGCGAAGTCGCCTCGAAGGGAGGTCGACTCATCGGCATCACCCGGACCGGCACGCGCACCGCGCCCCGCTTGGCGCTGCGCCGACCCGGCCCCTCGTTGTCGACGTCGGGCGCGGCTTCAGCGGCCGCCTGCCCGAGCAGGGGCTCGAAACGTTCGCGCAGCACCGTAGCGCTCGCGTCGAACTGCACCGCCACCCCGGGCTTCGCCCCGCTCGCCGCCATCTCCGGGGGCACGACGTGGACGACCTCGCCCTCGAGCGTCAGCGCGGGCGCCGGCTCCGAACGCGGATTCGCACCGGGTAGATAGTCGAGCACGATCTCGACCATCACCGGACGTCGCACCTCGAAGGCGACCTCGGTCTCCACGAACACGCCGCGATTCGCGATGTTCTTCTCGAACTCGTCGCGCAGCGCTTCGGGGGACGCGAACCGGACTGTCAGCGTGTCTTCGGTCACGGAGCCAAGCCAGAATGGGAAGGCGAGCCGCGGGCGGCGGTCGCCGGGCTGAGGTCGATCCCCAGTTCCGTCCGCTTCTCTTCGGCGGCCCCGGTTTTCTGCCGAAGGAGTTCCGATACGGAAAATTCGATGCCTTTCGAGAACACGGCAATCCGCCTGCATCGGCCCCGCAGCGCGCGGCCCGCGGACGCGCAGGAGCGGCTCCCGGGCCCGATGCCGCGAACGACCGCTCCGCGGCCTGGGCGCGGTCTCGGCGCGGTCGGTCCGATCGGCCGGCTAGAAGGCGGTGTCCTCTTCCTTCACGGCGCGGAAGAGCGTGAGCTGCGGAGCGACGGCCGAGGCATCGACCGGGACCGGGTACTCGTCGGAGAAGCAGGCATCGCAGATGCCCCGCTTGAGCTCGCTCGCCGCCGTCTGCCGCAGCCCTTCGACGGAGAGATAGCCGAGGCTGTCCGCGCCGATCTTCTGCCGGATCTCCTCGATCGTGAAGCGACAGGCGATCAGCTCTTCGCGACTCGGCGTGTCGATGCCGTAGTGACAGGGACCGATCGTCGGCGGCGAAGAGATCCGGACGTGGATCTCCCGCGCACCCGCGGAGCGCAGCATCCCGACGATCTTGAGCAGCGTCGTGCCACGCACGATCGAATCGTCGACCAGGACGATCCGCTTGCCGTCGAGGAAGCCCTTGATCGGGTTGTGCTTCACGCGGACCTTGAAGTCGCGAATCGTCTGCGTGGGCTCGATGAAGCTGCGGCTCACGTAGTGGTTCCGGATCAGCGCCGTCTCGTACGGGATCCCCGCCTCCTCGGCATAGCCGAGCGCTGCAGCGTTCCCCGAGTCGAGCACCGGCGCCACCATGTCGGCGGGCACGTCGTGCTCCCGCGCGAGCATGCGACCGAGCTCCTTGCGGTAGGCGTAGACGTTGTTGCCGACCAGGTTCGAGTCGGGCCGCGCCACGTAGATCTGCTCGAAGATGCAGAAGTGTTCCTTCGCATCGCGCTGCAGCGGCCGGATCGAGCGCAAGCGGCCCCGCCGGATCACGACGACCTCTCCGGGCTCGACGTCGCGCTCGTGGGTCGCACCGATCAGGTCGAGGGCGCAGGTCTCGCTCGACAGGATCCAGGCCCCGTCCTTCCGCCCGATCGACAGCGGCCGGAAGCCGTGCGGATCGCGCGCCGCGATCAGCGCATCGTCGGTCAGGAGCAGGATCGAGAAGGCGCCCTTCACCCGGGAGATCGCGTCGATGAAGCGATCCTCCATGTGGCCTTCGCGCGAGCGGGCGAGCAGGTGGAGGATCACCTCGCTGTCGGAGGTCGAACCGAAGATCGCGCCCCGCCCCTCGAGCTCCCGGCGGATCACGCCGGCGTTCACCAGGTTGCCGTTGTGGGCGATCGAGACGGGACCGCCGTCGGTGTTGGCGCAGATCGGCTGAGCGTTCCGGAGCATGCTCCCGCCCGCGGTCGAGTAGCGGACGTGGCCGATCGCGTGACGGCCCTTCAGCCGATCCAGGATCGGGGCGCCGAAGGTGTCCGCGACCAGGCCCATCGCCCGGTGCGCCGTGTGCTCGCGACCGTTCGACGCGACGATCCCGCAGCTCTCCTGCCCGCGATGCTGGAGAGCGTAGAGGCCGAGGTAGGTCAGGTGGGACGCTTCGTCGCTTCCGTGCACGCCGAAGACGCCGCACTCGTCGTGGAAATGGTCGGCGCGGTGCGCCTGATCGAGCGCGCGCAGCTCGTCGAGGGTCAGCCGGTCGAAGGGTCGATCGCTCGGCGGCGTGAGCGCCGTGGACAGGGGCGACGAGGGACGCTTGGGGTGCATGTCGGGCTGGGGGCTCCTGCGCCGGCGGCGGAGAGCGGTCGGGAATCGGACCGTGAGGGCGATCCGGGCGCAGCGGCCGACACCCAGCCCCCGCGACGCGGCGAAGAGTAGAAGCGGCGCCCGGTCGGGTCAAACGGCCCCGCTTCGCTTGCCGCCCGCGAAGCGGTGGGGTTCCATGGCGCTGCCCTTGCCCCGGCCGGCGCGCGCGTCCGCGGGATAGACGGAGGCCCACCGTGGCGATCGACCGCGAACAGCTCGAAGCGCTCTGCGCATCCACCCTCGACGAGACGACCTTCGAGGGCCTCGGCGAGCGGATCCAGGGCAAGGTCCGCGACAGCTACCTCGATCCCGAGCGCCGCCCCGGCCAGCGCACGATCGTCGTCTCGGATCGCGTCTCGTGCTTCGATCGCGTGGTGGGCACGATCCCGCTGAAGGGGCAGGTGCTCAACCAGATGGCGGCGTTCTGGTTCCGCGAGACCGGGAGCTGGCTCCGCCACCACCTGATCGACGTGCCCGACCCGAACGTGTCGATCGTGAAGGAGTGCAGGACACTGCCCGTCGAGTTCGTGATGCGCGGCTACCTCACGGGGTCGACGAGCACCTCGATCTGGACCGCCTACGAGCGGGGCGAGCGCGAGTACTGCGGCCACGCGCTGCCCGACGGGATGAGCCGGCACGAGAAGCTCGCCGAGCCGCTGCTCACGCCGACGACCAAGGCCGAGTTCGGCGACCACGACGAGCTGACCTCCCGTGCCGAGCTGATTGCGAGCGGCGCGATCTCGGAGGCGCTCTACGACGAGGCCCACGAGATCGCCCGACGTCTCTTCGCCGAGGGCACCCGCTTCGCGGAGAAGCAGGGACTGATCCTGGTCGACACCAAATACGAGATGGGTCTCGACGACGAGGGCCGCGTCGTCGTGATCGACGAGATCCACACGCCGGACTCCTCCCGCTACTGGCGGATCGACGGCTACGAGGAGGCGCTCTCGAAGGGCGAGTCTCCGCCGGCGATCGACAAGGAGTACGTCCGCCTCTGGCTCGGCGAGCAGGGCTACAAGGGCGAAGGCACGCCGCCGGCACTGCCGATCGACGTTCGCGTGACCGCCGCCGAGCGCTACATCGCCGCCTTCGAGCAGGTCTCCGGGCAGCCCTTCGAGGCGGACTTCGAGGCGCCGGAGCCGCGCATCAGGCGCAATCTCGGCCTCGACTGACGCACGCGCCAGGACGCGATCACGCCCCCGTCGCGGGCGACGCGCTCCGCCCTACTCTTCTTCGCCTCGAAAGGCGTCCTCCACCTCCTGCCGACGTCGATGCCGCTCGTTGGCCTCGCGGGTGCGCTCGCGCGCGATGGGATTCCGGACGCGATGCGCGTGGGTCAGCAGGTCACCGTCGATGTGCAGGCGTTGCGCGAGCCGCTCCCGCTCGGCCAGGAGATGGGTCTCGAGCCGCGCCGAGAAGAAGATGCCCGACAGCGCGACGACGAGTCCGGCCATCGTCGTGACCATGGCCTGCGAGACCCCCGACGCCATCAGGCGGGGCTCGCTGTTGCCCATCAGGGCCATCGACTCGAAGACCTCGACCATTCCGGTGGTCGTGCCGAGCAGCCCGAGCAGCGGGCAGACCGAGACGAGGGAGCGGATCAGGGCGAGTCCCGCATCGAGGTCGAGGGTCAGCTCGCTGATCCAGAGCCGCCGGATCACCTGCGCGTCCCACGAGTCCTTGTCGGGCATCGCGTCCCAGCGCCGGGCGACGTCCTCCGCCCGCTCCGGATGCACCCACATCGCGTAGGCGAAGCGCTCGATCAGCAGGGTCCAGAGCGCGACGGCCGCGGCGAAGATGGCGACGAGGACGCTGCCGCCGACTTCCAGCAGATTCTGCACGTCCTGGACCGCGCTCAGCACGCGCGCCTCGACCGACACTCCATGAAGACCTCACTTTCCCCGATCTACGGAAAAGCAAGATCCTTGCCCAGACGCGCCGCCCTATGCGCGGTCTACGTCCCTGGCGCCCCGACCGATTGCGACGCATCGCCACACGCTTGACCAAAAGGTCACAGATCGCGATCGAGTCACGAGGCGAATCGGCCCTGCCCGGAGCCGGGGCGCCCTCAGGCGGCCTGCGACCCCTTCGCCGCCCGCGGCGCGCGCTTCGACCGCCGCCGTGCCGCGCGCGGGATCGGCCCCGCGAGCTCGTAGCGCTCGAGGATCGTATCGAGGCTCCGGCTGATCTTCGTCGCGACGTCGATCGCGTTCAGGTGGGGCCAGGTGGTCCGCTCCCCCGCCTTGATCAGCGCGATCATCTCGTCCTCGGTCAGCGCCCCGAGATAGCGCCGCGGATCCACGAAGGGGGCGCGGGCGACGAGGTTGATGTCGCCCGAGTAGGTCTGACCGACGAGCCCGTGGAGCCCCGCGACCATCGTATTGAGCGTCGTCGCGCGCGGGAAGCGCGCGAGCTGGTGGCGCTGATAGTTGAGGAACTCGCGGGACACCTCGAGCCCGAGTCGCGCCACCCCGGCGGCGAACGGGTTCATCTCGCTCACCCGCCGCACGAAGGGCAGCACGACGGGATTCACCAGGCTCACGATCGTGTGGTTCGTTCCGTAGAGACGGGCGAGCCGCTTGGCCGGCAGGTCGTCGCTGATCGAGCCGTCGATCCAGCGGCGCGACGGGAGATAGGGCTGCGACTCGCCGTGGACGTTCTTCGCGTGCAGCGTGACCGGCGGGTAGACCCCGGGCACGGCGCAGGACGCGAGCACCGCGGAGCGGACGTAGACGTTCGGCGAGGTGATCGCGTTGAGCAGACGCGAGGTCTGATGGAGCTCCGCCGGTGCGACCGAGATGCTGATCTGGCGCCCGGTCCGCTCGTAGGCCTCCTGGAAGGTCTCGTTCGGGATCATGCGCTCGATCATCGCGCGGATGCTGTCGACGCCGATCGTCCCGGCCCGGCCCTCCGCGGTCTGCTCCATGATGTCCGTATCTTCGTGGGCCTCTTGCGCGAGCCGACTCGCATCGAAGAAGTCGGCGAGCTCGGCGTCGGTCCTGGTTCCGATGACTCCTGCGATCAGCGATCCCGCGCTCGCGCCCGAGATCACACGCGGGAGCATCTCCGCCTCGAAGAGCGCCTTGACGACGCCCACGTGGTGGAAGCCCAGGGTGCCGCCGCCGGAGAGCATGAGCGCGCTGCGCCCGAAGCAGTGGTTCGCGCGGTAGAAGAAGCCGATCTTCTCCGTCTCGTCGATCTCGTCCGAGTCGAGGTCCGCGAGGTAGCGGAGCGCGTCGACGATCTCGTCGACGTAGGCTTCGATCAACTTCTTCGTGCCGGACCGCGCGCGACCGTGGAGCTTCGCGCTCCCCATCCCGCCCATGTTTCCGTGGATGCCTTCGTTGAGCGCGAAGAGCAGCCCCTGGTCGTCTCCCTGGATGCGGAGCGCGCGAAGTCGATCGAGTCGCTCGCGAATGGCCTCGTAGTCGTAGAGGCGCGTGTGGTCGCGGCGTCGCCAGCGATCCATTCCGGTCGCCGCGTCGTGCTCGAGGGCGAACCCGAACCACTCCGCGTAGGTCTCGGCCGCCGCCATCTGTCGTTCGAGATCCCGCGTCTGAATACGACCCAATGCTGACTCCCATCCGGGCGGCGTCCCAGCCGGCACGCGCTCACGCCGCTCGTCGCCGAGGATAGCGCTGTCGCCCCCACTCCTCGCGAACGCGTCGTCTGCGACACACTCCCTGCGCACATCGGCACACCGGTCGCGCGCCTTCAGCGCCGCCTGCAGGCGTCTTCAGCGCAGCCGGACAGCGCCTTCCGCGCGTCGGGAACGAGCCTTCAGCGCGCCCGAGGAGAGCCTTCAGCGCGTCAGGGAATGGCCTTCAGCGCGCTTGAAAATAGATGTACCCGAGCATCATGTAGTACATCGTCGGGATGCCGAGCAGATGCGCGTCGATCCGATCGAGGACACCGCCCATGCCCGGGAGCAGCGCCCCCGTATCCTTCACTTCGGCATCGCGCTTGAGCAGCGACTCGACCAGGTCACCGACGATCCCGACGACGCAGAGCGCGAAGCCGAAGAAGATCGCCATGCTCCACGGCAGCACCGCGGAGGTGTCCGGGAAGAGCGAGTCGAAGAACCACTTCGTCGCGAGCCCCCCGAGCACGCCGGCGATGATCCCGCCGAGGGCGCCTTCGACGCTCTTGTTGGGCGACACCTCGGGCGCGAGCTTGCGCCGTCCCCAGGCTCGCCCCGCGAAATACGCGCCCGCATCGCAGAGCACGACCGGCACCAGCGCGAAGAGCATCAGGAAGATCCCGCTCTGCGGCGTGAGCCCGAGGGTCACGAGCAGCGCCGGGTCGTGGTGGGACGCCGCCGCCGCGTCGAATTTCCGGAGCAGCACGGCATGGGACAGCAGCCAGGCCACGTAGAACACGCCGAAGAACGTGCCCGAGATGCTGGCCATCGCCTCCTGGATCTCGTTCTTGCCGAGCTGCGCGACCATCAGCGAGAGCAGCGTCGCCGTCATCGCGAGCATCGCCTGGTACTCGGTCCCGAAATACGCGAGCACCATCACGGCGAAGCCGAAGGCGAGCCCGACGCTCTCGATCGGGCGCGCGCCCTTGTCGACGATCAGGCCGTAGAACTCGTGCTGGGCGAGCAGGCCGATACCGATCACGATCGCGAGATAGACGAGACCGCCGTGCGCGATCGCCCAGATCACGAAGGGGATGAGCACGGCGGCGGTCGCGAGCCGCGTGAGCAGGTCCTTCCGGCGCGCGGCCTTCTTCGCGGCGGCCTCGGCCGCGACGCGGGCAGGATCGCCGTCGGCGCTCGCGTCCGAGAGCGTCGGCCGCGGCTCCACGTCCTGCTGCGATGCGCCTTCGCTCACGTTCCCGGCCCCCCTCGAGTTCCCGATCGGCTCAGCGGCGGCCGGTATGGCCCCAACCGCCCTCGCCTCTTTCCGTCTCCGAGAGCACCTCGACCTCGACCCAGAGCGGGCGCGCGACGGCGGCCACGACGAGCTGGGCGATCCGGTCTCCCCGTCCGATCTCGAAGACTTCGTTGCCCCCGTTCATCAGGAGCACCTGCAGCTCGCCCCGATAGTCGGCATCGACCGTCCCCGGCGAGTTCGGGATGAGTATGCCATGCCGGAGCGCCAATCCGCTCCGAGGGCGCACCTGGGCCTCGAATCCGATGGGCAACGCGATGCGCAGTCCGGTCGGAATCAACCGCCGTTCTCCTGGAGCGAGTCGCACCGGCGCCGACACGGCGGCGCGAAGGTCGACCCCGGCGGCGGCCTCGGACTCGGCTCGCGGCAGCGGCAGATCCGCCGCGTGCGCCTCCCGCAGGATCTCGACGCGCACGCGCTGTCCCGGTCGCAGGACGTCCCCGGTCTCGGCGGTTTCGGGCGCTCCCATGCTCCAGTCGTAGCCCGCTCAGCGCAGGCGGTCGACCCGGAAAGGGCTGACCAGTGGGACGCGCCGAGCCCTCTCCGCGCGCGCCCCGCGGCGGTGCCCCCCGCGTCGCGTGCCGAGACCGGCGCAGAGCGCCGCCAGAATCACCAGCCCGGGGAGCGCGAGTCCGGGGACCGGCACGGGTGCCCCACGGACGTGCTCGATCCGGAGCACGACGAACTGCCCGGGCTGGACCGGGGCGATGCCGACCAGCAGGACCGTCCTTCCCTCCGCGAGATCGAGGGCGGTCATCGTCGTCGAGTCGCATCGAACGAAGAACGCGTCCGCGACCGTCGATCCCGCGAACGCGCCCGCCGCGAAGAGACTCGTCAGATACGAGGTCGCGTCCGCCTCGATCTGCGCCCAGAGCGATGCGTCGTTCGGCTGCGACCGCGCGTAGCTCGTCCCTTCCTCGATCGACTCCGAGACGACCGCCGCGAGGCGACGCGTCGAGACGAAGCGGAAGTCGAGATTCGTCGCGAGCGTTCGCGCGCCGAAGAGGAGGATGCCGGACCCGCTCACGTCGCGAATGGCGTTCACGCCCTCCGGATTGAGCAGCGACTGCTCCGCGCTCGAGAGGTCGTAGGTCAGCCCCGTCACGCCGAGCACCACCCCGCCGGTCGGTCCGGCGGGCGGGTTCCAGACGCCGTACTGCGCGTCGTTGCGACTCATCACGCCGGCAACCACTCCGCTCGGCGGGAGGTCGACGGTCGCGCCCGCGAAGAACGCTTCGAACCACGGGAAGTAGAGCGCGCCGAAGCCCTGGGGCGACGCGATGCCCGCGCGCTCGGCCAGCACGGCCGACACGTCGTCGCGGCTCGCCGGGTCGAGCAGACACAACCGGTCGGCCAGCAGCTCGCAGTCGGCGAGCATCGCGACGTGGACGGCGGGCGACGTCGCGCCGGGGACGGCGACCAGCGTGATCTCGTCGATCGCGCGGAGCGCCCGCAGCCCGGTGGCCGGCCCCGGCCCGCCCGCGCTGCCGATCAGCGCCGCGTCGCTGCCGTCGGTCGTACGCACGATCCAGGCGCGCGCGCCGCCGTTCAGGAAGAACGCCTCCACCGACGGGGCGAGATGGGGTCGCGCCAGGCCCGTCGTGCCAGCCCCGAAGAGGGTGGCGAACTCGGCGAAGCTCTCGACCACCGTCGGCTGGTCGACGGGCCCCTGCATCGCCTCGCCCACGAAGCCGGCGACGGCGGTGGGGACCGTCGTGACCTGCGCGCTGGCGGGGACGCTCCAAAGCGCGATCGACAACGCGAGGGCGAGCGCCGCCCGCCGTCTTCGCCTCCCGAGGAGCGGATGCCGCGGTCTCGGGTCAGCGGAAGTCGGCGAATGGGGCAGCATGAGGAGCTCCGGGCAGGTGCGCCGACTCTACCACGCCCCCTGCGCCCTCCCCGACTCCCGGAGCCGGAAGCCGGACCCCGACCGCAGTCCCGAAACGCAACGCGGGGCCGAGCGTCTCGCTCGACCCCGCGCACGGAATCCGAAGGAGGCGGACGGCTACTCGTCGCCGTCTTCGTCCTTCGCCGCCTGGTCCGCCAGCGCTTCCTTGCGGGAGAGCCGGATGCGGCCGGAGGGATCGATGTCGATGCACTTCGCGAGCACCTCGTCGCCCTCTTCCAGGATGTCGGTGACCTTGTCCACGCGGCCCTCGGCGAGATGGCTGATGTGGATCAGGCCGTCGGTGCCGGGGAAGATCTCCGCGAACGCACCGAAGTCGGCGATCCGCTTGACCTTCGCGAGGTAGATCCGACCGATCTCGGCCTCCTGCGTCAGCTCCTCGACCATCGACATCGCCTGCGCGACCGAGGCGCCGTCGGGGCCGAAGACCGAGACGCTGCCCGAGTCGTCGACGTCGATCTTGGCGCCCGTCGTCTCCTGGATGGCCCGGATGACCTTGCCGCCAGGGCCGATGATGTCGCGGATGCGATCGGGCTTGACCTGCAGGGTCTCCATTCGCGGCGCGAACTCGTGGAGATCGTCGCGGCTCTTGAGCCCGTGGAGCTCGCTGGCCGTGTCCTTGTCCATGCAGTCCAGGATGTGGAGCCGGCCCTGCTTCGCCTGACCGAGCGCCTTCTCCATGATGTCCCAGTCGATCTCGGTGACCTTGATGTCCATCTGGAGAGCGGTGATGCCCTCGCGCGAGCCGGCGACCTTGAAGTCCATGTCGCCGAGATGGTCCTCGTCGCCGAGGATGTCGGACAGGATCACCGTCCGCTTGCCGTCGGTGATCAGGCCCATCGCGATGCCCGCGACCGGCGCCTTGAGCGGCACGCCGGCGTCGAGCAGCGAGAGGGTCGAGCCACAGACCGCCGCCATCGACGACGAGCCGTTCGACTCGAGGGTCTCCGACACGACGCGGATCGTGTAGGGGAACTCCTCGTGGTCGGGCAGGACCTGGGAGAGCGCGCGCTCGGCGAGCGTTCCGTGCCCAACCTCTCGCCGACCCGGTCCTCGGAGAGGCCTCGCCTCTCCGACGGAGAAAGGCGGGAAGTTGTAGTGGAGCATGAACGTCTTCTTCCAGCGTCCCCCCATCCCGTCGATCGTCTGCTCGTCGAAGCCGGAGCCCAGCGTCGCGGTCACGACCGCCTGGGTCTCACCGCGCGTGAAGAGCGCGACACCGTGCGGGCGCGGGAAGGGCCGGACCTCGACCGCGATCGGCCGGATCTCGTCGCTCGCGCGACCGTCGATCCGCTCGCCGGTGGCCATCACGCGTTCGCGCATCAGCTCGCCACCGAAGTCGTGGAGGATGTTGCCGACGTTGCCCTGGAGCTTCTTCAGCTCCGACTGCCGCGCCTCGAAATCCGCGAGGGTCTTCGCCTCGAAGGGCTCGTTGCGGAACTCCTCGAGGAGGGCGTCCTTGACCTCCTTCTCGGCAGCCTTGACCGCGTCGTTGCGCTTCTTCTTCTCCTTGATCTGGAAGGCCTCGGCGAGCTTGTCTCCGGCCATCTCTTCGATGCGCTTCTCGAGAGCGGACTTGTCTTCCGCTTCCGGCATCACGAGCTTTTCCTTGCCGACCTTGGCCTGCAGCTCGGCGATCGCCACGATGATCGGCTGGATCTCGCCGTGGGCGTGCTTGAGCGCCGAGAGGACCTCGTCCTCGGGGAGCTGCTGGGCACCGCCTTCGACCATGACGATCGACTTCTCGTTGCCCGCGACGATCAGCTCGAGGTCGCTCTCCTCGAGGTCCTCGGGAGCCGGGTTGATCGCCCAGTCGCCGTCGATGCGACCGATGCGGACCGCGCCGATCGGGCCGAGGAAGGGGATCTCCGAGATCGAGAGCGCGGCCGACGCGCCGACGAAGGCGCACATGTCCGCGGGGTACTCGGGGTCGTAGGAGAGGACCGTCGCCGTCACCTGCGTGTCGTCGTTGTAGCCGTCCGCGAAGAGCGGGCGGATCGAACGATCGATGAAGCGGCTGACGAGGACCTCGCGGTCTGCGAGACGACCTTCGCGCTTGAAGAAGCCGCCCGGGATCTTGCCGGAGGCGGCGAACTTCTCGACGAAGTCGACGGTCAGCGGGAAGAAGTCGATCCCCGGGCGCGGGGAAGAGTGGACGGCCGTGACGAGCACGACGGTGTCACCGAAGGTGACGGTGACCGAGCCGGCCGCCTGCTTGGCGATCTTTCCGGTCTCGATCGTCATCTCGCGGCCGCCGACCTCGACGGAAACGGACGTAGGTTCGAACCAATAAGGCATTTCGTTAGTTACTCACTCGTGTGTGCACCGGCCCCGGCTCCCCTCATCCTTCTCGAGTTGGAGACCTGCGGCCCATGCGGTTGATGGCCTCGAAACGATTGCGACCTCCCTGGACGCAATACGAGGCACAGCGTATTCGTGAAGCGCCTCCGGCGAACCGGAGGTGCCCCGAATACGGGATCACCCATGCGCGAATGGCTTGGGGGGCGTGCCGCATCGCGGCACCGTTCGCGTATGACCGACTCCCGCAACCGGGGTGGTCAGGATCTGGCGAGTGCAGGCGAGCACCAGCCTCGCCGAGCGCCCGCAGGCGAAGGATTCGCCGAAGGACTCGCCGAGCGCCCGCAGGCGAAGGCTCAGCCTCAGGACTCGCCGAGCGCCCGCAGGCGAAGGATTCGCCGAAGGTTCAGCGCCGGAGACCGAGGTCCTGAATCAGGGCGCGGTAGCGATCCACGTCCTTGTTCTTCAGGTAGTCGAGCAGGCGGCGACGCTGGCTCACGATCTTGAGCAGACCACGACGGGAATGGTGATCCTTCGCGTTGGTCTTGAAGTGCTCCTGGAGACCCGTGATCCGCTCCGTGAGGAGGGAGATCTGGACCTCGGGAGAACCCGTGTCGCCCTCGCCGCGCGCATGCTTGGCGATGATTTCGGCCTTCTTCGCTGCAGAGATCAAGTCGATTGACTCCTTGGCACTCGAGCGTTCCTGCCGGAAGCAAGTGTCGCTTCGAGTGGTCGATCATGCGGTGGGCGTTTCGATGCGCCCACGGAGATCGACGGGTTGCGCTTTCCGTGGTTTCGCGAACCGCCTGTCGGTCCGCCGGGAAGCCTTTGTTTTTTCGTGTCTTTTTGGACGGCGGGAGTTTGACGGAGTCCGTTCGGCTGCGCAAGCGGGGCGGGCCGGTTTTTCCGGACCGGGCCTTCGCCGCGGGTGATTCGCCCCTCGAAACCGTTCAGGAAGGCTCCGGCGGCAGTACCCGCAACGGCCAGAGGCGGTGATCCGCCCGGATTTCGCCCACCGCGAGGAATTCGCCGCCCTCCCCCAGGACGGAGACCCGCGTGCCCGGCTTTCGGCTGTGGAGCTCGCCGGCCGGGACGTCGCCGCCGTTCACCAGGCGCAGCCGCTGATCGCGGTTCAGCTCGAGCACCGGGAAGCCCAGCGCCTCTTCGGGCGAGACCAGCAGGTCGTCGACCGTGCCCTGCTCGACCGCCGCCTCGATCCGCTCGAAGCCCTTCGCCTCCTCGAGCACGAAGGGCCCTGAGCGGGTCCGGCGAAGGCCGCCGAGATGAGCACCGCAGCCAAGCGCCCGGCCCAGATCCGCTGCGAGCACCCGCACGTAGGTGCCTGCGGAGCACAGCACCCGCACGTCGAGCACCGGCGACTCGAAGCGGGTCATCTCGATCGAATCGATGGTGATCCATTTCGGATCGCGCTCCACCTCCTTGCCCTCGCGAGCGAGCTTGTGGAGCGGGACCCCGTCCTTCTTGACCGCGCTGTACATCGGCGGGATCTGCTGCACGTCGCCCACGAACGCCGAGAGCGCCTTCTCGACGGTCTCTCGATCCGGGAGCTCGCCCTCGAAGCGCGCCGTGACCTCGCCCTCGTGGTCGAGGGTGTCGGTCTCGGAACCGAGCACGATCGTCCCGTCGTAGCCCTTGGCGCCGCCCTCGATGAAGGGGATCAGCTTCGTCGCCGCCCGGATCGCGAGCGGCAACACGCCGGTCGCCTGGGGATCGAGGGTTCCGAGGTGGCCGACGCGGCGGGTCCCGAGCCACTTGCGCGCCGCGTCGACGACGTCGTGTGAGGTCATCCCCG
This sequence comes from bacterium, assembly GCA_030432735.1. GTDB lineage: Bacteria > Myxococcota_A > UBA9160 > UBA9160 > UBA4427 > UBA4427. Next base: position 20,136 of record JAUIMK010000040.1, read on the forward strand.
ACGGCTTGTCGACGACCAGGAATCCGGAGGGTCCCGGCGGCTCGGGGCGGCGCTTGCGGTTGTTTCGTCTTGCCATCGTGCGGGTCAGTCTTCTTCGGCGCGGTCGTCGGTCTCGCCTTCCGGGCGGACGTCGAGCTCGCGGATCAATTCCAGGGTGTGGCTGCCTTCGGCGATGGAGTCGTCGAGGACCCACCGGAGCTCCGGCGTGTGGCGCAGCTTCACGCGCCGCGAGAGGGAGCGCCGGACGAATCCGGTCACGCTCGCCATCACGCCCTGCAGCTCCGCGGCGCGGTCGCCCTCCGGATCCTCTCCGAGGGGGCTGTAGAAGATCGTGGCCGCCCCCAGATCGACCGCGAGCTTCACGCGGGTGATCGTGAGCAACGGCAGCCGAGGATCGCGGACCTCGTCGCGCAGAATCTGCGACAGCTCTCCGCGAATCTGCTCTGCGACGCGCTGTACCCGGACCTTCTCAGCCACGACGATCAGTCCTCGTACTCATTCTTCGCCTCGCCCAGATTCTCGTCCCAGGCCCGTTCTTCGCCGCCACCGGTCGGCAGCGGCCCCTCCTCGTCGAGGGGCATCCGCAGCGTCTCGACTTCGCACGCGATCACCTGCGCCAGATGCATGTCCTCGACGAACCCGACCGCTTGCTCGAGCGATCGGCGGATTCCCTGCTCGTCGCTCCCGGTCATCGAGACCCCGAGCGTCGCCCGCTGCCAGGTCCCCTGCCCGCCGACCTCGCCCACCGACACGTTGAACTTGTTCCGCAGCCGCTGCGAGATCGACCGGACGACGCCCCGCTTCGCCTTGAGCGACTGCGCGTCCTCCACGTGAATCTCGATGACGGCAACCCCAACGATCATGGCAGCACTCAGCCTCCCGGACCGAACAGCGATCGTCTCAGCAGAGACGACCGCCTCGTCCGGCGAGGCATTTGCGAAACCGAATCTGTCAGCTGAATCGGCCGAGCCGAGCCCGCGCGCGAAGCGTGCGGCATGGGTAGAGAGTCGGGTTCGCGACGCCGCGGCGGCGCGTCTCAGTCACGCTCGTCAGAGCGTGGCCGGCGTCTCCTCCAACTCGAACACCTCGATGACATCGCCGACCTTCACGTCGTTGTACGTCGAGATCCCGATACCGCACTCCATGCCGTTGATGACCTCCTTGACGTCATCCTTGAAGCGCCGGAGCGACCCGATCGTCCCCTGGTAGATCTGGACGCCATCGCGCACCAGACGGCAGTGGGCGTGCCGGATGGCCTTGCCTTCGACGATGCGGCAGCCGGCGATCGTGCCGACCTTCGGAATCGTGAAGGTCTCGAGGATCTCGGCGCGGCCGAGCATCTTCTCCGTCACGACGTTCGGCAGGAGTCCCGCCATCGCCGCCTTCACGTCGTCGAGCATCTCCATGATGATCGAGTAGGTCCGGATCTCGATGCCCTCGGAGTCGGCGAGACGCCGCGCCGCGGGATCCGGCCGGACGTTGTAGCCGAGCACGATCGTGCCGCTCGCCGAGGCGAGGTTGACGTCGTTCTCGGTGATCGCACCGACGCTCGACGACAGGACCCGGAGCGAGACCTCGTCGGTCGACAGCTTCTCGAGGGAGTCGCGCGCCGCTTCGCAGGTGCCCTGCACATCGGCCTTGAGGACGACGGTGAGCTCCTTGGCGCCCTCGCCTTCGGACTGGGCATAGAACTCGTCGAGGGTCATCTTCGGCTTCGGTGCCGCGACCTGGCCGCGGGCCTGATCCTCGCGATGATCGACGATCTGCTTGGCGACGCGATCGTTCTCGACCACGTGGAAGGCGGCGCCCGCCGTGGGCACGCCGGACAGGCCCGTGATCTGGACCGGCGTCGACGGGTCGGCCGACTTGACGTTCTTGCCTTCGTCGTTCTGCATCTGACGAACGCGGCCCCACTCCGTCCCGACGACGATCGTGTCGCCCTTCTTGAGCGTGCCGTCCTGCACGAGCAGCGTCGCCACGGCGCCGCGGCCCTTGTCGAGGCGCGCCTCGAGGACCGAGCCGCTCGCGCGGCGATCGGGATCCGCCTTCAGCTCGAGGACCTCGGCCTGGAGGGCGAGCATCTCGAGCAGCTGATCGAGGCCCTCGCCGGTCTTGGCCGACACGTTCACGCAGATGACGTCGCCGCCGAACTCCTCCGGCACGAGGTTGTGCTCGGTGAGGCGCTGGCGGGCCTTCTCCGGATCGGCGTCGGGCAGGTCGCATTTGTTGACCGCGACCACGATCGGGCAGTTGGCCGCCTGGGCGTGCTCGATCGCCTCGACCGTCTGCGGCATCGGCCCTTCGGTCGCCGCGATGACGAGCACCACGAGGTCCGTCACCGCCGCGCCGCGGGCGCGCATCGCGGTGAACGCGGCGTGGCCCGGCGTGTCGATGAAGGTGAGGCGGTGCCCACCGGTCTCGACCTGATAGGCGCCCACGTGCTGGGTGATCCCGCCGGCTTCGCCCTCCGTGACCTTCGTCTTGCGGATGGCGTCGAGCAGCGAGGTCTTGCCGTGGTCGACGTGGCCCATCACGGTGATCACCGGCGGGCGCGTCACCTCGTTGCCCGTCGGCTCCGTGGCTTCACCGTCGGCGGGGGCCGCCGCGGTATCGAGGAATTCTTCCTCCTTGAAGCCCACGTCCTGGGCCTCGAAGCCCATCTCCGCCGCGATCTTCTGGACCGTCTCGAAGTCGATCCGCTGATTCACGGAGACCATGATGCCCAGGGCCATGAGCTTGCCCTGGATGGCCGGGGCCTTGAGACCCGCCTGCTTGGCGAGCTCGCCCACACTGATGTCGCCTTGCACCTTCACGAGTCGGGTCTGGCTCCCCGCTGCGGCCGGAGCGGGCTTCGGCGACAGCTTGTCGCGACGTCGGGCTCGCGGGTTGATCATGGGACGCTGCGCCGGCGTGGGCGCACGGCGCTGCTGGGGTCCGCGGCTCGTGATCTGGCGCGCGAACTGCTCCTGCTCCTGCAGGTTCAC
>JAUIMK010000380.1 GCA_030432735.1 bacterium
GGCTCGCCGGCGCGGTTCCAGCCGAGGGAGACCATATTGCCGGTCAGCATGAGCACCGCGGCATCGGGGCGATGACTCGCGCCGTAGCGTTCGAGGAGCGCCGTCAGCTGACGAACGTCGGCGAGGGGGCCGGAGAGGTTGAGGACGTCCGTCGGTCGGCCAAGCCCGTTCTCCTCCAGTCGAGCGAGGGCGAAGGGCCAGGTGTCCTCGGTGGCGACCCCGGTGCCGAAGGTGACCGAGTCGCCGAGGGCGAGCAGCCGGCGACCGCGCTCGGCGCGCTCGGGGGCCACGAGGGGGCCCCGGTAGCCCTCGGTGTTCAGCTCGATCGGGTGTCCCGCGGTCGTCCACGCGTCATAGACCCGACCGACCAGCCGAGGCTCGAGCGAACGAGCTCCGAGCTCGACGGCGCCCGCGAGCAGCGCGACGAGGAGGAGTCCCGGTCCGAGGGAGCGCACGCCCCATCGCGCGGCGATGCCGAGCAGGAGCGCCGCACGACGGAAGAACGAGGAGAGCGGCGCGTGGGGCACCTCGTCGAGGTCCACGTCGGCTTCGGCGTAGAGCGCGTGCGGGTCGATCGGCGGGAGCGCGATGTCGATCTCGAGAGATTCGTCCGGGGGCATGCTCGGGCTCCGACCTAGAACTGGAAATAGATGAATTCCGGGTTGCTGATGCCCCGGAACGCGAGGAGGAAGACGATCGCCGCGGCGGCGGCGAGCCAGGCCGTCGCCCGGGGCGCCTCCTGGAAGAGGGCGACGAAGCGCGTGCGTCCGCGCCCGAGCTCGATCGCGATCAGGAGCGCGATGGTCGCGACCGGCGCGACGAGGGCGTAGGCCTGACCCGGTGCGAAGGTGGCGATCCGATGGAGGATCTCGAAGGCCTGCCCGATGTCGCTGGCGCGGAAGAAGACCCAGGACAGACAGACCAGGTGGAAGGTCACGAGCCACCGGATCGCATAGCGACCGCGTTCCTCCGGCGGCTCCTCGGAGACGCCGAGCACCCGTTCGATCGACATCAGCGCGCCCTGCAGCCCGCCCCAGAGGACCCAGTTCCACCCCGCGCCGTGCCAGAGGCCCCCGAGCACCATCGTGATCATCAGATTGACCTGGGTCCGGGTGGGGCCCTTTCGCGAGCCGCCGAGCGGGATGTAGAGATAGTCGCGCAGCCAGCTCGAGAGCGAGATGTGCCAGCGCCGCCAGAACTCCCGGATCGAGGCCGAGAGGTAGGGCTGCCGGAAGTTCGCGGGAAGTCGCACGCCCAGGACGAGCGCCGAGCCGATCGCGATGTCGCTATAGCCGGAGAAGTCGCAATAGATCTGGACCGCGAACGCGTAGGTCGCGGCGACCAGCGCGAGGCCGGACATGACCTCGGGGTTCCCGTAGGCCTCGTTCACGATCGGGGCCATCGCGTCGGCGAAGAAGACCTTCTTGGTCATGCCCCAGACGACGAGCGCGATTCCCGAGCGGATCAGCAGCCAGTCCGGGGACTGCTCCCGCCGGAGCTGCGGCAGCAGGGTGTCGGCGCGGATGATCGGTCCGGCGACGAGCTGCGGGAAGAAGCTCACGTAGAGCGCCACGTCGAGCAGGCTCTTCCGGGCCCGGAGATGTCCCCGGTAGACGTCGATCGTGTAGCTCATGGTCTGGAACGTGTAGAAGCTGATCCCGAGCGGAAGCACGAGGTCGAGCTCCGGCCAGGGACGGGTGCCGAAGAGGGCGTAGCCTGCGCTCGAGAAGAAGTCGGCGTACTTGAACAGGGAGAGCACGCCGAGGTTGCCGAAGAGCGAGAGCAGCAGCGCCGCACGGCGACGGCGGTCGCTCTCCGACGCCTCGATCAGGCGAGCTACGGAGTAGTCGAGCACGGTCGAGAGGACGAGGAGCCCGCAGAAGGGGACGGACCACCAGCCGTAGAAGACGTAGCTCGCGACCAGCAGCATGTAGCGCCGCCAATAGAGCGGGAGCGCGTAGAAGAGGAAGGCGACGAGCGGAAGGAAGACGAAGTAGGCGGCGGAGTTGAAGAGCATCGTCGGCTCGGTCTGGCGGGAGACCCGTCCCTTCCTGGGTGGCGCGCGGCCGGCAGTCGCAGAGGATCCCCACTTCCGGAGTCTCTGCAACGAAGATCACCGAGGCCAGCGGCAGGAACCTCGGGAGGAGCGCACGAGCGGCGTCGAACACGATGCCTTCCCCGTCGCCCTCCGTGGATCGGCCGGACACGCCTCTCGGCTTAGGTCGCCGCCCGCGCGATTTTCGGGTCGGCGGCGCGCGCGATGTGCCAGGGCGATCCGCGGGATCGACACGTGGGCGGGACGCGGGCGCGACGCAGGTGCAGCACCGCGGGGCGCGGTGAATTCCCGTCGCTGGCGCAGGCGCGCGGCGACCTGCGCTCGGGACTCAGTTCGGGCGGAAGGCCACGTGCCCGAGCGCATGGGCGATGCTCAGCACGCGGCAGTCGGAGGCCGCCGCGGTCCGCACCGCGAAGTCGAGCAGCGCCGGCGTGCAGCCCCACGGATCCGGGTCGTCCACGATCCCATGGGTCACGAAGATCAGCCAGCCGCGGTCGCGCTCGGCCTCCTCGATCATCGCGGCGATCTCCGCCTCGGTCGTCTCGCCGGGGCCGATCGGCGTCGCGCGCAGCTGGGCGAGGTCGACGCGGCCCTTGTGGATGCCGCGGCCGACGCTGCGCGCGGAGACGTAGCGGCGGCCGATTTCCGCCTTGGCGGCGGGCGTGACGTGTCCGAGCGGGTAGGCGTAGTTGCGGGGGCCCAGGTCGAGACCCAGCTTCGCGAAGAACTCCGCGTTCCGGTCGAGATCGGACTCCCAGGTCGCGCGATCGGAGTCCTGGACCGAGTGGTGTCCGAAGCCGTGACAGCCGAGCTCGTGGCCCGCGGCGGCGAGGGCGCGCAGCTCGTCCTCGTCGTGGAAACGGCCGGAGTCGCCGTCGCGGGGCTGGCCCGTCAGTCCGCCCGAGACGTAGTACGTGCCGAAACAGTCGTGGCGCTCGAGGATGTCGCGGCCCGTCGTGCAGGCGCTCGTCGGCACGTCGTCGAAGGTGAAGCTGACGACGCCGCGCTCGTTGCGCATCGGGATCGTCTTGCGGTGCAGGAGCCGGGTCGCGCGTCGCTCGATCCGGCCTCGGAGGGCGCTGCTCACGCTTCGTCCCCCGTGGCGCCGTGCTCCCGGATCTCGACCAGCTTCTCGGGGAAGCTGAACGCGGCGAGGTCGAGCTCGAGCTGACGGACGTCCTCGATCCGGCCCTTCGCGGCGAACCCGAGGTCGTCGAAGACCCGGCCCGAGGGCGAGTTCTTCCGCGTCTTTCGGTAGCGGGCCGCGAGGACGGCGGCGCCATCGGCGCGCGCCTTCTCGGCGAGATGCGCGATGAAGTGGTGCTCGATCTGCTTGGACTGGATGCGGCAGGAGAACATCAGGTCTTCGAGGCACCAGCTCGGTCGGTCGACGATGCCGAACCCGATGATGCCGTAATCGCCGAACCGGTCGGTGCAGCGCATGACCCAGCACTCCTTGTCCGGGTCTTCCGCGAGGGTCGCCAGCTGTGCGCGCGAATAACGCTGTCCGGAGAAGTTCATCTGGTTCGTCCGCTGGACCAGCTCGTGGGCGCGATCGAGGAGATCCTCCACCAGGGGCTCGACCTCGAGCACGATCTCGCAGGAGCGGAGGAAGCTGCCATAGTCCTCCGCCGTGTCCGGCGCGGCCTGCTCGCGGAGCATCTGCTGCTGGTAGAAGGAGCGCCGCTTCCGGCTCTCGTCGGTCACGACGACGTCGCAGCGCGGGTGGGCGAGGAGCAGGGCGCCGTCCGCATCGGTCAGGACCTCGACCTCCGGATGGACGGTCTCGACCTCCGCGCGCTCGAAGGGCTGGTCGTCGACGAAGAGGAACGTGTTGATGCCGACGTTCATCGACGTCTTGATCGCGCGGACCGCCTCGCTCTTGGGGCCCCAGCTGATCTGCGGGAAGCAGAAATACTCCCACATCCCGAACTTGCGAAGCGCTTCCTCCGCGAGCTCGAAGTGGTTCTTGCTCGCGATCGCATTGATGATGCCGCGCCGGTCCAGCTCGCGGATCACCTCGAACATGTCTTCCCGCGGCTTCACGCCCTCTACGCCGTGCTCGACGAGGACG
>JAUIMK010000041.1 GCA_030432735.1 bacterium
CTCGTTGCCGTCCGGGGGAGAGACGGGCGCGGCCAGGGGAGCGGAGGATTCTTCGCCCGCATCGGGAGACGAAGGGGGATTCGGCGGCTGGGCGTCGCTGCGTTGTCGAGCCAGGGGGGAGCTCCTGGCGCCCGCCCTCGATTCGTCGAGTCGCCCCTCGCTGGCGAGCCCCGGACCGCCCCGGGCCGGTCGGCCTTCGGTCGGTCCCCGTCTCGTCCTGCGCGGGTGACTCGGCTCTGGGGGACGCCGAAATCAGTCCAGATTCACGTTCACGTTCATGGGCGCGAGCAGGACGACGTCGTCGCCCCGGACAGCGTAATAATAGGCGGCGAGCCTCTCCGGCGAAAGCTTCCCCACCGTTCCGGCGAGGGTTTCGAGCCGATCGGGATAGCGACCTTCCTCGTAGAAATGCACTTCGAGGGCGCCGCGAATGCGGTCGCGTTCGTATCGTTCTCCGTGCTGGTCGACGACCCGTGCCGGCAGCGCCGTCCCCGGCAACCCGCCATCGTGCTGGGCGCGCTCGAAGGCGACGAATCCCAGCGACGCGAGCGCCGCGAAGGGCAGCGCCGTCGCGAGGGCCGCCCGGAGCACCGGGAGCAGCGGCCGTCGCGCGCGCTTCTGCGGCACGCGCGATCGCCCCTTCTTCGGGGCCTCCGAGATGTCGATCACCCCCGCCTGCCGGAGCTCGGCGAGCGCGCGGGTGGCCTCGAAGGTCCCGATCCGGGAGAGGTCGATGATCCGACGGACCGTGAGGCGACCGTCGACGAGCTGAAGGACCCGTTCGACGTTTCCCTGGCGTGCAGCCCCGAGCTGGCCGACGCGGCGGAAGACGGTGTCGTCGCCGGGCACCGCCGACGAGAAGGTCTGCCACTCGTCGAGCATCCGCAGCCCGTCCATCAGGATCTGCTCCGCACCGAGGAGATGCTCGGGCGGCACGTCGTGGGAGACCGGCTCGGCGACGAAATTGAAGTCGCCGCGGCTCCGCCGCATGACGTCGAAGACGGTCTCCCGGGTCAGCAGGTGCTGGACCTCGTCGAGGGTCGAGGGCTCGATCAGCCCGGCCGCGAGGAGCAGATCGGAGAGCGGACGCGCGGAACGCTCGCTCTCCTGCTGGAGGTCCGCCCACTGCTCCCGCGTCAGGTAGCCCGACTTCACGAGCTGCGGACCGAGCGGCTCGCGTTCGCCGCGCGTGCCGGCGGGACCGCCGCGCACCACCCGCCCCTGATCGAAAGCGAGGAAGATCGCGCCGCCGTCGCCTTCGACGACGAGGGTCCCGGTCTTCCGCTGCTGTCCGATGAGCTGGAAGACCTCGGCGATTCCGAAGTCCGTGAGATTGCCGTGGAGTGCGACCGACATCGTTCTCTCCTCCCCCGCCTAACGGCTCTTCCGCACGATGAGACCCAGGACCACGACGCCCGCGTAGGCGAAGGCCGCGAGGATTCCCGGCAGCGCGAACGCCACCCAGGCCGCGCCGCCCATCAGCAGCGGGTCCTCGAAGGGGCCGGCGGGCCAGACGAGGGTGGCCGCGACCCACGAGAAGAGCAGCAGCCCCATCATCGCGAGGTCTGGCCGCTTCGCGGCGAATCCGGCCATGCCCGGGATCGCGATCGAGAGGACGAGCCAGACCTTGTCGAAGAGCGCCTCCCGCTCCGAGAGCGCCTGCAAGCGCGCCATCCGGAGCGAGGGATCCGTCGCCTCCGGATACTGGAAGAGGTGATGGCAGTCCTCGCAGATCTCGCTGCTCCAGACCGTCTCCTCGCAGCGATTGCAGATCCGATGGCCGCAGCGCGCGCAGAGGCTCGCGTGATCCCAGCGATCGGCGACCAGCACGCCGAGGAGGGCCACGACGGCGAAGACGCCCGCGGTCACGTACCAGGCGCCCGCCAGACGTCCCGGCGCGATGAAGGCGATCACTTCCGACTCGGCCTCCGCGGCCAGCAGGTTGCCCGCGAAGCGCTCGCGCAGCTGGAACATCGGGAACGCGAGATCGGCGACCAGCGACGGCTCACCGAGGTTCGAGAGCGCCGCCACGGCCTCGTCGTCGACGCCCTGGGCGCGCTCGATCGTCGCCTCGTACTCCTCCATCCGGAACGCCCCGGCGTACGCCTGACTCAGATCGAAGAGCAGCGTCGCGTCGTACTCGACCGCCGCCGCCCGCTCGTAGTAGTCGATGGCCCCCGAGAGGTTGCCGCTGCGGTGTTCGAGGTTGCCGAGGTTTGCGAGCGCGACGTAGTCGCTCGGATGCGTCTCGACGATCGCCAGCAGACGCTCCCGACTCGACTCCATCAGGCCATAGCGGCGATCCCGATACGCGAGCGCATGCGCTGCGACCGGATCCTCCGCGGCGACCGCTTCGAGTCGCTCGAGATCGGCACCGGTCGCCTCGTCGGCGAGGACCCGGAGCGTGCTCGCGACGACCGGGTCACCGTCCACCAGCTCGCGCGCCATCGTCGAGAGCTGGGCCACCGGGTGGACCGCGACCACGAAGAGGATCGCCGCCATCACGAGCGCATTGCGCTGGTGACCCGATCCGTACCAGAAGCCGACGGCGAAGAGCGCGACGGCGAGTCCGAGGAGTCCCTCGCCCAGGGCGAAGGGCGCCAGCACCAGCGCCGCGAGCGCCGCGTGGCGCGCGAAGACGGGGGTGTGCGCGCTGAGCAGGTCCCCGAGGTCGTGCGCCGCGTGACTCCAGACGAGGAGCGCAGAGAGCACGAAGAGCGCGAAGGACGCCCCCATCAGACAGACGAGCAACACGAAGGCCGCGCTCTCGACCCACCAGAGCTGGGCGAGCAGATTCGACGCGACGGCCAGCGCCGCCTCGCCGACGGCGAGGGTCGCCGCGCCGGTATCGCCGGAGCGGAAGAGCGCGATCGCGTGCTCTACCTGGAAGGCCGGGACGCCGGGAGCGAGATCCCGGGCGAGCGCCGCGTGGACATGGGGCTCTTCCTCGGTGGCCCCCGCGGCGATCACGCTCGCAGGCCCGACGAGATCTCCCAATCCGAATTCGAGGCGGGCCCGGCGCAGCGCGGCGGCGCGCGCGTGCTCCGTCTCGGGCGCCGCGTTCCAGGCCGCTGCGACGCGCTCTTCGGCGACCTCGACGGGCTTGGCGACGACGGGCGCCTGATCGGTGAGCCACGGATCGTCGGCCGGGTCGGCCGAAGCCGTCGCCCCGGTCGCCGCGGCCGGCTCGGCGGAGACGGAGGCCCCGACGGCCAGGACGAGACACAGACTCGTGAGCCCGATGAGCCAACATGCAGTAGACCGGCGACTGGACAACCGAAGCCCCCTCCGAACGGATGGATTCGGTCCTGAACATCGGCGCGCCCGGGTTTCGGCTGAAGACCGGACCCCTCCGCGCCGCCCACCCGGCCGGTTCGAGGCCCGGACGAGGGACGGAATCCCCCTCGCGGGGACGAGCCACCCGATTCCGTTGCGTTCTCCTCCCGGTCCAGACACCCTCGACGCCGGCCACGACCGCGCCTATGATGCCGCGCCCACAAGCAAGGAGAGGCCGCCTTGGCCAACCACAAGTCCGCTCTCAAGCGAATCCGCCAGTCCGAACGCCGCCGAAAGCGCAACCAGCACATCCGCACCCAGATGCGCACGGTGGTGAAGCGCTGCCGCGAGGCCTTCGAGTCCGGTGACGCCGAGAAGGCCGCCGCGGCCTTCGCCGATGCCGAGCGATCGATCCGCCGCGCGGCGACCAAGGGCGTCATTCCGAAGAAGCGCGCCGACCGCAGCGTGGGCCGCCTCGCCAAGCGCCTGAACGCCGTCGGCGGCGCGTAGACCGTCGCACGACGGGCGCGCCCTGGTCCGCGCCTTGGTCCGCCCCTTCGTCCGACCCCGACGTCCGCGCCGCACATCCGCGTGAAGGCCTCCCGCCCACGCGAGCCGGCGTCCGCGCCTCCGCTCCGGCCGCCCTCGCCTAACTCGCCAATCCCAGCACCAGCTGCTCGAGCGCACGCTCGGGCCGCATGACGCTCGCGCCCTTGAGCTCGACGTCGGCGCGGTGGATCGCGCGCAGGCAGGTGACGAGTCGACGCGCCGGGTAGCGACGGGCCTGCGCGGTCAGCTTCTTCACGACGAAGGGCGGACCCGCGACCGATTCGCCGTGTCCCACGCGGACGAGGCGGCGGAAATGCGAGGCGAGCGCGCCGAGGATCGCCGGCGGTGCCGCGCCCTGGGCGATCAACCGGGACAGGAGGTCGACGGCATCCGAGGTCCTGCCCTGACCGATCGCGTCCGTCAGGTCCCAGATCGGCTCCTCCGCCACCGCCGCGACCGTCGCCTCGACGTGCTGGCGCGTCACGGTCTCACCGGGTCCGGCGAGCAGACTCGCCTTCTCGATCTCCTGCCGCAGGAGGAGGAGCTGCGGCCCGACCCGATCCGCGAGGAGCGCCGCGGCCTCGGGGTCGAGATCGACGCCCTGGTGCTTCGCCTCCGCCGCCAGAAAGCCCGCGAGCTCCCGCGCCTTCCTGGGCGCCTCGCACTCGACGAGGATCGCCGGGTCCTTGAACGCCTTGACCCACTTGTTGCGCTTGTCCGCCTTGCCGCAGACGACCGCCAGGACGGTCGGCGAGTTGGGACCCGTCGCGGCGATGAAGTCGGTGATCACCGTCCCCCAGCTCGCGTCGAGCTTCGCGCCGCGCCCCTCGGTCTCGCGCACGACCACGAGCCGCCGGTCGGCCATGACCGGGAGCGTCGCCAGCGCCTCCTCCAGTCGCCCCGGCGTTGCGGGGCCGACCTCGAGTCGATCGAGGTTGAAGTCGCGGGGCCCACCCCCGAGCACCGCCTCCTCGATCGCCGCCAGGGCGTCGTCCCGCAAGAGCGGCTCGCTGCCGGCGAGCAGATAGGCCGGGCGGACGTTGCCCTTCGCCAGCTCGCCCAGGACCTTGGCGACGCTCATCCCCCGGCTCCCGCCGCCGATCTCGGGTCGGCGGCCGTCTCGTCGCGAGGCGCGGACAGCCATTCGACGCGATCGACGACCCGGGTCGCGAGCACGTCCGAGAGGTGCCGGAGCGCTTCGAGGCGGTTCGTGCGCGTGACCTCCACGTCGGAGCTCGCCAGGTAGACGTCGCTCTCCGAGAGCGCCCGCGCCGGCAGTCGGATCACGTCGCCTTCCCGGCGCAGCAGCTCGAGCTCGAGGGTCAGCGTGACCTGGTACTCGAGCGCGACCACGAAGCTCGAGAAGCTGTTGCTGCGAAGCCCGAGCGGCAGGACGCGGCCGCGCAGGACGTAGTCGGCCCGCGCCGGATTCGATTCCAGACGCAGCGCGCCGCGCAGCCCGAGCTCCCGCCGGAGCGCGTCGGTCACCACCCGGTCGAGCCAGGGCTCGGGCGAGTCGTTCTCCAGCGCCAGCACCGAGACCGTGGCCCACGCGTTCCCGTCCCGGCCGCTGGGCGCCGCCGCGCCGAGGCTCTGGTAGCCGCAGCCCGCCGTGATCGACGAGAAGAGCACGACCGCGGAGACGGCCGTCGCGAGGTGGAGAGGGGAACGCCCGGAGCGCGGCATGCGAGACGGATAGCATGCGGGCCGGCGCCCCGCGCGCGGGACGGTGCGCGGTCGGAGGGGACGCCGCGGCGCGCTAGCCGTCGATCTTGAGGAGCGCCTTCGCGACCGCCAGGACCTTGTTCGCCTGGATCGGTTTCGTCAGATACTCGTTGGCGCCGAGACCGATCGCGCGCTCGCGATCCTCCTTCGCGCCTTCCGTCGTGATCACGCAGATTGGCATGTCGGCGAGGTTCTGCTCACCCCGGATCAGGCTGATGAGCTTGAGCCCGTCCATGACCGGCATGTTGATGTCCACGAACGCGAGATCGAAGTGATCGCTCGTGACCTTGCGCAGGCCGTCCATGCCGTCCTGGGCTTCGACGATGTCGACGCCCTTCATGCGCTTCAGCGCGAAGACCAGCAGCTGTCGCATCGTGGGACTGTCTTCGACGATCAGGATTCGCTGTCCCGCCATGTCCTACACCTCGCTCGAGATTCGTGCTCGCATCCGTCGGTCCTTCGGGTGCGTCACTTCGTCAGCAGATCGATGAACCCCTGGATGGTGTTCAGCTTCCGCTCGGATTGTGCATAGAGCCGGGACGCGAAGATCGCCGTCGCAGCGTGTCCGGCCAGCAGCGTGAAGAGCTCGTTGTCGAGCGGCGAGAAGCCGTCCTTCTGCTGGAGCAGCTTGTAGATCACGATGGCGCCGACCGGCCGGTCCTCCACGCGGAGCGGGATCGACACGACCGGCTCCCCGCCTTGGCTCGGCGCGCCGCCCGAGACGCCGGGGTCGCCGAGCTGGACCTCGCCTTCGGCGACGCTGCGGCCGACCATACCTTCGCCGAGGCGCAGGACCGGAAAGTTCGCCACGAGCTCGCCCTCGGCTGCGACGGGCCGGAGCGCGTCCCCCTCTTCCTCCGCGACGTAGACGCCGAAGACCTCGGCGCCGATCAGATTGATCACGATCTCGAGGATGACCTTCACGACCTCGCTCGGGTCCAGCGTCGAATGGAGCTGATAGCTCGCGACGTAGAGGTTCGCGAGGTTGTTGTTCTCCTCCTCGACCTCCACGTAGCGCTCGGCGAACTGCAGGTTCTCGCCCTCCACCGATCGCAGCTGCTCGAGGATGTTCTCGTTCCGGCTCTCGAGCTCTTCGATCTTCGCGATCAGCTCGGAGCGCAGCTTGTCCCACTCGGCGTCGCTCTGCGCAGCCTGCCCATGGCGCAGCTGCATCTCCGAGAGCTCACGCCGGAGGCGCGTGTTCTCGTCCAGGATCTGTTTGGTGAACTCGGCGCCGCGTTGGAAGATCGCGAGCACGGCTTCCCCGCGATCGCTCCCCAGGCTCTCGTCCGTTTCACTCATCGGCGACCTCGGTCTCTCGTTCGATCGGAGCGGATCTCTGCGACCCTCCGGCTGACGGCAGCGGGCACGTCGGGAAGCGGCAGGACGATGTCGGCTGCACCGGCCTTCACCACCTGCTTCGGCATCCCGTAGATCACCGCCGTCTGCTCGGACTCCGCTATGACTCGTCCTCCTGCGGCCTTGACTTGACAGGCGCCTTCCCGGCCGTCGTCCCCCATTCCCGTGAGGACGACGGCGACGAGGCGATCCCCGTAGACCTTGGCGGCAGAGCCGAAGAGACGGTCGACGGAGGGGGTGTACTTGTCCCGGCCATCGTCTTCGTAGAGCACGGTCACGACCCCCTTGCCGCGGGCCTCGAGCTCCATGTGGCGTCCCCCGGGCGCGAGGAGGACGGTGCCAGGCTCGGGTGACTCCCCGCCGATGGCTTCTCGAACCCGAAACGGCGTCAGTCGGTCGAGACGCTCCGCGAAGCCGCGTGTGAAGCCCGCCGGCATGTGCTGCGCAACGAAGAAGGCGCAGGGGGGGACATCGGTGAAGGCACCGAAGGTCTGCATCAGGGCGGCCGGCCCTCCGGTGGACGAACCGATGACCACGATCGGCAGCCGCGCGTCCGGGCGGGCGGGCACGGCCTTCGTCGACCGGCCCGCGAAGACCGGCGGCGCCGCCTGGATCCGCTCGGAGACCTTCTCGATCCGCAGGTCGCGGGTGGCGTGGACCTTTCGGATCAGGGCGTTCTGGATCGTCTGCAGCTCGAGCGTCGCATGGGCCGTGGGCTTGGCGATGAAGTCGACGGCGCCGAGGTCGAGGGCCTTGAAGACGTCGTCCTCTCCGGCCCGGCCCGAGACGACGATGACCGGCGTCGGGCGCCGGGCCATCACCAGCCGCAGGAAGGTGAAGCCGTCCATGCGCGGCATCTCGAGGTCGAGCGTGATCAGGTCGGGCTCGAGCTCGAGGGTCTTCCGAAGGGCGTCCTCCCCGTCGCGCGCGGCCCCCACCACCTCGACGAGGGGCGAGGTCTCGAGCATCCGGGTGATCGTCTGACGCGAGAAGGCCGAGTCGTCGATGACGAGGATCCTGATCGGGCCGCGCCTCTCCATCAGGGGAGCTCCGACCCGTCGGCCTCGGCCTCGGCGATCCCCACCCGGGCCAGCGCCTGCCAGGCGTCTTCCTTCTCCTCACCGGGCACGGGTCGGCGATAGACGAGGTCGCGACTGAGGTGCTTGAGCTCGAAGTCGGAGGTGACGTTGATCAGCGACTCCGCGTGACCGAGCAGCAGATAGCCACCGGGACGAAGCTTGTCGTGGAACGTCGCCATCACCTGCTTCTTGGTCTCGAGATCGAAGTAGATGATCACGTTGCGGCAGAGGATCACGTCCATCGTTCCGAGCAGATTCGTCTTGCTCGGGTCGAGCAGATTCATGTGCACGAAGTCGACGTGGCGCTTCACCTCGTCGGAGATCCGCACCAGCCCGTCCTTCTCCGCGAAGTAGTGCATGCGCATCGACGGATCCGTCTCACGGAACGACGCCTCGCGGTAGATCCCGCGGCGCGCCTTCGCGAGGACGGCCTTCGAGATGTCCGACGCGTAGATCCGGAAGTCGACGCCCGGAACGAGCCGGGCCTCGAGCGCCATCATCACGATGGAGAAGGGCTCCTCGCCACTCGAGCAGCCGGCGGACCAGATCGAGACCGGTCGCTTCGGCCCCGACTGCCGCGCCAGCATCTCCGGAATGATCTCGTGGACCAGCGCGCTCAGCTGCGCGCGCTCACGAAAGAAGTAGGTCTCGTTGGTCGTCAACAGGTCGATCAGCGCCGAGAACTCGGCTTCCGCATCGGCCCCGTGTCTCAGCTGATAGAGGTAGGACGCGAAGCTCCCGACGTCGGCCTCGACGAGACGCCGCGCCAGGCGCTTCTCGACGAGAAAGCGCGTGTCCTCGTCGAAATGGAGTCCACAGCGACGCCGGATGAGATCCGCGAACATGCGGAACTCGGCGTCCGAGAGCGTGAGACTCCTGGCATCGTCCAGCATCGCGGTCGCCTACTCCTCGAGCCTTCCGACCGCGCGCAGGATCGCCTCGCGCACGAAGGCGTCGTCCTCGACCTCGAGCCGACGGAGCAGCGACGGCAGCCCCTTGCGATAGGCGCGGTCGGAGATCATCTGCACGACCTCCGCGCGGACCGCCCAGTCCTCGTGGGCCGCTGCGGGCAGGATCTCGGCCAGGGACTGCTCGTCGCCGTGCGCCCCCACGCATGCCACGGCGGACCGAACGACGTCCGACTCGGGACGCTTCGTCGCGTCGAGCGCCAGCCGGCCGGCGGCTTCTCCCCCGACCTCCATCAACGCCTCGAGCGCGGCCAGAGCCACCAGCGGCTCGCGCTCCAGCGCGGGCGCGATCAGATCTTCGAGATCCGCGTCGCGAAGCCCGCGACCGCGATGCAACCGCCCCACCGAGCGGAGCGCGACCGCGACCACCCGGGGATCCTCGTCGCCCATCTGGGCCGCCAGGTCTTGCTCCGCTTCGTCCCGGTCGGAACGCCCTAGCACGGTGGCGGCCGCGATCCGGACCGCGCTCGACTCGTCTCCGAGGGCGAGGCAAAGCGCATCCCGAGCCCGTTCGAAATCGAAGCGGCCGAGCGCCTCGACCGCGGCCCGGCGGACCGCCGGCGCCGCATCCTTCAGGAGGAAGCCGATGATCTCCTCGTCTTCGTCGCGCCCGACCTTCGCGAGCACCCGCGCGATCGCCAGGCGAACGGGCTCGGGCGCGCCGGCGAGTCGACTCGAGAGCATCCCGACGAGCTGTACGTCGATCCCCTCGGCCCTCGCCTCCGGGTGCTCGGCCAGCGCGACGATCGCCGCGACGACGACGTCGACCTCGTCGTCGCCGTCGATGTCCGTCTCGCGCGCGGCGCTCTCCAGATATCGGACGAGCTCGGGCATCCGCGCGAAGAAGCCGCCCTGCCCCAGAGCCGTCGCGGCGACGCAGCGCAGCGACGGGTCGCTCTCCGCCAGCGCCTCCGCGAGCAGTCGCTCGGCCGCGTCGCCCCGGATCCGGCCGAGCACGGCGCAGGCACGGGCCTTCAAGTCGAGGGAGAGCGATGCGAAGTCTTCTTCGAGCGTCTCGGGCAGGACCTCTCCGAAGGCCTCGAGCGTTCGGTCCGCCAGCTCTTCGACCGCTTCGTCGCGTCCGGATTCGAGGATGGGAACGATCGAGCGCGGATCCGCGAGCAGTCCGAGGAACTGGATCAGCACCATCCGGCTTCCGAGATCCGCGTGAACGAGGCGTTCGCAGCCGAGCTCGACGAGGCGTTCGTTCGCCGCGGCCGCCGCGCGCAGACGCTCGATCAGGCGGTCGTGCTCCCCGTCGTCGAGCCGCGACAGCGTCCGGAGCAGCGCCCCCATCGCCCCTTCCCGACTCGAACGGCTGCCGCTCGCCAGTCCCTTCACGAGCGCCGGGGTCGCCTCGGGATCCGCCGAGAATCCGAGCAGCTCGAAGGCCGCCGGTCGAAGCAGCGATTGGTCGAGGGTGTCGCCGAGGCTCGCCACCCCGACGCTGGCCTCCATGCGCGAGAGCGCGCGCAGCGCGGAGAGCCGGACGAGGACGTCCTCCTCGCCGTGGGTCGCGAGCGCGAGCAGATGCGTGATCTCGTCGACGCCACCGACGACCCCGAGCGCCTCCGCGGCCGCGGCGCGGACGTTCGGGTCCGCGTCCGCGAGCGCGCGCCGAAGCGGGGCTCGCGTCTCCGGATCACCGATCGCCGCGAGCGCATCGACCACGAGCTTTCGCACGTCGACGTCCTCGCTCGACATCTCGTCGACGAGCCGGGTCGTGACCCCGTTCCCGCAGGCCACGAGGGCCTCGAAGGCCGCGTTGCGTCGGCCTGGATTGTCCCCGTCGGCGAGGGCCGCGACGAGCATCTCCTGCACCGTCGCGTCGTGTCGACAGGTCACCAGACGCTCCACGGCCGCTTTGCGGACGCGCCAGCCCGGATCCCCGAGGCACTCGCAGAGGCGGGCGGCGGCCTCCTCCGTCGGCAGCAACAGGAGCTGCTCCACCGACAGACGGCGCACCTCTTCGTCCGGACTCGCGAGCCCGTCGAGAATGGCCGCGCGCTCCTCCTGCGTCGCGCCCCGACTCATCCCTGTCCGCTCCGCTCCGCGGCGACGCGGTTCAGCTCGTCCATGATGAAGTCGGTCTCTTCGCGCACGTCCTCCCGAATCCGCTGACGCAGCAGGGCCCGCGCCTCCTGGATCTCGAGGTCGAGGGCCTGCTCGAGATTCCCGTCGCGCGCCGCCTGCTCGAACTTGTCGGGTTCGTAGAGGAGCATCTCGGAGACGGCGATGCGCGCCAGGCGCAGCGCCCGCTCCCGCTCCTCGGCCTTCTCCGGATCCTCGTCGGCGGCGGGGACGGCCGCCTCGGAGACCGCCGGGGCCTCCTCGACGATCGGCTGCGGCGCCGCGGGCGGCTCGGTCACGAAGTCGAGCTCCGGCTCGTCGAGAGGCGACTCGATGCTCGGCTCCGGAACGGGCGGCTCTTCGAAGACCGGCTCCGGAGCAGGCGGCGCGGGCGGCTCTTCGAGGCTCGGCTCCGGAGCGGTCGGCGCCTCGAAGGACGGCTCCGGCATCGGCGGGGCCGAAGGCTGCGGTGCCGGCGGCGCCGCGGGCGCAGCCACGTCGGCGCCATCCATCGGAAGTCCGCCCTCTCGGAGGATCGGCCGCAGGCCGTCGGGAAGATCGGGCTGCTCGATGTAGACGTCGGCCCCGTAGAGATCCGCGGGGTCGCGGCGGTAGCGGGACTGATGGTGGATCGCGCCGACGAGGACGACGACGGTGTCGCGCAGACTCTCGTTTCGCTTCACGACCTCACAGACCTGGAAGCCGAACATCTTCGGCAGCGCCGCGTCGAGGACGACGGCACGGGGCAACATCCGCTGGATCGCGAGCATGGCCTCGACGCCGTCCTGGACGAGATGCGGCTGCAGTCCCCAGCTCGCGACGGCTTCGGCGCTGGCCTTGCCGCGCGCGTCGTCCGGGTCGGCGATCAGCACCAGGCGTTCACGATCGATCTCCGCGATGGGCTCCGGCGGCGCCGGCGCCTCCGGCGGCGGGCTCGACTCGACCGGAGCCGGCGCTGCTTCCGGCTTCGCCGCCGTCTCCGCGGGCGGAGTCTGCGTGGGGGCCGGGGCTTCGACGGGCTCCGGAGCGGTGGGCGGAGGCGACGCGACCCGGGGCGCGCGCACGAGGAAGACCGCCGAGCACTTGGTGCAGCGCAGCTTCGCTCCGTCGGGACCGATCCGATCGGCGTCGACGCGGTACCGCGCACTACACTTCGGACATCCAGCAACCATCTTCGTTCTCCCTCGTCCCGGAGCCGTGATCCGGGCTCGTCCCTAACAGCGGAACCGTTCGATGTTTCCGCGCAGTTCATGGGCCCGGTCGACGAGCGCCTGCATCGCATCGCCGACTCGCCGAGCCGCTTCCTCGTTCGTCCGGCTGCCCTCGGCGACGCCACCGAGCACCGCCGTGACCTGCTCGCAGACCACGGACTGATCGCCCAGCGAGCCGGTGATCTGTTCGACCGCCCCGCGGACGCCCGTCACGTTCTCGCGAATCCGCCGGAAGCCGGCCGCCTGATCCTCGGTCGTGCGGTGCACCTGCTGCGCGACCTCGCGCATCGTGAGGGCCGATCGGTAGACGATCTCGTTCCCACGATCCTGCTCGTTGCTCGCCTCGCCGATCTGCTCCGCCGAGTCACGCACCTTCTCCATCAGCGCGACCACGTGGGACGCCGCCTTGGTCTGCTCACGCACGGAGTTCACGATCTCGCTGATGCGGTTCCCCGCCTCGCGACTCGCCTCGGTGATCTCCTCGAGGGTCTTGCCCGCCTCGGCCGAGAGATCGACGCCGCCCATCACGCTGGCGGAGCCCGCTTCGATCGCGCCGATCGCGTTCTCGCTCTCTTCCTGGACCGCCCGGATCAGCCCGCCGATCTCCTTCGTGCTCGCGAGCACGCGATCCGCCAGCTCCTTGATCTCGTCCGCGACGACCGAGAAGGCCTTGCCCTGCTCGCCGGCCTGCGCGGCGATGATCGCCGCGTTCAGCGCGAGCAGATTCGTCTCGTCCGCGACGTCCTCGATCACGTCGAGGATGCCGCCGATCTCGTTCGTCCGGGCGCCGAGGCCGCGAATCACGCGCTCCGCCGCGTCGGTCGCGTCGCGGATCGCCTCCATGCCGGCGATCGTCTGGACGACCTTCGCCTGACCGAGCTCGGCCTTGTCGACCACGTCCCGCGAGAGCCCCGCGGTCGTCTCCGCCGCGGTGTCGACGGCGCGCATCGCGCTGGCCATCTCCTCCATGCTCGAAGAGGTCTCCTCGGAAGCCTCGGCGAGACGATCCGTCGTCGCCCCGACCTCCTTCACGCTGCGCACCATCTGCTCGAGGGAATCGGAGACCGCGTCGACCTTCGAGGTCAGCACCGAGGCGGTCTCGTTCAGCTCGTCGCCCGCGGCACCGAGCTCGAGGACCGAGTTGCTCGATTCGTCGATCGCGCTCGTGAGGGTCGTCGCGCGGGTCCGGGCTTCGCCGACCCGTTCACTGATCGAGAGGACGAGGGCATGGACCTCTTCGATCTGTCCCGCCTGGGCATCGCTGGCCGAGACGATTCCTCCGACCGCGGATTCGAGTTCCAGGATCGTCGACTCGACGCCCTCCGCGGCACCGCGGGCCGCCGCCAGCGTCGAGCGGAAGTTCTCGGCCGAACGAACGAGCGCGCCCTCGAGGGCGCCGAGCTCGTCGTCCATGACGCTGATCGATTCGCCGCGCAGATCGCCCTCTGCCAGGCGGTCCGCGTGGGCGCGGGCGTTGCCGATCGAGCGATCGAGGTCGGCGCCGACGCGCCCTCCGAAGAAGAGGATCAGGATGCTTCCGGCGAACACCAGCCAGAGCGTCCGGGCCATCGTCGGCATCGCGGCGTCGCCACCGACGAACACCGCGAAGGCGCGACCGTCCTCACCCGTCGCGAAGCGACCGACACCACGGCCGTCCCGCAGTCGGATCTCGCCCTCGGTCCGTCCATCGGCGAGCGCCGCGTCCACGGCGGCCAGGAAGGCGGTCGGAACGCGATGCGTCGTGGCGCCTTCGAGCGCCTCGTCGCCGAGGGGCAGAGCCACGACCGGCCCGGGACGGAAGGCCTCGGGCGGAAGCACGGACGCGGCCCTTTGCGCGACGGTCCCCTCGGATCGGGTCATCGCTTCCGTGGCCGCTTCGAGGAAGGCCTTTCGCTCGTTCGCGAAGTCGCGAAGCGCGAGGTGTCCGGCGACGTCGAGGACGACCAGCATCCCCATGGCCGCGGGCAACACGATCGCGACCCGGAGCCGGCTCGCCATGCGCGGCCGACGACCGGAGACCGAGACCGAAGAAGCGGCCTCGACCTCGGGGTTGCGCCGCATGCGACCGAGCCTTCGGCGAGCGCGATAGAAGCAGATCTGCGCGATCGACGTGGCGTTCACGACGGCGTAAAGAACGAGGCTGCGCAGCACGGCCGGCGCGAGCCAGCCCTCCGATCCGACGAGCGACAGGAGCCCCGGCACCACGAGGATCGAAGCGAGACCCGCGATCAGGATGGTGCGGTGGACCTGCCCGGGAATGGCCTCGGGTACGCGGATGTCGAGGGTTCGCTGGACGATCGCGCAGCCGATCGCCGCCGGAATCCAGAAACCGAACGTCATCGCGACGAGCTCCGCGAAATCGGCCGAGAAGAGGAAGCTCGGCAGGATCGCGGTGGCCAGGGCCATCGGGAGCGGCGTCAGCAGATCGAGGAGCCGGTTGCGGCGCCGCTCGCTCGGATCGACCGGGAAGCGATGCACCCCGATCGCGTCGTTTTCGGGAGCGCTCAACGCATCTCTCCTTGATCCGACTGCGACGGCAGCGCGGAGCGGTAGACGCTCTCGACGAGCGTCTCGAGGGACAGGACCATGACCGGTGATTCGCCTTCGCGCCGAACGACGTGGCGAACGGCGTCGTAGCCCGCGTGGGTGGCCAGCTCGGGGACGTCCTCGAGCCGGTCCGCGTCCAGCGTCAACACGTCGGTCGCAGCGTCGACCTGGAGCCCGAGGACGAGACCGTCGATCTCGAGCACGACGATGCGCGCGAGCGTACCGAGGTCACCCGCCCCTCGACCGAGCACCTTCGCGAGATCGAGCACGGGGATCACCGCCCCGCGCAGGTCGATCACGCCCTCGATCAGCGCCGGCGCGTTGGGAAGCGGCGTGATCTGCTGGAGCCGCACGATCTCCCGGACCGCTGCGACCTCGAGGGCGTAGATCTGCCCCTTCACCTCGAAGCAGGCGAGGTTCACCGTCGATCCTTCGTACCCATGGAAGGCCGCGCTAGACACGGACGCCCTCCCCTCGCGTCGCCCTGGCGTCAGCCATCGCTCACCCCCAGCACGCGCTCGACGTCGAGGATCGACACGAACTCCTCGCCACGCGGACAGACTTCGGACACGCTGGTGACGTCGAGCCCCTGCGCGGGTAGGACCTCTTCGTCGGCGATGCGATAGACCTCGCTCACGGAATCGACGAGCAGGCCGGTCACCCGGTCGGCGTCTCCGTGGAGCACGATGATCCGATTGGAGCGGTCCGGCGTCGAGGCGCCCAGACCGAGCCGCCGACGCAGATCGACGACCTCGACGACCTCGCCGCGCAGCGCGACCACCCCGAGCAGCCAGCCGGGCGCGCGAGGAATCGTGGTCAGCTCACGCATCCGCACGATCTCCCGGACGCGCTCCACCGAAACGGCGTAGGCGGCTCCATCGAGACCGAAGACCAGAAGCTCCCGGAGGATCTGCGCCGACCCACCTTCCTCGCCCCCGAAGTCGCCCGCGGCCCCCCGCGCCAGCGTCTCCCAATCGGCTCCGACCGGCGTCGGCGTCGACTCGCTCACGCGGCCTCCCTTCGGCGGATGATGTCCCCGACGATCGCGGACACGTCGATCACGAGGATCGCACCGCGATCCCCGAGCTCCGTGGCCCCGGCGATCCCGCGGATCTGCTGGAGCGGGCCCTTGATCGGCTTGATCACCGTATCCTGCTGCCCCTCGAGGCGATCCACCAGCAGGCCGAGGCGCTGCTCGCCCATGCCGAGCACGACGACGAACTGTCGCTCCTCGGGGCCGCCACACGGGATCTCGAACTCTTCGCCGAGTCGGCGCAGGAGCAGCGGCTCACCGCGCAGGTTGAGCACCTCCCGCCCCTCGCTCCGTCCGATCTGTTCCGGCTCGACGATCATCGTCTCGAGCACCGAGTTCAGCGGGATCGCAAAGCGTTCCTCGCGAACCCCGACGATCAGCGCCTGGATGATGGCGAGGGTGATCGGCAGCGTGATCGTCACGGTCGTGCCGCGCCCGGGCCGGGACGCCAGGTCGACCATGCCCCCCATCTCGGCCAGGTTGTTGCGGACGACGTCCATTCCGACGCCGCGCCCGCTGGTCGCGGAGACGCGCTCGGCAGTCGAGAGCCCTGCCTCGAAGACGAGGTTGAGGACATCCTTCTCGGAGAGCGTGTCGGCAGCGGTGATCAACCCGCGCGCGATCGCCTTCTCCCGGATCGCCTCGGCGTCCATCCCGCGACCGTCGTCCTCGACCTCGATCACGACGTGGTTGCCGCGCTGGAAGGCGGAGACGGTGATGCGGCCGCGGGCGTGCTTGCCGGCGGCGGTCCGCTCTTCCGGCGCCTCGAGGGCGTGGTCGAAGGCGTTTCGGACGATGTGGACGAGCGGGTCGACCAGCTGCTCGACGATCAGCTTGTCGAGCTCCGTGTCGGCGCCGTTGAACTCGAGGTCGACGTCCTTGCCGAGGTCACGGCGCAGACGACGCACGACGCGCGAGAGCTTCTCGAAGATCTGTCGAAGCGGAACCATGCGAACGTCGAGCACCCCGGTCTGCAGCTCCTTGAGCTTTCGATCGAGGGTCTTGTGGGTCTTCAGCAGCTCGGCACCGATCCGGGCGGTCGCCGCATCCTCGGTCAGGCGTTGGGCGACGGTGCCGATCGCGTTGCGCTGGATCACGAGCTCGCCGACGAGATTCATCAGCTCGTCGAGCTTCCGGATGTCGACGCGGACGGTGTCGCTGATCGAGCGGAGCGACTCGATCTCGGGGGCTTCCTCCCCGCTCGCGCCCGCCGACGGAATCGGCCCGGCCGCACCCGGCAGAGGCGCCTCGGCGGACGGATCGTGGGCGTTCGGGCTCTCCGGAGAAGGAGACGACGAGGGTTCCGGCGCGACGCCTTCCGAGGGCGCCTGCTCGGACGCCCGCCCTTCCTTCACCGACTGGACCTCGGTGTTCGGGAAGTCGAGACGGGAAGCGAGGTGCGCAGCGTCCACGTCGGTCGCGACGAGCAGCGAGAAGCGAATCTGGCTCTCCGGTGCGTCTCCCGGCGACGGCAGGGTCGAGACGACCTCCCCCACTTCGCGCACCGCGGCCGAGAGCTCGGACAGCCCCTCCTCGAAGGCCACGATCTCGAAGGTCGAGTCGACGAGGGCGAGGTGGCGTCCCCGACGCAGGTTCTCCCTCAGACGATGCTCTTCGTATTCCGTGAGCGCGCGCAGCAGCGACGGGTCGAGGTCGAGGGCACCGATCTCGTCGGACTCCTCGGGAGCGGGAGCCGCGATCGCCGCGTCGATCTGCGCGACGAAGGCGCGCGCCCGTTCGGCCTCGTCGTCCCCGTCCGCCTCCCCGCGCTCGAGGCGCGTCATCATCGTCGCGAGCAGCGACACGCCCTCGTCGAGGAGGTCGACGGCGGGCGAATCGATGGCGATCCGACCGAGTCGCAGCCCGTCGAGGATGTCCTCGAGGCGATGCGAGAGCGCGCTGATCGCGTCGAGGCCGAACATCCCGGCGAGCCCCTTCAGCGAGTGGGCCGACCGGAAGATCTGGTTGACGAGGTCGGGCTCGACCTCTGCCGCGCTGCCGTGACGCTGGTCGTGGAGCTCGGCCAGATCCTCGAACATCCGCTCGAGGATCTCTTCGGCCTCGGCGACGAACTCGTGGTGGTCCTTCGACGCGGTCGCCTCGTCGACGGCGTCGCCCGACGAGCCGGTCTTCGCCGTCCCGTCGGCGCCGGAGGCCTTCGCCCCCTTCTTGCTCGAGCGGCGTGCGGCCAAGTCGGCTTACCCCTCGGTCCCGCTCGCAGCGAGCAGGTCGGTGACGACCCGACGCAGATCGTCGGGATCGAAGGGCTTCACGAGATACGCGTTCGCGCCGAGGCCGAGGCCCTTCTCGCGGTCCCGATCGCTGCCCTCGGTCGAGACGATGACCAGGGGAATCGAGGCGTACTTCTCGTTGTTCTTGATGAACGACACCAGCTCGAGCCCGTTGATGTCGGGCATGTTGATGTCGGTCACGACGAGGTCGAAGTCCTCCCGCGGCAGAAACCGCAGGGCTTCGAAGCCGCTCTCCGCCTCCACGATCTTCGTGGGGGCCGGCAGGTCCTCGAGGCTCGAGGCCAGGAGCGATCGCATCGTCGCCGAGTCTTCTACGATCAGAATTCGCTGCAAGAGTCGTCTCCCGGACGCGGATCTACGCGCGGACGGATTTGCCTACTCGTATCGGCAAGGCAGACGCACTCTTGAGGACGCCCGGGCGCACCGGAATCGCGAAATCCCGCGAAAACGCGACGGTTTCGGGAACGCGCAAGCCGAAGGGTTCTCCCCTCGGCCGAGACCGCCCAGGCGCTTGGAGCGTTCGCGAAGCGCTCCTCAGCGGCTCTCGGCGTCCGCTTCCCAGAGCGCGCGCTCGAGCGCGGCGCGGTCGAGGGCGAGCCCAGCGTGCTGCAGGACGACCTCGAGACCGTGGGTGTCGGGCATCGGGGCCCCGCTCACGGCGCAGTCCGCGTAGAGAATCGCGATCACCGTCTCCCCGCTCTCGATCGGGCCGAGATAGGCGGTCGCCGGCTGCTCGCCACCGAGCTTCGCGAGCAGCAGCGCGTCGGCGGGATCCGCGGGCGGCCCCACGACCGGCTTGCCGCCGTCGAGGACCTGCCGGATCCAGCCCCGCTCCGGGCTCGGCATCGTGACGGGGTCGGCGCTGCCGAGCGGATCCACCTCGAGGGTCGCGATGCCTCGACCGGCGACGGCGAAGACCTCCTCGTCCCGGACGACGAGGATCGCCACCCGGTCGAAGAGCTCGGCGGCGAAGTCGAGCACCACCGGCAGGATCTCGCCCCGAGACGACGCCTCCTGGAGCTTCGCGGTCGCGTCCCGCAGCGCGCGCAGACCGTCGGAGTCGGCCGCGGCCTTCCCACCCGGACTCGGCGATTCGCCGAGCAGCTCGAGCAACGCGGAGGCCAGCGCCCGGCTCGAGGTCGCGCCCGCCGGAGAGAGCTTGTCCGCGAGCAGGCGGCGCGGCGGTCGATCGAGCACCCCGTTCAGGATGCCCGGCATCGCCGTCTTCGCCGTGCCGTCGTCTTCCCGCAGACCGAGTACGACGATGCGCGGTGACTGCGCCTTCAGACGCTTCACGAAATCCGCGAGGCCGTGGATTCCGGACAAGGGATCGATCGGCGTCTCGGGCGAGACGAGGACGAGCGGCGTCGTCCCCCGGATCAGGTACTGGCGGATGCGGGTGAGTCCCTGGTCGGCCTTCTGGAACATGTGCACGCGCGCGAATTCGTCCTCGATCGCGTCCTTCACCCACTCGAGTACCGACACGTCCGGGTCGATCAGCACGACGGGCATCCGCCGCGCGTCGGCGACCGGGGACGGCGCCGGCGCGCCTCCGTCCGGCGTCGCGGCAGCGGACGTCGACGCGGACCGATCTTCGATCTCGTCCTCGAGCAGGAGGGACGCGGGCTCGGGCTCCTCGGTCTCCGGCTTCGAGGGCGGCGTTTCGGCGATCGCCCCCTCCGCATTCGTCGGCGCCGGCGTCTCCCCCGGCAGGGGCATCGCCTTCGCGATCTCCTCGAGGCTCAGCTCGCTCGCGTCGTCCGCGCGTTCGACGACGCCTTCGACGATCACGTCTGCCGCCGTCGCCGGACCGGCGAAGTCGGCCTCGGTCGGATCGAGGGGCTCGATCTCGAGGATCGGCGCGTCGTCCTCTCCGGCGCCGAACGGCTCGAGGGGATCGGCCCCGAAGAGCGGATCCTCCTCGACGCTGACGTGGGGATTCGTCTCGGCGTCGGGGTCGGCCGGCGCATCGCCGTCGCGCCCCCGCTCGTCTCGGATGCGCAGTCCCTCCATCGCCAGGTACTGCGCGTTGATCCCGGTCGGCAGGATCAGGTGCGGGTCCTCGGGATCCAGCTCGCTCCGGACGTCGAAGCTGAAGTCCCCCGACGGCCAGGAGAACATCTCGAGAATCGCGCCCTCCGCGGCCTTCGTGATCAGCTCGTCGATCGCTTCGCGGCTGAGGCCCGCCTCGCTCGAGAGCATGTCCTCGACGGGGCTGCCCTGCTCCCGCGCGCGCGAGAGCGCGCCGTCGTAGCCGGCGGGATCGATCAACGACTGCCCGACGAGGAGCTCGCGCAGGTCGTTCGGGTGTCCCTTCAGGCAGGCGGCCTGGACCATCCCGTTGCGAAAGACGATGCGACCGGAACCGAGATCGCTCGACAGGGCGAGCACGCCCGACTTCTGGGAGAGGCTGATGATCTGCAGGATGTCGCCGAGGCTCAGATCCTCGAGATTTCCGACCAGACTCATGACTTCCCCTGCACACGGTGCGGCGCGCGCCGCGAACTCGTGGGGGGCGCGCACGCCCCTCCGCACGGGCGGAGGTCGCCGCGCCGCGGCTCCGCCCTCGCCCGCTCTTTGAATCGGCCGGCGTGGGTGGGACTTGACCCGGACTCCGCCTCTCGAGGGGCACGACGCGACGGGGACCCGGCCGCGGGCGTCCGGACGCGAGCGAAGGTCCGAGATGCACGCGACTTGCCGCTGGACCGCGTTCGCGCGACGCGCATTCGACTGCCGCTGGACCGCGTTCGCGCGAAGCGCATTCGACTGCCGCTGGACCGCGCTCGCGCGAAGAACAATCGACCGACCTCTGGGCCGCGATCCTCCGCGCGAGCCCTGGTCGGCGTTCGCCTAGCGCGCTTCCAGGCTGGAATCGTCCGTCGCGAGGCGAATCCCGGTCGCGCCAGCGGCGTCGCACGCGCTCTCGAAGGCCCGGTAGACGCCGGCGACCTCCGCCCTCGGAACGCAGAGCGTGAGTCTCATCGGATCTGCCACCTTCGACCAGGCCCCGACGATGCCCGACACGATCGCCGAGGCATGCCGCGGCACGTCGTCCGGGGCGACGCCCAGGGGCGCGAGTGCGACGTGCGGCACCCGCAGCTTCCGGCAGCGCTCGAGCGCCTGCCGCGTCTCGTCGCTCACACGCAGACGGTCGTAGCGCCCGCGATCGCCGAGGCCGAGGAGCATGAGACGCGGTGCGAAGAGTGCGCGCCCGCACGCGATCAACATCGCCTCGCCACTCTTGCCCGAGAGATCGCCACTCTCGATCCGCCGGGAGAGACCGCCGCAGAGCCGCCAGTCCGCGCGAGCGGCCCCGCCTCGAAGCGGGCGGTCGTCGGTGAAGAAGCCGGCGACGGCCACGTCGCTCTCGACCCGCTCGAGCGGGAGCGCCGTCAGCACGAGGTCGATCGTGGCCGTGTCGTCGTTCATGCGGCGCGAAGCTCCCGGGCGATCGCGTCGAGCACGCCGTTCACGAACGACGGCGAGGTATCGCTCCCGAAACGGCGGGCGAGGTCGACGGCCTCGTCGATCACGACCGCGACCGGCGTCTCGGTCTCGCGGAGCTCGAAGGCCCCGAGGCGAAGCACGTTCCGGTCGACCGCCGCCATCCGCTCGACCCGCCAGTTGCGGGCGTGCTGGCCGACCAGCGCGTCGAGGTCGGCGACGCGCGCGGCGACCCCGGCCACCAACGTCCGCGCGAACTCCATGGCGACCTTCGGGACGTCGAAATGCTCGACGATCCGGTCGAAGGCCTCCCCGCTCGCGACGACCGGGTCGACCTCCGCGACGGCGCCCTCTCCGATCTCCTCGGCGTCGACTTCGAGCGCCGTCTCGCGCTTGCGCGGCGACGTTCGCATCGCCCGCGGCGCGAGCGGCGCCGCCGCCTCTTCGGCCGCCTTCACCGCCCGGGCGTGCGCCGCATCCCGCGGCCCCGTCTCGCCGAGATCGATGGCGTAGAGCACCTGGAGCGCGACCTCGCGCCCGGCATGCCGACCGCCGCTGGCTTCCTCCGGACTCATGCCGAGGCCCCCGCGGCGATCGATGCCATCAGTCGCGCCTGCTCCACGGCCGCGAGGGCGACCTCCCCGCCCTTGTTGCCGTCGCTCCCGCCGGCGCGCGCGAGCGCCTGATCGATCGTATCCGTCGTGAGCACCCCGAAGCCGACCGGGACGTCGCTCTTCTGCATCAGCTCGCGGAGTCCGTCGGTCACGCCCTCGCAGACGTAGTCGAAGTGGGGCGTGCCCCCGCGGATCACCGACCCGAGGGTCACGATCGCGTCGTAGTCGCCGGTCTCCGCGAGACGACGCGCGACCTGCGGGATCTCGAAGGCCCCCGCGACCCAGTGGAGCGTCAGGTCGTCCTCGTCTGCACCGTGCTCGAGGAGTGCGTCCCGCGCGCCGTCGATCAGACGGATCGAGATCAGGTGGTTGAAGCGGGACACGACGAAGGCGATCCGCAGGCCGGACGCGTCGATCGAAGGCTCGACGACCTTCATGCTCTGGTTCCCTTTCGCTCTCGGGCACGCCCGCCCGACGGGAGCAGCGCATGCACGTGTAGATCTTCACCGCGCCGGGTCACCCGTTCGGGCGAGAGCGCCACCGCGTCCTTCAGCCGGCGCAGCGCGAGCGGCCCGAGCCCCGGCCGGCCGTCGCTGCCGATCAGCTTCGGCGCGAGCATCCAGTGTACCTCGTCGACGAGGCCCGCCCGCAGCAGCGCCGCCGCGAGCCCTCCCCCGCCTTCGACCAGCACCGTCGTCAGTCCCGCCTGCGCGAGCGCCCGCATCGCGCGCCCGAGATCGACGTGGCCATCGGCGCCGCGACGAACGGGCAGGACGCGCCCCGCCGCTTCACGAACCGCGCGAATCCCGCGCGCGCGCTCGCCACAGACCACGAAGGTCCGATCCGCGTCGCGATCCGACAGCAGCCTCGCCGCCTGCGGCACCCGGAGCCGGCCGTCCAGCAGGACCCGCACGGGCGTGCGGACGTGCTTCG
>JAUIMK010000381.1 GCA_030432735.1 bacterium
GGCGCTGGTTCCGTTCATCCGCCTCTACCAGAAGCTGCTCTATCCCGTCGCCAAGCCGACCGCGATGTTGCTCGACCGATGGCTCGGAGAAGAGGAGATCTCGTACTTCCGGGAACGCGAGCTGCGCGAGGTGATCAAGCAGCACATGAGGGCGGAGGACGCCGACCTCGGAACCACGGAGGGGCTCGGCCTGCTCAACTTCCTGATGATGGACGACCTCCCCATCTCCGAGGAAGGCGAGCTGATCGACCCGAGCAGCGTCGTGAAGCTGCCGCTGGCCGTCGACCTGCCCGTGTTTCCCGAGTACACAGGCACCCCGGGAGACCCCTTCCTCCAGGCGATCCAGGCGAGCGGTCGGAAGTGGATCGTGGTGGCGGACAGCGAGGACGAGCCCCGGCTGGTGCTCGACGCCGACGCGCTGCTTCGCGAGGCGATGTTCGCCGACGTCCCGCCCGACCCCTACCCCTTCTGCCACCGCCCGATCGTCGTGACGGATCCCGCGACGCCCCTCGGTGACGTGATCCGCAGGTTGCACGTCGAGCCGCAGGCGGCGGACGACGACGTGATCGACACGGACGTGATCCTGCTCTGGGGAAGCGAGCGCAGGATCATCACCGGCGCCGATCTCCTGGGACGCCTGATGCGCGGAATCGCGCGTCGACGACGCGCCTCGCAGGCCGACCGCGCCCAGCTCCGGAAGTCGACGCTCCCCAGCTGACCTTCCTCTCTCGCCTCTCGACTCGCCTTTCGCGAGCAGCAGCGCCGGAGATCTCCCGCTAGGTTTCCGCCATGCCGAGCGGTCTTCCCATCGACGTCGGGCTGTTCCTCCTCTCCGCGGCCGCGATCGGCTTCTTCGGCATCCGGATGACCCATCTCGCGCGGGATCTCGCCGCGGCCACGGGCCTGGGCGAAGCCTTCATGGGCGCCGTGTTCATCGGCGCGACGACCTCGCTCTCCGGGATCATCGCCTCCGCGACGGCGGCGTGGCACGGCTCGGCGAGCCTCGCCGTCAGCAACTCCCTGGGCGGAATCGCCGCGCAGACGCTCTTCCTCGTCGTCGGCGACGTCGCCTACAAGAAGACGAATCTCGAGTTCGCGGCCGCGTCCGTCGAGAACATGATGATGTCGGTCCAGCTGATGCTCCTGCTCTGCATCCTGCTGGTCGGCTTCAACATGCCGTCCCCGACGATCCTCGCCGTGCATCCGGCTTCGATCGTGCTGATCGCGGCCTACCTGTTCACGGTCAAGCTGCTCTTCGACACGCACGAGAAGCCGATGTGGCTGCCCCGGATGACCCACGGCACCGTGGCAGAGCGGAAGCACGCGACCCCGAACGGCGCGCGAGGCGCCACGCCGGGCCTCGTGATCCGGTTCGCGATCTGCGCGATCGCAGTCGGGATCTCGGGCTGGCTGATCGCGAGCTCCGGCATGGCGATCGTCGAGCGGACGGGCTTCTCGTCGGGGATCATGGGCGGCATCTTCATCGCCGTCACCACCTCCCTCCCCGAGCTCGTCGTCGCCGTCACCGCGATCCGCATGGGCGCGCTCACCCTCGCGGTCGGCGACATCGTCGGCGGCAACGCCTTCGACACGCTCTTCGTCGCGATCTCGGACCTCTTCTATCGCGAAGGGTCCATCTTCACGGCGGTCGCGGAGCCCGAGAAGATCTGGCTCGGCAGCGCCATGCTGATGAACACCGTTCTCCTGATGGGCCTGATGTACCGCGAGCGCAAGGGAATCGCGAACATCGGGATGGAGAGCGTGCTGATCGCCGTGGTCTACGTCGGGACCGTCGGGCTCCTCCTGCGGTAACTCGCCGAGAGGGCGCCCGCCGACCTGTCAGCGCCCGGGCGCCCGGCCTTCCCCGAGGCGAGCGAAGTTCAGCAGCTTGTCGACGAGCCGCCGCGAGTAGGTCACGAAATTCGACAGGGCGCCGACATCCTCCCGTCCCGGTCGGGCGAGCAGCGTGAGCAGCTCGCGGTTCACGCGGTCGAGGGTGCCGCGCGCGATGTCGACCTGGGTGCGGTGGTCGGGCGGCTCATCGCTCTGGAGATCGGCGTGGACCGCTTTGAACAACGCCAGCGTGTTGATCGAAAGCTCGCGGATCATCATCAGGACGTCGCTCTTCAGCTCGATGTAGTGCTGATTCATCATCCGCTTCGTGTTGAAGAGGTCGTCGATCGAATCGTGGATCTGGAACAGGTAGTCGTAGCGGGTGATCAGATCGAGGAGTCGACGTGATTGCGTCTCGTCGGTCACCGCGGGGACGATTCGCGCGAAGTAGGCGAGATGTTCCCGTTCGAGGAACGCGACGTACTCGATCCGGCGAGCGCAGGCGTCGAAGATCCCGCGGTAGCCGGACTCGATGCTCAGAGTGACGAGGTTGTAGTTCTCCTGGAGGAAGGCGAGCAGCCGGCCGACGTTCTCTTCGAGCTGCGACGCGACCTGCTCGAAGCCCTCCTCGGGGGTCGCCGAGGGAATCTCTATCCGGTCGAAGTCCATCCTTCCTTCGCCGATGACCCGCTCGACCAGACGCGTGAAGGGGCCGACGATCGCCAGGAAGAGCGCGCAGGTGGCGACGTTGAAGACGAGGTGGATCATCGCGAGCGCGACCGCCGGCGGCGCGTCGATCGTGGCGAGACGATCGCCGAAGATCAGCAGGACCGGCAGGAAGACGAGCACGCCGCCGACGTTGAAGAGCAGGTGGCTGAGGGCGGTCTTCTTCGCTGCGGGATCCATCTTCATGATCGACAGCATCGCGGTCGACGTCGTCCCGATGTTGGCGCCCATGATGAGCGGCACGGCGTTCTCGAGGCCGAGCAGGCCCTGCTGGGTGAGCACGATGGCGAGGCCGGTGGTCACCGAGCTGGATTGGACCGCCGCGGTGAAGAGCGCGCCCGCCAGGATCCCGATCAACGGGTTCTGCGGCTGCGTCAGGAACTCGATCAGGGCCGGCTCCTCCTGAAGGGGCCGAAGCGAGCTCGAGATCAGGTTGAGGCTGAAGAAGACGAAGCCGAAATAGAAGATCGACCTTCCGAACACGGACATCCGCGACCGCACGAGCGAGAGCAGGAAGCCGACGATCAGCAGGATCGGCGCGAACTCGGTCAGCTCGAAGGCCACGAGCTGGGCCGTGACGGTCGTGCCCACGTTGGCGCCGAAGATGATTCCGACGCTGTTGGCGAAGGAGAGCACGCCCGCGTTCACGAGCCCGATGGCGATGACCGACGTGGCGGAGCTCGACTGCACGACGGCGGTCACGACCGCCCCGATCAGCACGCCGACCAGCGGAATCCGGGTGGCGCGCGCGAGGAAGCGGCGGAATCGCTCCCCCGAGATCTGCTCGATCGCCGCCGAGAAGCTCTCGAGGCCGAAGATGAAGAGCACGACCGCCGCGATGCCGGCCATGAGTACGTTCAGTGTGTCCATCGCCTGTCCTGCGCCCGCATCGACAGACGGTGGGGCCAGGGTCTGCGCGGTCGGGGCGCTCGCCAGCGTAGCGACCTCCTTCTCCGCTGCTCCGGACCCCGCTGCTCCGGACGAGACGGTCGAGCACGACGCATCGCGGGCGGGATTCGGGCTCCTTCGATCCACCGGCTTCGCGCCGAGACGAGGCGGCGGGGCGGCGCGGATGCATAGCGGGGACGGCGACACGAAGTCGCGCTCGCGCGATTCCCTGTGTCGCCTTGCCTCACTCGACGGGCGGTCGCTGCGATGAACGATCGTTCGTCTCGGTATGAATCCTGCTTCTCGTTCCCGGAGAGCCATGAGGAAGGAGCCCGGCCGAACGCGCGCCGGGCGACCCGAGCCCGAAGGAAACGAAATGCCGGACATCGACCCGCTGGACCTGATCGATCCCCTCGCCTACGGCCGCAAGGGCTACCCCTTCGCGCAGTGGGCGCAGCTTCGGCGGGAGCAGCCCGTCGCCTTCTTCGAGCCCGAGGGCTTCCCCGCCTTCTGGGCCGTGACGCGCCACGCCGACATCGTCGAGGTATCGAAGCGCCCGGACGTGTTCCTGAACGAGCCGGGAATGACGATCGCGCGCAATCGCGATCTCGAGGCCGAGGTCGCTCCCCCGATCCGCACCATCATCAACATGGATCCCCCGGACCATCGAAAG
>JAUIMK010000382.1 GCA_030432735.1 bacterium
CTTTCGGGGCATGCGTCACACGTTCATCGACGCGCTCGGGCGAAATGGACAAAGGTTCGGCGCCCGCGTCGGCCGATATCGGGAATCGACCCGGGATCCCGCCCGGCCTCGCGAAGGAGTCCACGTCCGATGCGCGCCGCGTTCCGCCGAGTCCAGACCGGACTCCTCGCCACCTTCCTCCTTCTATGCGTGGCGACGCCTTCGTTCGCCCTGGAGCTCGGGACCCGCCACGCGCCGGTCGAGCTCCCCTCTCTGCCCGCGGCCGCCGACGCTTCCGGCGTCGTCGAGGACGACGTGCCGCAGGTGCGTGCGCGGCTCCTGGTCGGCGAAGCCCAAGGCGGACGACGCGTCGGCGTGCTCTTCGACCTCGCCGAGGGTTGGCACCTCTATTGGCGGAACCCGGGCGGAACGGGCATCGCCCCCGAGCTCGGCCTCGCCGCGCCGGGACACACCCTGGGCGACGTCGCCTGGCCCGCCCCCCTCACCTTCGTCGAGGCCGACGGCCTCTTCACGACCTGGGGCTACGAAGGCTCCGTCCTCCTCTCGGTCCCGATCGCAGGCGAGGCCGCCGCCGGCGGCGGCACGATCGAGGCCGACACGCGCGTGCTGGTCTGCCGGACCCAGTGCGTCCCGGCCGAATTCCGCCTGAGCTCCCCGATCGACCCGGCGCTCACCCCGTCCGATCAGCGCTGGATCGAGCAACGCTTCGACCTCGCACTCTCCCGCGTCCCCGTCGAGGCGAGCGAGCTCGGTCTCGACGTGCGCGCGCGCTGGCAGGAGACCCCGCCGGCCGTCGACGAACGCGGGACGATCCGGCTCGAGCTCGCGCCGTGCGCGCAGACGAGCTGCCCCACCCTCGCGACGGGCGGCGGCGGATCGCTCTTCCTTCCGCAGGACGGCGACCTCTTCGAGTGGGAAGGCGCGAGCGCGACGGCGTCGGGCCGGGTCGACGTCGCGATGACGCGACTCGAGGCGATGCCTTCGGAAGGCGATCGGCTCCGCGGACTGATCCCGATCCGCGACGTCGACGGCGCGCTCCGCTACGTCGCCGTCGACACGACGGTCGGGTCTCCCTCGGCGGAGATCCCCGCGACGGCTCCGCCGCTCGCGCCCGAGGCAGACGCCGGCGGCGAAGCCACGGGAAGCCCGAATTCCGTGCCCTCCGCGCCGTTCGAGGAATCCGCGACGACCGCCTCCGCCGCGAACGCGACCCGCCCCCCGAGCCTCCTGCGCTGGCTCCAGGTCCTGGGACTCGCCCTGCTCGGCGGCCTCATCCTGAACGGCATGCCGTGCGTGCTCCCCGTGCTCGCGATCAAGGTCGTCGCCGTCGCGGACCTCGCGGAGAAGGATCCGCGTGAAGTGCGGATGCACGGCGTGGCCTACGGCGCCGGAGTGCTGGGCTCGATGGCGCTCCTCGCCGCGATCGTCGTCGCCCTCCGCTCCGCCGGCCACTCGGTCGGCTGGGGCTTCCAGTTCCAGGAGCCGCTCTTCGTGGCGGTGATCGCAGCGGTCCTCGTCACCTTCGCGATGAACCTCTTCGGCGCGTTCGAGATCGACTTCGGCCAGGGGCGTCTCGCTTCGATCGGACAGAGCGCGGAAGGTGCCCGGCGCTCCTTCTTCGAGGGACTGCTCGCCGTCGTCCTCGCCACCCCCTGCACCGCGCCCTTCCTCGGAACCGCCGTCGGCTTCGCCTTCGCGAGTCACGGCGCGGGCATCTTCGCGATCTTCCTGGCGATCGGGCTCGGACTCGCCTCGCCCTTCCTGATCGTGAGCTTCCGCCCGAGCGCCGCGCGGTTCATTCCGCGCTCCGGCCCCTGGATGAACACGCTGCGGTCCGGGCTCGGCTTCTCGCTCCTCGCGACCTGCGTCTGGCTCCTCTGGGTCTTGGGACAGAGTGGCGGCGTCGACGCGGTCATCGGGACGACGGGCACGCTCCTGCTCCTCGCGTTCCTGCTCTGGAGCTTCGGACGGCTGCAGCCCATGCGAAGCGCGTGGCTCGGACGCGCCGCCGCGATCGGCATCGCCGGCGTCGCCCTCGGCGGCTTCAACCTGATCGGGATCGATCGCGCGACGGACGCGAACGCCGCCGCGGCGACGACCGCCGAGCCGAGCGACGAAGGCGGATGGGCGATCTATTCCGAGGACGCCGTCGCGACGGCGCTCGCCGAGGGACGCCCCGCGTTCGTCGTCTTCACCGCGGACTGGTGCCTCACCTGCAAGATGAACGAGGCCACGGTCCTCGGTCGCGAGATCGTCCACGACGCCTTCCGCGAAGGGGGCTACGCCCTCTTCGAGGCGGACTGGACCCGCCGCGACGAGCGCATCCGCCAGAAGCTCGCCGAGTTCGACCGGGCCGGC
Organism: bacterium; assembly: GCA_030432735.1. Taxonomy (GTDB): domain Bacteria; phylum Myxococcota_A; class UBA9160; order UBA9160; family UBA4427; genus UBA4427. Next base: position 2,359 of record JAUIMK010000382.1, read on the forward strand.
GTGCCGCTCTACCTCGTCTACTCGCCGGATCGGCCGGACGCGCCCCGGGTGCTCTCGGAGCTCCTCTCGACCGAGGAGGTCCTCTCGGCGATCGAGGCAGCACGTCCCACCCGGCGGATCTGAGGCGCGCTGCCGTTCGGGTTCCCCCTCGACCCTGCGACGTCCATCACATTTTCCTCAGCACCGCCGGCCGACGAGACGATGCAAGTCACGACGCGCGCGGCCGTTTCGCCTGCGCGATCGCCGGAGAACCCTCGATGCGAACGCGTTTCCTCGCCCCCCTCTTCCTGCTCATCGCCTGCGCATGGCCCCTCTCGGCCGTCGCCCTCGACGAAGGCGACCGCGCCCCGGCCTTCTCCGCTCCGTCGCTCTTCGGCGACGGCAACGTCGAGCTCGGCAAGTATCGCGGCAAGATCGTCTATCTCGACTTCTGGGCGTCCTGGTGCGGCCCGTGCCTCAAGGCGATCCCGGAGATCGAGGACATGCGCGGCGAGTTTCCCGAGGACCAGTTCCAGGTCATCGCGGTCAACCTCGACCAGAAGGCCAAGAAGGCGCTCCGCTTCCTCGAGAAGAACCCGATCGGCTACCCGAGCGCGGCGGACCCGAAGGGCTCGCTGCCCGGGCAGTTCGGCGTCGAGACGATGCCGACTTCGTACCTGATCGATCGCGATGGCGTGATCCGGTACGTGCACAAGGGCTTCTCCCGCGGCGACGGCTCCCGCATCCGCGAAGAGATCCGAATGCTCCTCAAGGAGCAGAAGCTGGGGAAGAACTAGATGACGCGAAGGGTCCGGATCGCCGCCGTCGGCCTGCTCACGCTGGCCGCGCTCGCCTCGACGGGATGCGTCGCCGTGAAGCCCTGGGAGCGCGACCTCCTGGCGCGGCGGGACATGGGCTTCGAGCCCGATGGCCTCGAAGCGAAGCGCGAAGCGCACATCTACTGGAGCAAGGAAGCCTCGATGCCGGGCGGCAGTGGGGGCGGTGGCGGCTGCGGCTGCAACTGACGTTCGGCCGGAGCGGACGCAGCGATCGCGGCTGCTGACGATCCACGACGACGATCCGTCGTCGTTCGAATCAGGATGGGGATCATGGATCGTTCGGACGAGACAGACGAGCGCACGGAGCACGTGGCCGAAGACGAGCTCCAGGCCGCCTTCCCGCTTCCGCGCCCCGGCAAGACGCTGACCGCGCTCGCGACCGGCGCCCTCGCGCTTCCGGGGATCGCGGGCTCCGCCCGCGCCGATGCGCCCATCGAGCGCGCGTCGGCGTCGACCGCGTTCAGCTACTACCGCGAAGACCAGATCGAGCAGAAGCGCCTCGCCTCGGGCAACGAGAACGAGCGCTACGAGGTCTTCGCGCAGCAGTTCCGCTTCGACCTCCCGACCTCCGAACGAACCGACATCGGGATCGACGTCCTCTACGAGGACATGAGTGGTGCCTCGCCGTGGTACGTCCAGGCCGAAGGTGGCCGCCTCGTCCAGGTCATGAGCGGCGCGACGATCGAAGACCAGCGCACCGACGTGAACCTCGACCTCGACTACTACATGGAGACCGGCAAGGACACGATCTCCCTGGGCTACTCGGTCGAGAACGACTACGAATCCTGGAGCCTCGGACTCGCGACCGAGCGGAACTTCAACGACAAGAACACGACCTTCAACCTGGCGGTCGGCGCGAGCTTCGACGAGATCGAGCCGACCCGCGACGGCTTCAGCAGCCGCATCGTGAGCGATCACAAGTGGGCGGTCAC
>JAUIMK010000042.1 GCA_030432735.1 bacterium
TCACGAACCGCCGGAGGGTGGCGGAGCCGATCCCTCCGCTGCCGCCGCTCACCCAGGCGACCTTCCCGTCGAGGCTTCCCATCTTCTTCTCTCCTGCTTCGTGTCGTCGAGGCGCGAGGGTAGTCGCCCCGGGGCGGCTCGCTCAAGGTCCGGAGGCGAGCTCAATCGGCGCCCGGGAAGGGCATCAGCGCCGTGATCACGAAGTCCGTGGGACCCGGGTCGACGCCCGCCTGCACGAGCAGCGTCGTGACCTGGCCGCGGTGGTGGGTTCCGTGGTTGAAGACGTGCGCGACCACGTGCCAGAGCGGACTCGAGAAGGGGAGGCCCTTGCTGTTCCGGTACGCGAGGTCGGATTCGAGGAGCGCCGGCGTGAGCTCGTCGACGAAGCGCTCCATCACGGCGTCGGTCTCGGCGCGCGCCGCGCGGAGCTCGTCCCAGTCCTGGGTGATGCCGGCCCGAAGATCGGACAGGTCCTCGACGAGCGATGCGTCGGCCAGCGAAGGAAAGGGCATCGAAGACCGTCGCACGCGGCCGAGCCAGCTCCGATCGCAGAGCAGGATGTGGTCGAGCGTGTCATGGATCGATCCGAAGAACGCACCGCGGTCGCGCTTGCGCTCGGCGTCGTCGAGGGTCGACGCGCACTCGAAGAGCCGCCCGTTGAACCACGTGTTGTACTGGGCGAGGCGTACGAAGTGGCGCTGGTGCGACGAGAGAGTGGCGGCCGGATCGGTGGACATCGGAGGCCTCCTGCTGCGGGCGCGCCGGAGGTCTAGCAGATCCGGCCGCGCGTCAGTCGCTCCGCCCCATGGCTTCGAGCACGGCGTCCGCGAGCGCCGCCGCCTGCCCGAGCATCGGCGAATGGTCCCAGTCGAGGATCGCCGAGAAGGGCAGGCGCTCGGCGACGGCCAGCTGATAGTCGGATCGTACGGCGCGATCATCGGTGCAGGCGACGTAGGTGACCGGCAGCTGCTCCCAGAAGGGCGGGTCGGCGGGCCCGGTCCCGTAGACGAAGGTGGGGCGGAGCTGGTCGAGGGCGGCCTCGGCTTGCTCGTCGGTGCAGCGGTGGTAGAACGCATCGCGCGCGAAGTCCCGGGGCAGGATCGCGCGGCCGTCGGCCTGGGGCTGCAGGTTCTCGAGGAAGCCCTTCGCGATCATGTTCCGGTCGTCCGGCAGGTCGGGATGGTTGGCGACGGGACCCGCGAGGAGGATCGCCGTCGCGAGGGTCGTGGGGTCGAGGGCGGCGACGGAGCAGCAGCCGAGGGAGTGGCCGATCGCGTGGACGCGATGCTCCTCGGCTCGGAGCCCGTCGACCGTCTGCTGAAGCGCGTCCCGGTCCGCTTCGAGTCCCCCGCGATTCAGGTCGACCGCGACGCATCGTACGCCCTTCGCCTCGAGGTATTCGATCGTGGGTTGCCAGCACCAGGGGCCGTGGAAGGCGCCGTGCGCGAGGACGAGGGCATCGTTCATCGGATTCTCCTGCGCCTGCGGGCGCACCCGTTCAGACGTTTCGGTAGACGCCACCGTTGACCGAGAGGATCTGGCCCGTCACCCAGCTCGCTTCGTCGGAGGCGAGATAGACCACGGCGGGGCCGACGTCCGAGGGCGCGCCGAAGCGGCCGAGCGGAATCCCCTTCGGCGGACCGGGATCCCAGTCGCCCGGGATCATGCCGAGGGAGACCGCGTTCACCGTCACGTGGTGCTTGCCGACCTCGCAGGCGAGGGATCGCTGGAAGCCGAGGGCCCCGGCCTTGCCGCCGCTGTAGATCGACATGCCCATGTTGATGCCCTGGCGCCCCGCGTCGGAGGAGATCGTGATGATGCGTCCGCCACCGCGCTCGATCATGCCCGGCAGGACGGCGTGGATTCCGTTCAGGACCGCATAGAAGTTGATGTCGATGTACTGGTTCCAGTCCGCCGGGTCCATGTCGACGAACTTCGCCGGCTGGGCCGGGCGCGCGCCGGAGTTGCCGGCGTTGGAGACGAGGATGTCGACGGGGCCGAGCTCCGCCTCGACGCCGGAGACCATCGCCTCCACGGACGCCCGGTCCGTCGCGTCCGCCGCGGCGGCGATCGCACGCCCGCCGGCCCCGGCGATCGCGTCGGCCGCTTGCTGAGCGCGTTCTTCCACGATGTCGTTCACGGCCACGGCGGCTCCCTGGGCCGCGAGCGCCTCGGCGATCCCGCGGCCGACGTGTCGGCCCGCGCCCGTCACGAGCGCGACCTTGCCGGTCAGGTCGAACATCATCGGCTCTCTCCCGTTCAATGTGCGATCAGAAAGCGATCGATCTGGACGTCAGTCCTTGAGATGCTTCACGTGCGGCCAGACCCGGTCCTCGAAGAGACGCAATCCCGCCCAGGAGAGCTCGGGATCGAGGCCACCGAGGAGCGGCGTCAGGATGAAGGTGCGGTCGCGGCCGAGTCCCTCGATCATCTCGACGGCTTCCTCCGGCCGCAGGCAGAGGTAGCTCCCGCTCGCCCGCAGGTCGTCGACGTCGACGCCGCCGGCGAAGGGGCCCGCGGCGCGACCGTAGGCCTCGACCGTCCACTTCGCGTAGGACTCCACGACGTGCTTCGCATGCGGCGCGATCTTCGCCCAGTCGCCGTCGGGATCGTTCGTCACGTGGGTGTAGATCGGGCCCAGCGCCTTGAAGGACTCGCCCGGGTCCGGCTTGCCGAGCTCGAGGCAGGCTTCGCGGTAGACGCGCCAGTTCTCGCCCGCCGGCGGGTAGAAGCCGTCGGCGATCTTCGCGGCCCGGCGGGCGACCGCCTTGTGGGTCCCGCCGAGCAGGAGGCGCGGCGGCGGATTCGGGATCGGCCGGACCCGGACCGTACGTCCCTCGTACTCGAACTCCTCTCCGCTCCACGCCTTCCGAAGGACTTCGAAAGCGTTCACGTAGAGCGCCTTCCGATCCTCTCGCCGCTTGCCGAACATCTGGAACTCGAAGGGGACGTAGCCGGCACCGATCACGATCTCGAGGCGTCCGTCACAGATGTACTGGAGGACGGCGAGGTCCTCGGCGAGCTTCACCGGCTCGTAGAGCGGCGCGAGCAGCACGTTCGGTCGGACGAGGGCGCGCTTCGTCCGTCCGCCGATGGCGCCGGCCATGGGGATCGGCGAAGGGAGATAGCCGTCGTCGGAAGCATGGTGCTCGCCGAGGCCGATCGCGTCGAAGCCGAGCTCGTCGGCCCACTCGCACTGGTCGAGCGTCGCCGCATAGATTTCGCGCGCCGGCGTTCCGAAGTCGGGCGCGCGCAGGTCGTAGCTGATCACGAATTCCATGGTTCCGACTGATCCCTCCGTTCGAGTCCCGACGGTAGCGACTCGGGTCCGCGGCGTGGGTCGGCACCCCGGCACCCCGGAACGGCGACGCGCCCGCTCGCGCGCACGTCCGCGCGGTGATCGACTCCGGATCAGCTCGCTTCGCTGCGGGCTTCCGGCTCGGCGTCGGACTTGAAGAGGCGGCCCCGGGCGTTCTCCGAGATCGCGACGATCGCGGGGTGCTGCAGTCTGCGTTCGACGGAGACGCCGTAGTAGCGCTCGCGGACCTCGTCGGTGCGTCCGACGACCTCGAGGCCGTACTGGTCGACGATCTCCTGCTCGATCGCGGTGGGCGCGCTGAACACGCCGAGTCCGGTCGCGCCGAAGACCTTCATGAGCGCCGAGTCGTCGAAGGCCGCGACGCTTCGCGGGCGGATCCCCAGATCCTGGAACCAGTGCTCGAGGGCCGTGCGGAGCGCGGCGATCGGCGTGGGGAAGAGCATGGGGGCGCCGTCGAGGCTGCGCGGGAAGCCGGGGCGGAGACGATCGGCCAGGTCCTTCGTCGAGAAGAAGGTCACGCCGCATTCGCCGAGGAGATGGTCGAAGGCACGGACGGCGACGTCCGCTCCGCGCGGTGCGTCGGTCAGGACGAGGTCGATCGCGTGGGTCGCGAGCTTGGCGATCAGCTCTTCGGGGGCGCCTTCGATGCAGACGAGCTCGAACTGGGGCGCGCTCTCGAGGGCCGGCTCGAGCAGGCGGTGGGCGATCATCTTGGGGACGGACATCGAGAGGCCGACGGTGAAGCGGGGCGAGTGCGCTCCCTCGCCGGTGCGCACCGCGGTCTTCAGCGACTCACCGATCTCGAAGACGCCGTCCGCATAGCGGAGCACGACGTGGCCGAGATCCGTGAGGACGAGGCTGCGACCGGTCCGAACGAAGAGCTGGCCGCCCAGCTGCCCCTCGAGCTGCTTCAGCTGGGCGGAGACCGTCGGGGGACTCACGCTGAGCCGCTTCGCGGCCCGCACGACGCCGCCTTCGCGGGCGACCGCGCGGAAGTACAGGAGGTGGTGGAAGTTCAGCCAGTCGAGCGCCATTCCGGATCCGTCGGTCGGTTCGGGATAATCTAATCTGCGTATCCTGGATTCGTCAAACACTTAGCGAGTTCAGAAAGCCTTTGGAAATCGATACGTTGACGGGGATCTGACTTCGATTAGGAATATACAAACAGAATCTTTCAAATTTTCATATTGTCTAATACGCAATCCGGACGATGTTCTCCATCCATGCGCGCCGTGGCGAACGCCAGCCAACCGCTCGATCCCCTGCGCCGCTCTCCGAGCGTCGCGAAGCGGCTCGGAGCGGGCGGTCTTCGCCTCCCTGGTCGAGTGGACGACTTCGAGCGCGGAGACGTCGGCGAGCGTGACGGGCAGGGCGACTCCTCGACGATCTGAACGATCCCGGAGGACCGTCGGCTCCCACCCGAGAGCGAACCAGGAATCAGAGAAGAGAGACGGTGCCCATGTCCAACGAGTCCTCCGCGATCGACCTGCGCACCATCCTCCGGAGCGACCTCCTCGCTTCGGTGGTCGTGTTCCTCGTGGCGCTTCCCCTCTGCATGGGCATCGCGATCGCGTCCGGAGCCCCGCCCGCCGCGGGCCTCGTCACGGGCATCGTCGGCGGCCTCGTCGTCGGCTTCATCGCCGGCGCCCCGCTCCAGGTGAGCGGCCCCGCCGCGGGTCTCTCGGTCATCGTGTGGGAGCTGATCCAGACCCACGGCTACAGCGCCCTCGGCTGGGTCGTGCTCGTGGGCGGAGCGGTGCAGATCGTGGCGGGGCTGATCGGTTTCGGTCGCTGGTTCCGCGCCGTCTCGCCGGCCGTGATCCACGGCATGCTGGCCGGCATCGGCATCCTGATCTTCGCGAGCCAGTTCCACGTGATGGTCGACGACGCGCCCCGGGGCAGCGGTCTCGCCAACCTCGTCGCGATTCCCGAGGCGATCATCAAGGGCTACACGCCAACGGAGGACTCGGTCCACTTCCACGCGGCGATGATCGGCCTCTTCACGCTCGCGGTTCTGGTCGCCTGGAAGATCGTGGTGCCCGGCCGATTGAAGGCGGTGCCCCCGCCGCTCGCCGCGGTCGTCTTCGGGACGGCCGTCGCTTCCTTCATGGAGCTCGAGCTCCTCCGCGTCGACGTGCCGGCGAACATGCTGGATGCCATCACGTTTCCGACCGTCGACTCGCTGACCACGCTCGGATGGGGTGTCCTCGGTACCGGCTTCGCCCTCGCGTTCATCGCGAGCGCCGAGACGCTGCTCTGCGCCTCTGCCGTCGACAAGATGCACACGGGGCCCCGTGCGAAGTACGACAAGGAGCTCGCCGCCCAGGGCGTCGGCAACATGATCTGCGGCGCCCTCGGAGCGCTGCCCATGACCGGCGTGATCGTCCGGAGCTCCGCCAACGTCGAAGCGGGCGGCAAGACCCGCGCCTCGGCGATCCTCCACGGCGGCTGGCTCCTTCTCTTCTGTGTCGGCATGCCCTTCGTGCTGCGGGAGATCCCCACTTCGGTCCTCGCCGCCGTGCTCGTCTATACCGGCTACAAGCTCGTGAACGTCGCCGCGCTCCGGGGCATCGCGAAGCTCGGTCGGGCGGAGGTCGGGATCTACGCCGCGACCGTGATCGGCATCGTGGCCGTGGACCTGCTGACGGGCGTCGTCGCCGGCATCGCCCTCTCCCTCGCCCGGATCCTCTACGACATGGCCAATCTCGAGGTCGACATCCGGGCCGCCGAAGACGGGATCCATCACGACATGTTCCTGTCGGGCTCGGCGACCGTCGTGTCCCTGCCGAAGCTGGCCGCGACCCTCGAAGACCTGCCGAGCGACATGAAGCTCAACGTCCACATGGACCGGCTCGACTACATCGACCACGCCTGCCTCGATCTCCTGATCAACTGGGAGAAGCAGCACGAGGCGATGGGCGGCAGCCTCTCCATCGACTGGGAAGGTCTGCAGGCGCGCTTCGGGAATCGGGAGATGCACCCGAAGCGAACCGACGCCGTCGAGGGGCGGCCGACGGCTTCGTCGGGCGCCTAGCGTTCGAAGGGCGCCGGCCGGGCGAGAGCGAGCCGCGACGGAGCCCGGACGCCGTCGCCCGCCGCGCGGCTAGACCTCGCTCGCGACGCCGAAGTAGGCCTGGAAGGGCCGGAAGGCCGCCCGCGCCGCGGCGATCGTCTCCTCGTCGCCCAACTCGTACTCGTGCTTGCCGAACTTGTCCTTCGGCTTCTTCGCCACGTAGTCGAGCATCGCCCGCTTCGACGCCGGCGGGAGCGGGAGGTCGAGCTCGGCGTAGAGCTTCTCGAGGGCGGCGTCGGGGTCGGCGAAGAACGCGGGGTAGTCGATCGGGAAGACCCGGTCCCGGGGAATCGTGCCGTCCTCCATCCAGTCGATCATGTCCTGCAGCGTCTGGTAGGTCTCCTTGCCGTCGATGGATCGGCCGAATCCCTTGCCGAGGCTGGTCTCGTCGCTGCGCATGTAATAGAGGACGCCCGACACGTCGACGACGGACGCCGCCGACTTCACCGGGTCGCGCAGCATCAGGGCGAGCTTCGCGTCCGGGTACGCCTCGAAGAGCGCGGGCAGGACCGGCAGGTGGGTCGGCCCCTTGAGCAGCCAGTGCCCCGGACGTCCGGTGGATTGCAGGAGCTGCAGGATCTTCTTGTGCCAGGCGAACGCGGACCGGTGATCGTTCTGCGCGACGTAGCGCGTGTAGTTGGGGACGTGGAACGAGGCGGAGAACGCGTAGGACACGAAGGAGGAGTAGGTCCACTCGATGCACTCGACCGGGAGCTCGGCGCCGACCTTGTGCATCGTCGCCCACTCCGGCGTGATCCGGTCCTGCAGCCCGACGACGTCCTGGGCCTTCGCGATCCTCGGGTCCGGCTTCGGGTCGCCGGGCGCGGGCGGCGGCACCGGGAACTTCGCCTCCCACATCCGGACGGTCCGCGCGTTCGGGTCCGCGCCGAGGATCTCCTGCATGATCGTCGTGCCCGAGCGGGGGAGGCCGACGATGAAGACCGGCGCCTCGATCACCTCGTCTTCGATCTCGGGGTGGCGTTTCAGCCAGTCGACGACGCGAAGCCTGCCCTCGAGATGGATCAGCAGGTCCGACCGCGTCATCACGCGACCGAAGAAGTGGAGATGGGCCGTCTCTTCGAGGTCCTCGAGGAGCAGTCGGAAGGGCTCGACCCAGTCGTCGTCTCCGAAGTCGTCGAGACCGGTATTCGCGCACGCGGCTCGGAGCAGGGACGCCTCGTCGAGGGGGACGACGCTCTTCGCGTCGATCCGGTTTCCGATGTCGTTGAACTCGCGGGCCCAGTCGGGGCGCGGCTTCGGCTGGTAGACGACGGCGTCTCGGTCGAGCGGGGACATGGGGCGTCCTCCCTTTCGATGTCGCTTCGACGTTAGCCGACCGGGAACTCGGCGCTCCGGACGCGAATCGCTGTGATAGGATCGAAGCGAGATGGCGGATGGATCCGATTCGACGGAAGCAGCGCTCGGCCCTATCGCGCGATCCTCGTCGAGTTCAAGCAGGCGGAGACGGGCGACGCCTAGCAGGTTCACGTCTCCCGCGAAGCGGGGTTCGCGCGCCGAGGAGACGAAGTCGATGGCCCATCCGCACCTTCTCGCGCCCGGTCGCATCGGTACCCTCGAGCTCCGCAACCGGATCCTGATGTGTCCGATGGGCGACAATCAGGCGACCGACGGCGGCTACGTCACCGACCAGCAGATCGACTACTTCGAGGCGCGCGCCCGCGGCGGGGCTTCGCTCCTGCTCGTCGGATCGGTGGGCGTGACCGCTCCGGACGGGCTGTCGACGCCGCGCCAGAGCGCGATCGGCGACGAGAGCTTCGAGGCGGGTTGGCGTCGCATGGCCGATCGCGTCCACGCCCACGGCGCGAAGCTCGCCCTGCAGCTCGTGCACAACGGCAAGAACGCCGTCGAGGACATCGTCGCCGGTCGTCCGCTCCTCGTTCCCTCGCTGCTCCACAAGCAGCCCGAGGCCGACCCGCTGATGGGCATGCTCACGCCCGACGAGCAGGCCAACATGGGGACGGCGGCGCAGGTGAAGGGCGGGCGCATCGAGTTCCGCGAGATGAGCCGGGACGACATCGCCGCGATGGTCTCCGCGTATGCCGAGGCCGTCGTCCGGGCGAGGGAGGTCGGCGTCGACGCCTGCGAGCTCCACGCCGGACACGGCTACCTGATCGACAACTTCCTGTCGCCGACGACGAACCATCGCGAGGACGAGTACGGCGGCCCGGTCGAGAACCGGGCGCGATTCCTCGTCGAGATCCTCGCGGCCATTCGCGCGCGCGTCGGCCGCGACTATCCCGTCTGGATCCGCATCAACGGAGGCGAGGCCTTCGTCGAGGGCGAGACCCTCGACGACGCCTGCCGCGTGGCCGAGCTCGCGGAGGCCGCCGGCGCCGACGCCGTCCACGTGAGCCTCTACGCGGATCCCGCGCGCGCCATCGGCTACACCGAAGCCCACGCGACCCACCTCCCCGGCCGCTTCGTCCCGCTCGGGGCCGCGGTGAAGAAGCGGGTCGGCATTCCGGTGATCACCGTCGGTCGATTGGCGCCGGACGACGCCGAGCGCGTGCTCGCGGACGGCCAGGCGGACTTCGTGGCCATGGGGCGGAAGCTGCTCGCGGATCCGGAGCTCCCGAACAAGCTCGTCGCGGGGGCGCCCGAGACCATTCGTCCCTGCATGTACCACTACCGCTGCATCAGTCAGATCTTCGTGCGCTCCCACGTGCGTTGCGCGGTGAACGCGATGACGGGCTTCGAATCGACGCGGAGGCTCGAGCCGGCCGCGGCCTCGAAGCGGGTGCTCGTCGTGGGGGGCGGTCCGGCCGGGATGGAGGCGGCGCGGCTCGCGTCGCTGCGGGGCCACGCCGTGCGACTCGTGGAGGCGGCAGATCGACTCGGCGGACGCTTCGCCCTCGCTGCACGGACCGCGGAGCCGAACGCGGAGCTGCTCGGCTGGCTCGTCGGCGAGATGGAGCGGAACGACGTCGACGTCCGCCTCGGCGAGCGCGTCGATGCCCGGGCGATCGCCGAGGCCGGCTTCGACGAAGTGATCCTCGCGACGGGAGCGACCTGGCCACGACCGGAATGGGGCGTGGGAGACGCCCGCGTCGTCGGGATCGACGACCTCTCGGAGTGGCTCGAGGAAGAGGGGGACGAGCGCGGGCGCCACTTCGTGGTCGTCGGCGGAGATCGCGCCGGGCTCGCGTTGGCGACCGTCGCGCGCAGGCGGGGGGCTTCGGTCGAGGTGATCGAGGCGACGGAGGTCTTCGCGGCGGCGAACGGGCTCGTCGGTCGATGGCGCTACGTGCACGATGCACGAGAGGCCGGCATCGAGCTGCACGGCGGCGCGCGGGTCCTCGGCATCGACGCGGAGGGGCTTCGGTGGACGGCCCGCGACGGCGCCGAGCGGATCAGCCCCGCCGATCTGGTGCTCGTCGCGAGCGGGGCCCGCGCGGGCTCGTCGCTCGCCGCGGCGCTCCGCCCCCTCGGCGTCGAGGGGCGGATGATCGGCGACGCGAAGGAGCTCCGCTTCGTCGAAGGGGCGATGGAGAGCGCTGCGGAGCTCGTGCTCTCGCTCTAGCGCTTCCCGTCGGGTCCCGATCTATTCGATCGGGACGATCGGATTCCCGGCGTCGTCGAACTGGTGGAGGTACTCCGCGATGCCGTAGCCGGTCTCGCCCTCGTGGGTCCAGCGCGCGAGGCCTTCGTTGACGATCGTGCCTCCCTTCCGACCGCCGCCGGGGAAGACGTTCAAGAGCTCGCCCTCGAGGACGTGCTCGCGCCCCTTCTTGTCGACCGCGACGACGTGGACGCGCTTCTGGGTCACGCCGTCGGAGCGGGTCTCGGTCCTGACGCGCCACTCGGAGAGGCTCGTGCTCTCGCCGTCCTTCCACACCCAGCCGCGGTGGAGATCGCCGTCCTCGGTTCCGATCCGGATCCCGCCGAAGTGGACGTCGTCGGAGATGTTGACCGAGAACCAGCGCCACATCCGGGGCCCGCCCCAGCGACGCGGACCCCACGACTTGTCCCGGTTGCCGCGGACGACGTCCGCGAGGGTCGTCCGTTCGCCGTCGACCTCGATCCAGCCGCGCCATCGCCCCGCCTGCTCGAGGTGCCCCTTGCCCGTCGACTGGCCCGTCGCCGCGCTCGCGCCCTGCTGGCTCGATTTCTGTCCGTCGTGCCCGATGAGCGGCGTCAACGCGTCGAAGGTGAGCTCGACGGCGATGGGCACCTCGCGCGGCTTCGCCGGGTCTTGCGACTTCGGATCGAAGAGCCGCGCCTCGAGCGCGCCCTCGATCCGCCAGCGCTTGCCCGGCTCGACGCACGTGTAGGTCACGCCCCCGACTTCGAGGGGCGGCCCGATCATCTCGCTCTGCGGTCGCTTGGCGCGGGCGAAGGCGGTCTTCCGTCCGGGCAGCCAGAGCGCGAGCATCACGTCGATCGTGCCTTCATTCGGCCGGACGCCGATCCGTGTGTAGAGCCCGGTCTCCGTCTCGGGGTCGTAGCCGTTGAAGTAGTACGACTCGCTCCAGGCGGAATCGTCTTCGATGGGGTGCATGAGGTCGTGGCGGGCATCGAGGGTCGGCATCGCGCGGGCTCCGGCGTCGTTCCGCTCCGATTGAACCCGTCCGAGCGCGCCCGAGCAAGGGACGCTCAGTCGGGCGGCGGCGCCTCCGCCCGACGCACGGCGAAGGCGAGCAGGATCGCCGCCGCGACGAAGGCGCTCCCCGCCCGCGCCATCTCGCCGACGAGCAGCGCCCCGGACGCGACGATCGCCGCATAGATGCCCGCGGTCGCGGCGAGGACGTCGATCCACGGCCCCCAGCCGAGGGGCTTGGCGGATCCGCCCAGCTTCGCCGCGATCGGATCCCAGGCACCGGGCGGACGGACGCGCTCGTAGAAGCGGATCAGGACCGCATCGCGTTCCGGTGCGGTCACGAAGGTGGCGACGAAGGCGACGGGGAGCGAGAGCGCGACGACGACGACGAGGGAGAAGGGGAAGGCGATCTCCGTGTACGCGTCCACAAGGTTCGCGAAGAGGAGGCTCGCGCTCATCACGGCGATCTCGCTCCACGCGTTGATGCGCCACCAGAGCCAACGCAGGAGCAGGATCAGGCCGGTTCCGGCGGTGATCGTCGCGAGGAGCTTCCAGGCGTCGGCGACCGAGTCCATTGCGAGGGTCGCCAGGGCACCGATCGCGGCGAGGAGGACCACGCTCGCCCGCGCGACGCGAACGAGTCGGACCTCGTCGGCGCCGGGATCGACGAAGCGCGCGTAGACGTCGTGGGTCAGGTACGAAGCGCCCCAGTTCAGCTGGGTGTCGATCGTCGACATGAACGCGGCGAACATCGCGGCGAGGAGCAGGCCGAGGAGTCCGGGCGGCAGCGTGTCGAGCATGACCCGGACGTAGCCCTCCTCGGGATCGGCCAGGTCCGGGTATTGCACGAGGGCGACGAGGCCGACGACGATCCAGGGCCACGGGCGAACGGCGAAGTGGGCGATCCCGTACCAGAGCGAGGCGAGCCGGGCGTCGCGCTCGCTCCGCGTCGCCAGGATGCGCTGGGCGATGTAGCCGTTGCCCTCGGTGTTTCCGCTCGACCAGCTCTTGATCGCCACGAACGCGACGAAGGCCCAGAACGCTTCGCGGTCGTCGGGGGAGGGGACGATCGCGAGGAGGTCGCGTCGTTCTCCCAGCGCCGCGAGGAGCGCAGCCGGTCCGCCGCGGTCGGCGACGGCCATCACGGCGAGCACCACGGACCCGGCGAGGGCGAGGCCGAACTGGAGGAAGTCGGTCAGCACGACGCCGATCAATCCGGCGAGCAGGGTGTAGGCGACGGTGACGAGGAAGAGGCCGAAGAGCAGCCAGAGGCTCTGGGTCTCGTCGAGTCCCAGGGCGAGGGAGAGCACCTTGACCATCGCGAGGTTCACCCAGCCCATCACGATCGCGTTGCGCAGCACGCCGAAGTAGATCGCCCGGAAGAGCCGGAGGCCGGCAGCGGGACGGCCGCCGTAGCGGAGCTCGATGATCTCGTTGTCGGTCAGCACGCCGCTCCGCTTCCAGAGGTGGCTGACCAGGAAGGCGCCCATCACCACCGGGAGCACGTCGGCCCACCAGAACCAGTTGCCGGCGATGCCGTCCGTCGCGACCAGGCCGGCGATGGCCAGCGGGGTGTCCGCGGCGAAGGTCGTCGCGACGATCGAGGTCCCGGCGAGCCACCAGGGGAGGGTCCGGTCCGCGGCGAAGAAGGCCTCGGTCGAGCGGCCGGCGCGGCGCGCGTGCCAGGCGCCCCAGCCGAGGGCGACGGCCAGGAAGAGGGCGACGATCGCGAGATCGAGGCCCGTCAGGAGCCGACTCCCGGGCCCGTGGACTCGCGCCTCGCGCCGGCCACGAGCTCGCGTGCGTGTCCGAAGGCCCGCCTGGTGCGCTCCTCGGCCGACGCGAAGCTCGCATAGCTCAGCGGGATCACGAAGAGCGTGCCGATCATCGCGAAGAGCAGCCCGAAGGCGATCGCCGCGGCGAAGGGGCCGTAGCTCTTGGACGAGCCCTGCAGCCCGAACGCCATGGGCAGGAGCGCGATCACCGTCGTCATCGTCGTCAGGATCACGGGGCGCAGACGCTGCGCCCCCGCCTGCGCGACGGCTTCGAGCAGCGGCACGCCCTCGCGCCGCGCCCGGTTGACGAAGTCGACGAGGACGAGGGAGTCGTTCACGACGACGCCGGAGAGGCCGACCGCGGCGTAGAGCAGGTTGAAGCTGATCGTGTAGTCGAGCACGAGCACGCCGAAGATGATCCCCGCGAAGCCGAGCGGAACGGACGTGAGGACGATCAGCGGCTGCGTATAGCTCCGGAAGAGCGTCGCGAGCAGCATGTAGATCGCGACGAGCGCGACCGGGAAGGCCGCGAGGGTCTCCCGCATCGACTCGTTCGATTCCTGGTACTCGCCGCCGTACACGAGATCGACCGCAGGGAAGCGCTCGCGGATGTCCGCGAAGCGGGCTTCGAGGTCCCGGTTGACCGAGATGCTCGTGGCGAGGTCGTCGTCGACGTCGGCGAAGACGGTCACCGCGCGCTTGCCGTCGACCCGGCGATAGGCGAGATAGCCGCGGGTCACCTCGAGCCGAGCCACGTCCGAGAGGCGGACGAGCTGCCCCTCGCTTCCGCGGACGTCGATCTCGAGCAGGTCGAGCAAGCGGTCGCGCTGTCCGGGCTCGAGGAGGACGCGAATGTCGTCGTCCTCGACGGCGGTCGGTGAACGGAAGCTCGAGGAGACGACGCCGTCGTTCGCGCCGCGGAGCGCGCGGGCGAGGTCCTCGAAGGTCAGGCCGAACTGCGCCGCGCGTTCGTCGTCGATCTCGAGGCGGATCTCCCGGGGCCCCTCCTTCAGGTTGTCGTCGATCCCGTCGACGCCGGGAATCGTCGCGAGATAGGCCTTGATCTCCTCGGCGATCTTCTTGTTGACCGCGAAGTCCTCGCTCTGGATCCGGACCTCGACGGGGCGGCCGACCGGCGGGCCGTAGCGCTCCGACTCGACGCGGAGCGTGACGATGTCCTCGGGGTGCCGGGCCTCGAACTCGCGCATCGCCTTGCGTACGCGTTCGAGCACGTCCTGAGGGCGAAGCTGGTTGCGCTCCGTCTGCGGGATCGCGACGGTCGTCATCGCGAGGTTCGGCGCGATGATCCGGTCGTAGTTGAGGTCGACCGCGAGGCCGACGATCGTGTTGAAGTCGAGGACGTCCTCCTCGGGCATCGCGAGCAGGACGGCCTCGATCCGCTCCGTGACCTCCGAGGTCTGCTCGAGGCTGTAGTCGGGAGGGGACTCGAGGCTGATGTTGAAGGTCGCGAACTCGCCGGGAAAGAGATCGAAGCGGACCCGGGTGCTCGCGGCCGCGGTCAGCATCAGGAAGGCGAGGAAGAGGACGGCGAAGGAGAAGCGGTGGCGGATCACCGGCGCGAGCAGGACGAGATAGCCCGCGCGCAGCGCGTCGAAGCCCTTCTCCATCCCGACGCGCCCGTTCTCGAAGAAGCCGGTCGCGCGTCCGACGAAGCCGCGGCGCGGTCGATGCCGGGCGGCTTCGGCCCGGGCCCGCGCGCTCTGGCGCGAACCGAAGTCGAGGTAGTGCGCCGGCAGGATCAGCAGGCACTCGAAGAGCGAGGCGACGAGACAGACGACGACGCACTTCGGCATGACCGAGATGAACTTGCCCGCGGTTCCGCCGACGAGGAGGAGCGGCGCGAACGCGGCGATCGTCGTGGTGACCGCGGTCGCGACGGGCCAGAGGACCTCGTTCGAGCCGACCAGGACCGCCTGCCGGAGCTCCATTCCCTCCTCGATCTTCCGGTAGATGTTCTCGAGGACGATGATGGCGTCGTCGACGAGCATGCCCGATACGAGGAGCATCCCGATCAGCGTGTTCGAGTTCACGCTGATGTCGAGGATCGGGAAGAGGATCATCGCCGTCAGCAGCGAGAAGGGAATCGCGACGATCGTGAGCATCGCGTTCCTGAATCCGATCGTGAACCAGAGCAGCACGGCGACGAGGAACATGCCCGCCGCGAGATTCTCGAGGAGGACGGCGATCCGCGGCGTCACGAAGTCGGAGCTGTCGATCGTCGTGGCGACCTCGATCCCCTCCGGCACGAGCGGATCGAAGTCCTCGAGGAAGGAGTCGACCCGCGCGACGAGGTGGCGGACGTCGGTCTTGTCCTTCTTGGCGACGGAGATGACCACGGCCGGACGACCGAGATAGCGCGTGATGAAGGTCGCCTTCTCGAGGCCGCGCTCGACGCGCCCGACGTCCCGCACGCGGACGAGGGTTCCGTCCGGCTCCTCGAGGACGACGGTGTCGAGGATCTCTTCGACGGTCCGATAGTCGCCGGTCGCCCGGACGGTCGCTTCGCCGAATTCGTCCTGGAGGGTGCCCGCCGGCAGGTTCTGGTTCTGGCGGCGGATCCGGTCGGCGATGTCGCCGACCGTGAGACCATGGAGGTTGGCCCGCGCGCGGTCGATGAAGACGCGGACCTCGCGCTCCTGGAAGCCACGGATGTCGACCTTCGAGACGCCGGGAATCTCCCGGACCCGGGACTCGACCTCCTGGGCGATGTCGCGGAGGGCGAGGTCCCCCACGTCACCGGTATCGCTCACGACGATGAAGACGACGTCCGAGACCTCCGCCGAGATGATCTCGCGCAGACTCGGCTCCTCGGCGTCGACGGGCAGGTCTTCGGCCTGGTCGATCGCCCCGCGGATGTCGTTGACGGCGGATTCGTAGTCGACGCTCTCGAGGTTCTCGTCGATGTCGAGGCTGATCATCGAGATGTTCGACTGGGAAGCCGAGCGCATCTCCTCGACGTCACCGACGGTGATCAGCTCCTCCTCGAGCTTCGCGGTCACGAGGCGCTCCACCTCGTCCGCGGAGGCACCGGTCCAGACGGTCGTCACGACGACCTGGTTCAGGACGACGTCGTGGAAATACTCGACCTCGGTCAGCTGGAGCGCGTTCCAGCCGCCGATCATGCACACGAAGAAGAGGACGTTGACGAAGACGGTCTGACGGACGCTGAACTCCGGGAGCGTCATCGGACGAGCACGCGCATGCCGCCACGGAGCTGGTCGACGGCGGTGACCACGACCCGCGCGCCGTCTTCGACCCCGCTCGTGATCTCCACCCGATCAGGGCGGAAGGGGACGGGGCGCGTCGAGACGCGCAGACGCCGAACGCGATCCTCCGCGTCGAGGACGAACACGTACTGCAGCTCGAACTCGTCGAGCACCGCCCGGGCCGGCAGTCGGATCGCCGGCGCGCGACCGATCTCGAACTGCACCTGCGCGACCATGCCGGGGAGCGGCCACCGGGCCGGGTCGGCATCGTCGGGCGGCGTGAGGTCGACCACGACGGGGTAGCGGCTGCCGCCGTCGACGGGGGCACCGGCGACCCGGGCGATGCGGCCCGCGAAGGGAGCGCCTCCGAGTACGTCGACGCGAATCCGGGCCGAGGCGCCGGCGACGAGGGAGCCCACCTGACGGTCGCCGACGAGGACGGTGACCTCGAGCACCGAGCGGTCGAGGACCTCCGCGATCCGCGTACCCGGTTGGACGTAGGTTCCCGGGTCGAGGTCGAGGGCGTTCACGAGGCCATCGAAGGGGGCCGTGATGCGTGTGTGTCCGAGCCGCGTGCGCGCTTCGAGCAGGGCCGCATAGCTTCGCCGTTCCTCGGCGATCGCGGCATCGAGCTCGGCCTCGCTCGCGACCGAGCGCTTGCCGAGGCGCTGCTGGCGCTCGAGCTCGGCCTTCGCGAGGCGATGGCTCGCTTCGGCGCGGATCAGCTCGGCGCGGGGCAGGGAGGAGTCGAGCTCGACGAGGACTTCGCCTTCTTCGATCGGCGCGTGCTCGAGGGCGGGCACCGCGACGATGCGCCCCGCGATCTCGGCGGAGACCCAGGTGGACCGGACCGGCTCGAGGCGACCCGCGAGCTCGACGACGTCGGCGGAGGGAACGGCTCGGGCGACCTCGATCTCGACTTCGAGGGTCGGCGCGAGCTCGGGAGGCCCGTCTCCCTGCGCCGCGGCCAGGCGGGCCTCGCGTTCCCGGGCCTTGGCGGCGCCTTCGGAGCTATAGAAGCCCCATCCGGCGAGCAGGCCGATGAGCACCGCCACGACGAGGACCATCGTCGGCGTGGATCGTTTGGAGGGTTGGGACATCGATCGGGGGCCCGTGCGGCGGGGCGCCGAATCCGCCACGGATGGGTTCACGGAGCGAGGGCGAGAGCGCGGTCGAGTTTAGCGCCGGGAATCCGGCGTCGGATCCGCGGCGAGGAGGAAGCCCGTCGCGCGGTGATCGTGGCGGGGTAGACTGGGAGGCCCGCGCCTGCGGCAGATCGCTCCATCCCCAACCCGAGGAACTCCATGCCCGCCTATCTCATCGTGAACTACAACGTCGAGGACCCCGAGAAGTACGGCGAGTACTCCGCCGCGGCCGGTCCGGTCCTGAAGATCGGTGAGAACGCGAAGCTCGTCGCCTTCGACGGTGACAGCCAGAAGCTCGAAGGCTCCCCGGGCCACCAGACCGTGGTGCTGGCCTTCGACTCGATGGACGAGGCCAAGGAGGCCTATCACTCGGGCGAGTATCAGAAGGTGGCCAAGGTCCGGCTCGACGCGACGTCGAACCACTTCGCCGTGCTCGTGAACGGCATCGGCTAGCTCCGGAGGCGATCCGATGCAGGCGACGCTCCCCTTCTCTCTCGCGGGTCTCGGCTACGTCGGCGTCCGGGCAGAGGACCCCCTCGGATGGCGCGACTTCGCGACCGGCGTCTGCGGCCTCGAGCCGGCGCTGATCCCGCCGGGCGCACGCCAGGCCGGGATCCCGATCCCGAAGCCCGACGCCGGGGGCGTGGCCGAAGACGGGAGCGTGTTCCTCAAGATGGATCGCCGGCAGTGGCGTTTCGCGGTCCATCCCTGCTCGGAGGGAGAGCAGGGCCTCGCCTATCTCGGCTTCGAGCTCGAACGCGACGACGCGCTCGCGGCGGCCCTCGAGTCCATCGCCGGGGCCGGCGTGGCGGTTCGCGAGGGAACCGAGGAGGAGTGCACCGCGCGGAGCGTGGGCGCGCTCGCCGTCCTCGAGGATCCGGCGGGCCATCGCCTCGAGCTCTTCGTGCGTCCGATCGTCGACGAGCCGATGCGCGGCGACCAGCCGATCGAGTTCCTGACCGGCGATCTCGGCATGGGGCACGTCGTGCTCTACGTCGCCGACGTCGAGCCGGCTCTCGCGTTCTACCGCGACGTGCTCGGATTCCGGCGGACCGACTACATGAACTTCGGCCCGAACGGGATGGGAATCCACTTCCTGCGCTGCACGCGGCGGCACCACTCGCTCGCGCTGCTGCAGGTCGGGCCGCAGAAGGGCCTCCAGCACGTGATGTTCGAGTCGACGAGCCTCGACGGCGTCGGCATGGCCATCGACCGCGCGCTCGCGGCGGGCGTTCCGATCTCGTCGAATCTCGGCCGTCATCGCAACGACAAGACGGTGTCCTTCTACATGAAGGGACCGTCGGGCTTCGACGTCGAGATCGGCTGGGACGGCCTGCTCGTGGGGGACGACTGGGTCGAGCACGAGTTCGCCGGCGGCGGAGACGATTGGGGCCACCACGGGCTCGACGCGGAGTCGCTCAAGCCCTCGAGCTAGAAGCCGATGGGCATCCGGTGATAGCCGTGCAGGAACTCGCTGTAGACGCGCTCGGCGCCGTCGCGGTCGACTTCGTAGTCCGGCGCGGCGGCGAGCAGCTCCTCGAGCAGGATCCTGCCTTCGAGATTGCCGAGGTGTTCGCCGATGCACTTGTGGGCACCGTGGCCGAAGGAGAGGCTGCGCTGCGGTCGCCGTGAGATGTCGAACTCGTCGGCGCGCTCGAACTCGGCTTCGTCCCGGTTGCCGCTGGCCCAGAGGAACATGACGCCGGCGCCGGGCTCGAGCGTCTCGCCGCGGATCTCGACGGCGTCGCGCACGGTCCGGCCGAGCAGGTTCGTCGGCTGGTCGTAGCGGAGGCTCTCCGCGAAGGCGTGGGGGATGAGCGCGGGGTCGGCGACGAGCTGCGCGCGCTGGTCCGGGTGCTGGGCCAGGTAGTAGATCGTGTTCGCGACGGAGAGCGGCACGACCTCGGCGCCGGTGACGAGCATCGTGTACATCGCGGCGAGGATGGCGGGGAGGGAGAGCTTCCCGCCCTCGATCTCCGCGCGCAGCAGGACCGAGAGGTGATCGTCTCCCGCGCAGCCGGCGTCCCCCGCCTGCTGGCGCTCGATCACGATCTCGGCGAAGCGCGTCATGAGCGCGACGCGCCCCGCGTCGTTCTCCTCGGTCGTCCCGACCTGGCCGGGCTCCCGGGCGAAGAAGGTGGCGACGTGTGCGCGAAGATCGAGGGCCTCTTCTTCCGGGAGGCCGATCAGCTCCGCGATCGTGAGGGTGGCGACCGGATCCGCGAGGTCGCTGTACACGTCGAAGTGTCCCCGCTCGAGGAGCGGATCGAGGAGCCGGCGCGTCCGGGCGCGGATCGAGTCCTCCATCTTCGCGACGGCGCGCTTCGTGTAGCGCGGGACGAAGATGCGGCGGTAGTCGCGCTGGCGCGGCATGTCGAGCATCGAGAAGACGGGATCCGGCGGCGGCGGCTGCTTGAGCATCACCATCTCCGGCGTGACGCCCCGCTCGGCGCTGAAGACGTCGTTCGTCGTGCTCGCTCGGATGTCCTCGAAACGGGAGAGGAACCAGGTGTCGTATTTCTCCAGGTAGAAGACGGGCGCCTCGCGGCGCAGCGCGGCGTAGTAGGGCCACGGGTCGCGCATCACCGCGTCGGAGAACGGATCGTAGTCGCTCGCTCTGATCATCCGTCCTGCCCGAGCTCGATCATGTTTCCGTCGGGGTCGGCGACCTGGGCGACGCGTCGACCGGGGCGCAGCTCGAAGGGGGGCAAGGTGACCGAGCCGCCGAGGCGCAGGACGGCCGCCGCCGCGCCCTCGATGTCGTCGACCTCGAGGGTGAGGTAGCGGATGCCGGTGGTGGCGGAGAAGGAAGCCGAGGTGTCCTTCGCCGGCGGTTCCACCGGGACCATGACGCGCAGGATGCTCTCGCCGCAGGCGAGCTTGTGGATCGTCCCGATGTTGGGCAGCTCGAGGGGCGTCTCCACTTCGAAGCCTGCGACCCCGACGTAGAAGTCGATCAGCGGGGCCGCGTCCGCGGTGACGAGGCCGACGTCGAGGGCCGGTTTGGCCATGCGCGCGCCGGGAGAGGAAGAAGTCGACATGAGCTCGCCTCGCTTCGCGCGGGGATCGCGCGTGCGATCGAGCGTAGCGCCATCGGGACGCGTCGTGGGCGGCGAATCGGCGCGGGATGCCGGGGCCGGGCCGTGGCTACGGGGCGCCGCGAAGCAGCGCTGCAGTCTCCTTGAGCCCGGCGACCGGCCGGCCGACTTCGTCGCAGAGCGCCCGCGCGGCATCGAGCAGCTCGACGTTCGTCGGCGTCCCCGGCCCGGCGTAGTCTTCGAGTCCGACGCGCAGGTGGCCGCCCCGTTCGAGGGCGAGTCGGGCGACCGGGGTCGCCAGGATGTCGCCTCCCGGGATCGCGACGCTCCACGGCATCGCGCAATCGCCGAGGATGTCGAGGTAGGCCTCGAGCCCGGCGGCCGTCGCGGGAAGGCCCAGGGGCAGGTAGTCGGAGCCGAAGTAGATCTTGATCTGGCCGCCGAACCGGATTCGTCCCGAGCGCACGTAGGCGACCGCAGCGCGCATGAAGCTGCCATCGAAGATCGAAAAGCTGATCGGGACCTCGAGCGCGACGCAGGTGTCGACCATGTAACGCGTGTCGGCGTAGCTGTTCAGGTAGATCGTGTCGTCGTCGCTCGGGGCGCCGTCGGCTTCGAAGCGGCCGAGGTTGACGGAGCCGGGGTCGACGATGCCCATCGTGAGCGCGCCGGCCGCGGCGATCTCCGCGACATGGCCGTAGCGCTTCTCGATCGTCGTGTGGGGACCGCCGCCGGTCATCGTCGGATAGAGGAAAGCGCCGGGGTGCACGTCGAGCACCTGCCGCCAGGCGTCGACGTAGGGTGTGGCGGAGTGGGCGGCCGTCACGCCGTCGAAGATCGGGTCGTCGGTGTGGTTGTGGACGATCGATGCGCCGGCGTCGATGCACGCGATCGCGTCCCGGGCGACCTCGTCGGGGGTGCGCGGCACGTTCGGATTCCGCTCGGGCCGGGTCACGCCGTTGATGGCGGCTTCGAGGATGACGGGGGTCTCGTTCGACATGGGGCTCCGGCTCGGGGTCGGCGTGACGGGTGGCCTCGATGATGGCGAATGGCGTCCGACGCCGCTGCTAGGTCGAGCCGACGCCGTGGGTCTCCGCGAACGCGGACATCTCGTCGAGCTTGTAGGCGAGGCTCGTCTCCGTCGCCTTCAACCCGTCCGTCCAAGGCGGCTTCAGGTAGTCGGTCACGCCCCACTCACGGAGCCGGGCCAGCCGATCCGGCGTCGGCTCCGTGCAGCCGACGATGATCCGGAACCCGTCGAGGCTCCCGCGCGCATCGAGTCGCGCGCGCTTCGCGCCGGCCACGTAGCCCTCGATCTCGTCCCACGGATAGACCGCACCTTCCCAACCATCGTGGCGGGCGGCGCGCCGGAACGCGGCCTCGGAGGTTCCGCCGACGTAGACGGGGATTCGAGAAGGAGGCTTCGGCTGCATGCGCACTCGCGGAAAGGTGTAGAACTCGCCCGTGTGCTCCACCATCTCTCCGGACCAGAGCTTCTCGAGGACCTCGAGCTGTTCGTCGACGTGGCGGCCGCGCCGATCGAAGGGCTGTCCGGAGAGTCCGAACTCGAGCTTCTGCCAGCCGACCCCGACGCCGAGGTGGATGCGTCCTCCGGTCACGACCGCCGCGGTCGAGATCGCCTTCGCGGCGGTGAACGCGTCGCGAAGGGGGAGGATGTAGACCGTCGTCATGAAGCGGAGGCGCGTCGTCTCGCCGGCGAGGGCCGCGAACTGGACCCACGGATCCGGCCAGGGGACCTCGTCTTCCCAGGGCGTCACGCCGTCCTCGGCGATCTCGTAGCGGTCTTCCTGGACCTCGGCGGTCACCCAGTGGTCGCCGAGGGTCATGCCGTAGAAGCCGAGCGACTCGGCGTGACGGGCGAGGGGGGCGAGCTCCTCGATCGGCGTGTAGCCCATGCCGTGCCAGTAGCGCATCGAACGAACTCCCCGCCGAAATGTTAGGTCGCGCCGCCGTTCGGAGCGCTCGCTCCGTCGAGCATGGGTCGCGGATCGACTCGTCGACGCGCGGGGGACGACGAGTCCGTCGCGCCCCCTCGCCGACGAACCCGGCCCGGGCTATTCCCTACGCTACCGCCCCATCCCGGAGGAGTCATGAGTCTGATCCTGTACGGCGCGCCGCTATCCCCCTTCGTTCGCAAGGTCGACGTCACCCTGCGAGAGAAGGGGCTCGAGTTCGAGCTCGAGCCCGTGAGCATCCTGCCCATGCCCGACTGGTTCGAGGAGATCAGTCCGGCCAAGCGGATCCCGGTCCTGCGAGACACCGAGATCGGCGAGGAGGGCGTCGAAGGGACGATCCCGGATTCGTCGGCGATCTGTGCGTTCCTGGAGCGGAAGTATCCAGACGTTCCGCTCTACCCGAGTGATCCCTACGAGTATGGCCGTGCGCTCTTCTACGAGGAGTACGCGGACACGGTGCTCGTGGCGCCGATCGGCCTCGGCCTCTTCCGGCCGATCATGTTCAACGTGTTCCAGAAGAAGGAGCCGGACCTCGAGCGCGCGAAGAAGACGCTGGCCGAGGAGCTGCCGCCGATCTTCGACTATCTCGAGGGTGAGCTCGACGGGAGGACCTTCCTCGTCGGCGATCGGCTCTCGATCGCGGACGTCGCGGTCGCCTGCTGCCTCACGCAGATGACCCTCGTCGCCGGCAATCCGGACGCGTCGCGCTGGCCTTCGCTCGCCGCGCACCACGAACGCATGATGGCCCGCGAATCCTTCCAGCCGTCGCTCGCGATGTGCAGGAAGGTCGTTCCAGAGCCCTTCCTCTGAGGGCGCCGGGCGGGGTGCCTGCGGCCGGCGGGGAAGCCGGAAGG
>JAUIMK010000383.1 GCA_030432735.1 bacterium
CCGGGGGCCGGACATGAGCGCGCTCCTCGGGCCGGACGCGGCGCCCGCCGACGGCCCGCCGGTCCAGGCCGGGCCGCCGCGGGTGCTGGCCGCCCTCGGTCCGAAGATGCTCGCGCTCTCTCGGGATCGCGCCCAGGGCGCCCACCCCTACTTCATGCCGCCGGCTCACACGGCCGCGGCGCGCGAGATCCTCGGGCCCGACCGGCTCCTGGTCCCCGAGGTGAAGGTCGTCCTCGAGTCGGATCGGACGAAGGCGAGGAATGCCGCGCGGGAAGCGGGTGCGACGAACATCGCCCTCGAGAACTACCGCAAGACCTGGCGCCGGTTCGGGCTCGAAGACGCCGACTTCGAGAACGGGGGCTCCGATCGTCTGATCGACGAGACCGTCGCCTGGGGAACGGAGACGCAGATCGAGGATTTCCTGCAGCGTCATCTCGACGCCGGCGCGACCCAGGTCTGCCTCCACTTCGTGAACCCCGACGGCGGCTACGGGCAGATTCCCTGGCGCGCCATCGAAGCGCTCGCCCCGGGTCGGTGACCGGAGTGGCCGGTTGAGCGAAGGGCGTTCGGGAGGATCGACGCAGCGCGGGCTGCGGCAGCGGATCGAGGACGGCCTCGGCGCGTGGGCGCACCTCGTGAAGCGCTTCAGGTGGGCGATCACCGTCGTCGTCCTGCTCGGGACGGCGATCCTCGGCTCGTTCGTTCCCCAGATGGAGGTCAAGATGGCCTCCGAGGACTTCCTCTTCGAGGACGACCCGGTTCGCGAGGTCTACGACGCGTTCCGGCACGACTTCGGTCAGGACCAGGTCACGATCATCGCGATCTCCCCGCCCGAGATCTTCGATCTCGGTTTCCTCGAGAAGCTCGAGGCCTTCCATCGCGACCTCGAGGACGAGCTGCCCTATCTCGAGGAAGTGACGAGCCTCGTGAACGTGCGCTCGACCTACGGCCGCGGGGACGAGCTCGTCGTCGAGGATCTGCTCGACGACATGCCCACGAACGCCGCGGAGCTCGCTGCCTTCGAGGAGCGCGTTCTGAACACCCCCTTCTACGTGAAGACGGGGATCCTCTCGAGCGACCGCGAGATGACGGGGGTACGGGTCGAGGTGGCCGTCTACGGTGACGGCGAGATCGAGGGCGGCGAGGAAGCCGACGCGCTCGATCTCGGCGGCTTCGAAGACGAAGGGTCCTCGATGGCGTCGACCAAGCGCGCCTTCCTGTCCGGGACCGAGAACGCGCGGGTGATCGAGGCGATCCACTCGGTCGCGGCGCGGCATGCGAGCGAGGATTTCCCGCTGCTGACGGCGGGCGGCACGATGCTCACCTACGAGCTGACCAAGCAGCTGAGCGTCGACGTGCCCCGCTTCTTCGGCGGCGGCCTCGCGGTGATCGCGCTCTTCCTCTTCGTTCTCTTCCGCCGCATCGCTCCGATCTTCCTCTGCGTGGGCGTCGTCGTCCCCGCGACGGTGGCGACCTTCGGCCTCGCGAGCCTCTTCCACCTCCCGTTCAGCGCACCGGCGCAGCTGATTCCCTCGTTCCTCCTCGCGATCGGCGTCTCCTACTCGGTCCACCTGCTGACGATCTTCCTCGCGGACCTCGGCGAGGGCAGGGCGCGGGTCGCGAGCCTCGAACACGCCCTGCGTCATTCCGGGCTTCCGATCCTGATGACCGGGCTCACGACGTCCGCGGGGCTCCTCTCCTTCCTCGTCGCGCCGATGAAGCCGATCGCGGAGATGGGGATGATCTCGGTGATCGGCGTCGTCGTGATGCTCTTCTACTCGTTGGTCTTCCTGCCCGCGCTCATGCTGCTGATCCCGATGAAGGGCAGGGCCCGGCGCGAGGGGACGGCGGTCGATCGACTCCTGGCGAGGTTCGCGGCGGTCTCGGCGCGCCACCCCGGGCCGATCGTCGCTTCGACGGTGCTCCTGGTGCTCGCCGCCATCGCCGGCTCGACGCAGCTCTACGCGAGCTCGGATCCGACGAGCTGGTTCCCTGCGGATCACCCCTATCGCGTGGCCGCCGAGCTCGTGAACGAACGCTTCGGCGGAACACAGGCGATCGAGCTCGTCGTCGATACCGGGCGCGACGACGGGCTCAAGGAGCCCGAGATGCTCGCGCGTCTCGAATCCGTCGACGCGTTGGTCGCGGACTATCGCGACGTCGGCGCGAAGCTCTCCTACTCGAACTCCCTCGTCGACATCGCGAAGGAGACCCATCAGGCCCTGAACGCGAACGACCCGGCCTACTACGCGATCCCGGACGACCGGCGTCTGCTCGCCCAGGAGCTGCTGCTCTTCGAGAACTCCGGGAGCGAGGACCTCGAGAAGGTGGTGGATCCGCAGTTCAGCCGGGCCCGCTACACGATCCGGTCCGCCTGGACCGACGGCATCTACATGCGCCCCTTCCTTCGCGAGTTCGAGCCGGCGGCCGCCGCGCTCCTCGGCGACGTCGAGGGCTACGCGTTGACGGGGATGTCCGCGCTGATCTCGCGAACGGTCGACGCGATCTACGAGAGCATCCTGCGAAGCTACGGGCTGGCGCTCTGCCTGATCACGCCGCTCATGATCCTGTTGATCGGAAGCCTGCGCTCCGGGCTCGTCTCGATGGTCCCGAACCTGGTGCCGATCGCGATGACCCTCGGCCTGATGGGCGCGATCGGGATCCCCCTCGACATGTTCACCCTGCTCGCGGGCTGCATCGCGATCGGTCTCGCCGTCGACGACAGCATCCACTTCATCGCGGGCTTCCGGCGCTACCTCGCGCAGGGGCTCGATCCGGTCCGGGCCGTCGAGGCGACGATGCAGTCGACGGGACGGGCGCTCCTCTTTACGTCGATCGTCCTGACCTCCGGCTTCGGGGTGCTCACGATGTCCGAGATGCTGAACCTCTGGAACGTGGGGGTCCTCACCTCCTTCGCGATCGGAGCGGCCTTCCTGCTCGACGTGACGGTCACGCCGGCGCTCCTCGTGCTGACCCATCGCCGCGACGCGGAGCTCGACTGAAGGGACGGCCGGGTCGCGCGTGCCTAGCGCGTCGCGACCGCGAGGAAGAATCGCTCGGTCAGCGGCTCCCTCGGCGCACGATTCGAATACTGCGCGTGGAGCGACGGGACATCGAAGACCCGGGTCTCTCCGAATCCCGCCGCCGCTGCCGCTTCGACGATCTCGGCGGGGCGGTAGCGATTCTTCTGGGGCTCTCCGGCCCCCGAGAGCCAGGCGACCATCTGCTCGCGGATCGCCTGGTAGCGCTCGGGCATCGCCTCCCAGGGCAGCATCACGTCGAAGACGAGCTCGCTCCCGGGCGCCAGGATCTTCGCGAGGTCCGCCATCGCGCCCGCCGCGGTCTCCCGCTCCAGGTAGTAGATCACGCCCATCCACGAGACGACCGTCGGCCGGCTCGGATCGAAGTCGGTGGCGGCCAGCGCCTCCGAGGCGGTACTCGATTCGAAGTCGCAGGCGACCATCCGCGCGTTCGAGGGCAGCGGCCAGCCGAGCCCCGAGAGACGGTCGACCTTCCACGCCTGCGTGCTCGGGTGGTCGACCTCGTAGATCCGGAGGTCTCGCTGGCTCTCCGGCTGGCGCCAGGCGTAGGAATCGAGTCCGGCGCCGAGGATCACGTATTGGCGGACACCCCGCGCGTGGGCCCGGGCCAGTCGATCCTCGACGAATCGCGCGCGAAGGGGGAGGAAGAGGCGATTCTCGAGCAGGATCCAGGGCGCCCCGTCCGCATAGCGTTCGACCGCGGCGAGCCCGGCCTCGTCGAGCAGCGCCGCGGCATGGACGTCGTCGAGGAGAAGCGGCGCCTCGTCGTACCGACGATGGGCCTCGCGGGCGGCCGCGACCTCGATCGCGGTCTCGCTCGGGCGCCCCTCGATCACGAGTCGTCCTCGATCACGGCCCTGCCGCCCTCAGCTCGAGAGATCGCCGACGGCATCGAAGACGCCCTTCAAGGCATCGATGTGCGCGGCGGCGCCCCCGAGACCGAGGTTCATCAATGAGTAGGACACGTGGCTCACGCCGAGGTCCTCGAGCTGCGTGATGCGGTCGCGGGCCTCGGCGGGCGTGGCTGCGGGCGGGATGATGCACTCGATGCCGATCTGG
>JAUIMK010000384.1 GCA_030432735.1 bacterium
TCATGAACGTGATGCTCGTCTCCGTCTCGGAGCGGCGGGACGAGGTCGGGCTGCTGAAGGCGATCGGTGCGAGTCGGCGCCAGATCCTGCTCCTCTTCCTGCTCGAGGCCGCGATCCTCTCCTCCGCGGGCGGGCTGCTCGGGCTCGCGCTCGGGACGGTGCTCATCCGGATCGGCAACCTGTCCTATCCGACGATGGACATCGTCGCGCCGCTCTGGGCCGTGGGCGCGGTGATCGCACTCTCGCTGGGCACCGGGATCGTCTTCGGGGTGCTGCCCGCCTGGCGCGCGTCGCGACTCGATCCGGTCGCAGCGCTGCAGGGGAACTAGGCGATGGCGCGTCGTTCGATCGACTTCACGGACCTCATGCGGCTGTCTTCCGGGGCGCTCGTCGGTCACCCGCTGCGGTCCGTTCTCTCGATGCTCGGGATCGCGATCGGCGTCGCGGCCGTGATCATGCTGACGTCGCTCGGGGAAGGCACGCGCAAGTACATGATCACGCAGTTCTCCGAGTTCGGGACGAACGTGCTCTCGGTCCAGCCGGGCAAGCGCAAGACCTCCGGCGTCCCCAACGCCTTCGGCGGAACCACGCGGAAGCTCACGATCGAGGACGCCGAGGCCTTGAGGCGGATCCCGATCCTCGAGACGGTCGTGCCCGTCGCCGTGGGCCAGGCCCGCGTCGAGGGCGGGGGGCGGGGGCGGAGCGTCTTCGTGCACGGCGTGACCGCCGACTTCCCCGACGTCGTGAAGTTCAGCGTCCGGCAGGGCAGCTTCCTGCCGGAGGGCGATCCACGGAGGGGCAGCGCCGTCGCGGTGTTGGGGCCGCGGCTGAAGCGCGAGCTCTTCGGCGAAGGCAACGCCCTGGGCGAGTTCGTCCGGATCGCCGGCGCGCGGCTGCGCGTGATCGGCGTGATGGAGCCGAAGGGGCAGGTCCTCGGGATGGACATCGACGACGCGGCCTACGTTCCGGTCGCGACGGCGATGCGGCTCTTCAACCTCGAGCAGCTCCAGGAGATCAACATCGTCTTCCGGCACGAGGGGCAGACCGAGGAGGCGATCGAGTCGGTGCGGGCCGCGATGATCGATCGCCACCGCGGCGTCGAAGACTTCACGATCATCTCCCAGAGCGAGATGCTCGCGGTCTTCGGGCGCGTGATGGACGTCGTGACCTTCGGCGTCGCCGTGATCGCCGCGATCTCGCTCCTGGTCGGCTCGATCGGGATCTTCACGATGATGTGGATCTCCGTGGGCGAGCGCGTGAGCGAGATCGGTCTGATGCGCGCGGTCGGCGCCACCGGCCGCCAGATCCAGCGGGTCTTCCTGACCGAGGCGATCCTGCTGACGACGATGGGCGGCGTCTCGGGCCTTTTCATCGGCCTCCTGGCGACCCTCGCCATTCGTCTCGCGATCCCGGGCTTTCCGGCCGGCGCGCCGACCTCGTACGTGATGGCGGCGCTCGGCGTGAGCGCGGGGGCGGGGCTCGTGTCCGGCGTCGGTCCGGCGCGACGCGCCGCGGCGCTCGAGCCGGTCGACGCCCTGCGAACCGAGTAGGTCCGCGCCGGCGCCGCCGCGCGATTCGCGCTACCCGCTCTGCATGAGCGAATCCGAAGCGGACTACTTCGAGGACATCGAGATCGGACGCGAGGTCGAGATCGGGCGGCACACGCCCACCCGGGACGAAATCGTCGATTTCGCTCGGCAATGGGATCCCCAGCCCTTCCACCTCGACGAGGCGGCGGGCCGCGCCTCTCCGATGGGCGGGCTCTCGGCGTCTTCCTGCCACACCTACTCGATCTCGTCCCTGATCTACTCGCGGAGCGACGAGAAGCTGCACACCGCGGCGATGCTCGGTCTCGAGATGCGCTTCCCGAGCGCGGTGCGTCCGGACGAGGAGCTCACGCTCTACGAGAAGTTCGTCGACAAACGCGTGTCGAAGTCGCGGCCGGCCTACGGCGTCGTGTCGAGCGAGACCGTGATGCGAAACGGGCGAGGGGAGGACGTGATGGTGATGCGGTCGAGCTACCTCGTCTCGCGACGGGACCCGGGCGAGTCGCGTTAGGCGGTGAAGAGGCCACGCAGGGAGCGAGTCAGCGCGAGGACGAACTCGGCCCGATCCGTCCGGCGCGCCCGCCCACTGGATTCCTGGCTCGCGCGGTCCGCGAGGGCGTGAAACAGGAGCAGGAGCGCGAAGCGGCCGCGATGGGGCGCGCCGCCCTCGGCCTCGAGCGCCCCGAGGTGGCGGCCGATCCGGGCGACGAGGTTGCGCGTCGCCGGCCGCATCTCCTGGTTGGTCAGGCCCTGGGCCTGGATCCGGAGGTACGCGCGCCCGGCGGGCGAGTCGAGCTCGGCGGCGAGGGGCTCTACGAGGATCGAGAGAAGGGTCGCGAAGTCGTCGTCCGTCCCGTCGGACTCGGCCTTCGCGAGCAGCTCGGCGCGACGTGCGTCGATCGCTTCGCGATGGTCGTCGACGATCGCGGCGAGGAGCCCCGCCTTCGAACCGAAGTGGTACTGGACGGCGGCGACGTTGCGCTGGTCCGCCTCGCGGGCGATCTGTCGCAGGGTGACGCGATCGAACCCGTCCGCGGCGAAGAGCTTCTCCCCCGCGCGCAGGATCTTGTCCCGGGTCGAGTCGGCGCTGCCGGCGGCCGGCATCAGCCCTCCGCGCCGAGGAGCTCGTCGATCTGGCGGATCCGGAGCGAGAGCCAGTCGATCTCGTAGGTGTTGTTGGTCGTCGCGATCGCTTCGTCGCGGAGATTCACGTGCGCCCGGCGGAGTGCCTCCTGGGCGCGGCGCTGGCCCGGATCGGCGGTCGTGACGATCTCGAGGAGGTGGATCGCCTCGACGTTCCGCCCCGCGGCGATGTGGGCCTCGCCCGCGTCGGTGAGGGCATCGGCGCCGGCCAGCTCGGTGATCTCCGGGAAGAGGGCGCTCCGCGGCACGGGGTAGAGCTCGGTCGTCGAGTCCCAGTGGAACCAGGTCGCGTAGTACTCCCAGATGCTCTTGACGGCCCAGGAGACCCGGCCGTGGACCTGGGTCATCTGCAGCTCGGGCGGAAGGGCGATCTCCTCCATCAGCTCGTAGACGGTCTTGCCCGCGTTCATGCCCTCCATCGTCCGGTCGTGCACGTACTGGACGGCGTCGCGCATCTTGACCAGGTCGGCCTTGATCCGCTCTTTGCCGACGATCGGGTCCTGGTGGGAGGGAACGATCATCTCGGGCTCGAGCGCGATCACCTGATTCAAGGAGGTGATGTACTCGATCGGCTTCCGGATCTTCTCGCCGCGCATCGTGAAGACGTTCGGAAACTGCGGGAAGTTCGGGCCGAAGAAGTCGCCCGAGAAGAAGATCTTCTCCTTCGGGAGCCACAGGGTCAGGTTGTCCGCGCCCTCGGCGCCCGGGGTCGCCAGCAGCTCGAAGACCGTGCCGCCCTGCTCGATCGTGAGCACGTTCGGCTGGTCGACGGTCATCGTCGGTTCGAGACCGCCGTACGCGAGGAGGTCGATCGTCGGCGGTTCCTCCGGCATGAAGGGGAAGAGCATGCGGTTGCGGCCCCAGTAGAAGGGCTCGAGCTCCTTCAGGTAGCGCTGCTCCTCTTCGAATTCGTGGTGGGCGACGAGCTCCATGCCGGGCTCGAGCCACACCTTCGCGCCGCCGGCGTGGTCGGCGTGGGAGTGGCTCACGACCACGTGGGTGACCGGCAAGTCCGGCACCGCCTCGAGCAGCAGGCGGCGCTGCTTCGCGGCCTGGGTCGAGAGACCCGTGTCGTAGACCACGTGGCCCTCGCTCGTCGTGATCAGGTGGGTGTTGCCGACGCCGCGGGCCTGCCAGACGTTGTCCGCGAGCTGTCGGACCTCGACGGGGATGTCGATGAAGTCGCGGGAGTGGTTCCGACCGTCAGCGCCGCTGTCTCCGCTCTCGGCCATCCGTGCGGCGGCGAGGTCTCCGACCTTCTCGAGGGCGGCGCGTTCGAGGTCGCGCTGGGCCTCCTCGGAGCAGGCGAGGGCGAGGACGGACAGCGCGACGAGCGCGACGGGTCGGAGGAAGTTCGACATGGGGACTCCTTCGGTGCGGGTGCGCCTAGATTAATACATGTG
>JAUIMK010000385.1 GCA_030432735.1 bacterium
AGGTAGTACAGGACCGGAACCGGGCCGTCCGCGGCCTCGGACGGGAGGAAGATCGAGACGTTCATGTCCGTCCCGGTCGCTTCGGACGCGTGTTGGATCGTCTTCTGGACGCCACCGAAGCAACGCGTCTCCGAGATCGTCCTGGGGGTCGGCACCGTGGATTCCTCCTGACTCGATCGCGAGCTCGCGCCGGGTTGTAGCCTCCGCGCCCGAGGCCGTCCATACGGGATCGGTGCCGCCACGGGTCCACGCCGCCGTGCAGCCATTCGTGTCGCGCGGCCGCGTCGCTGCTCCGGGGACGAGCCGGTATCGTTCCGTCCGTGCGCCGCCACGCCCCCCTCACGACTGCGTTCGTGTCGCTGCTCGTCCTCGTGAGCTACGCGACGGCGGCGTTCGTCGACTGCGAGCGCCCGACGGACGACCTCGTCCGGGAGGTCGCCCACCGGTCCGCGGCGGCGGCGAGGCCCGCCAGCCACGGAGCCCACGAGACGTCCTCCCACGCGGCGCGAAGCGTCTCCCGCGAGCCGCAGTCTGCCTCGGCCGACGGGGTCCGGGGGCACGCCCACGCTCCGACTTCGGAAGTCGGGGCGGGAGCCCATGCCGCGCACGCCACGAGGGGCCACGCGCCGGCTGCGCAGGGGCCCGCGCCGTCGGCGGCTTCCGAGGTCGTGATCGTCCCCACCTGTTCGTGCGGTTGCAGCGAGACCCGCGCGCTCGTCGGGGGCTCCCTCGCGCGTCTCGGTGCGACGATTCCCGCGGTGTACGTCGCGGCGTTGCCGGCGGCGGTCGTCGTCGACGGCCGGCCTTCGGCAGGCCGCTTCCCCTCGTCCCCCTTCGTCGACGACGATCCGGTTCCCATCTAGCGATTCCATTCGTCCTCACGGTCGCGTCCGGACGGCGCGACACCACGAATGCCGCGACCGGCGACGTCTCGTCGTCGATCGCCCGGTCGTCCGCACGCCTGCGCGCGCGGACGAAGGAATCGAGATGGAATCACGGAATGAACGAAGGAGCGGCCGTCGCCGCTTCACCGCCGCGCTCGTCTGCCTTGCCGCGATGGCGGCATCGCCCGCCTGGGCGGGGAGCGCCCCCTCCGGTCACGCACCGATCGGCGTGATGGGAGATCACACCCATGGGCAGGGCGAGCTGATGTTCTCCTACCGATTCATGCGCATGGGCATGAACGGACTGCGAGACGAGGACGA
Source organism: bacterium (assembly GCA_030432735.1). Classification (GTDB taxonomy): domain Bacteria; phylum Myxococcota_A; class UBA9160; order UBA9160; family UBA4427; genus UBA4427. The sequence goes on from JAUIMK010000385.1 coordinate 1,206, forward strand.
GCGCGTCTCGCGCAGCCACGTCCTGAACGAATTCATGGTCACTCCCACGAAGATGGACATGGACATGCACATGTTCGGTGCGATGTACGCGCCGATCGATCGCGTGACGCTGATGGTGATGGTGCCCTGGGTCGAGCTCGAGATGGAGCACCGGACGGGCATGGGCGTCACCTTCACGACGAAGTCCGAAGGGGTAGGGGACGTCCGCGCCGGAGCGCTGATCGACCTCTGGTCGAGCGGCATGACGGGAGCGCACGGCGGCCACTCGGCGAACGGAAGGGAGCACGCGAAGAGCGGGCATCACGGTGGGGCCCGGCGGCCGAGTCACAAGGTGCACGCGAACGTGATGTTCTCGTTCCCGACCGGCGCGATCAATCGCCGTGACCGGACGCCCGCTTCCGGAGGCGCGAAGGTGAGGCTCCCCTTCCCGATGCAGATCGGATCCGGCAGCTACGACTTCCTGCCCGGGCTGACCTATACCGGGCGGGACGGGCCCATCGCCTGGGGCGCTCAGGCGCGGGGCGAGATCCGCCTCGACGAGAACCACGCCGACTATCGGCAGGGCAACGAGTACGCGCTGACGGCGTGGGCCGCCTACGACTGGAACCGCTGGCTCTCGACGAGCCTGCGGACCGAGTGGCAGCACACGTTGAACCATCGAGGGAGCGATCCCGCGGTCAGCCCGACGCCGACGGTCCCGACCAAGGATCCCGGGCGGCGCGCGTTCCAACGCCTCGACTTCCTCGCCGGGGTGAACCTGATCGTTCCGGAGGGGCCCTTCTCGGGCACCCGCTTCGCGATCGAGGCGGGGGTCCCCGCCTATCAGTACCTCGACGGGCCGGGGCTCGAGACGGACTGGATCGCGACGGTGGGGGTGCAGTACGCCATCCACTGAGGGCCCGGCGGCCTGCGCGCGGTGAGGGCGGCGGCGGATCGGGGCGGTTCCCCGGTCCGCCGCTGGCTAGACTCTCCCCATGGCGCCCGCGAAGAAATCCGCTCGCAAGACGGTGAAGAAGGCCGCGAAGAAGAAGGCCGCCCGAAAGAAGTCGGCGCGGAAGCGATCCTCGGCGAAGAGCCTGGCCCCCAGCAAGACGAAGCGGGGACTCGAGGCGGGGGAGGTCGCGCTCGGCCTCGATGCTCCCGAGATCGCGGAGCTCGCCGACGAAGTGAGGGGCGCCGGAGGGCATCCGATCAGCGCCTATCGCGAGCCTTTGTCGGGCCGACCGATCCTGCTCGCGAGCCTCCCCCTGAAGGCCGTCGAACCGACGCCGTTCCAGCGCGATCTCTCGCCCACCCACGTGAAGAAGCTCGCGACGAAGATCGAGGAGAGCGGTTCCTTCCTCGATCCGCTGATCGTCGTGCGCGGCGCCGAGGGCGGGCTCTGGACGCCGAACGGCCGTCACCGTCTCGCGGCGGCCAAGGTCCTCGGGCTCAAGCAGATCACCGCGCTGATCTCTCCCGACGAAGAGCTCTCCTTCAAGATCCTCGCGCTCAACACGGAGAAAGCGCACAACCTGAAGGATCGGAGCCTCGAGGTCATCCGGATGGCGCACGCCCTCGCGCAAGCGCGCCCCCGGGCGAAGGAGACGGACTTCGCCAACGAGTTCGAGGCGCCGGAGCTCCTCACCCTGGGGCTCGTCTACGAACGCCAGAGCCGCTTCGCCGGCGCGGCCTTCGCGCCCTTCCTCAAGAAGGTCGACCGTTTCCAGGACAAGACGCTCCGCAAGAGCCTCGCCGAGCGCGAGGGGTACGCGTCGCGGCTCGAGGAGATCAACGCCGAGGTGGGGCGGATCATCGGCGGACTCCAGGAACGGGGGTTCAAGAGCCCCTACCTCCGAACCTACGTGGTCGCGCGGATCAATCCCGTCCGCTTCCACCGCGCGAAGAAGGGCGACACGAAGCCGGCGATGCCGATCGCCGCGGCGCTGACGCGAATGGCCGCCTCTGCCAGGAAATTCGACGTGGGCAGCGTCAAGCAGGGCGATCTGGCCCTCGTGGCCGCGGTGGCGACTTCGGAGGACTGAACGCCGCGGCGCCTCCCGGGCTCAGCGAAGCGCGGCGGGCGGCTTCGGGGCCGCGTTGGTCGCGTCCTCCTCGAGGCCGAGGTCGAGGGCGAACTTGTTTCCGGGCGGCTCGGGGGCGACGACCGGCGCCGCGGTCGACATCACCGTACTCGGCATGGGGACCCGAGCGGCGGGTTGCGCCTTGTCGACTCGGGGGAGCGGTCGATCCGCGAGCTTCTCACGCGTCGGGGCCGGCGAGTACGTGATCAGGTCGACGGAGAGGGCGAGGGTTCCCACGAGGAGCGGAAGGCCGAGGAAGGGTCCCGCGATGCGGGCGCGACGCTTCCAACGGCGAGCGCGGCGGCGCTGCAGCCGCTGTTCCGGAGATTCGTGGGCTTCGTTCATCGGATCGGTCGCCATGGCTTCCCTCGTGCAGGACACGTTGCGAAGGCCGGCCGAAGTGGTGGCCGTGCACACGGCAGATCGGGAGTGGACCCGAAGTGCCTGAGGGAAAAGACCGTGCGCCGTTTCTCCTGCGCGCGAGTTGCACGCGCGGTGCGCGAACCTGCGCAGTGGAAGCGCAGGGTGACGCGCGGACGTCGTGCCGACGCGTGCGCCCTTCGCGCTGGTCTCAGCCGAGGGGGCGGGCGTGGACCTGGTCGGGATGGACGGCGAGGGACACTCGATCGCCGGCGCGGAGCCTGCGGGCGAGGCCGCGGCCCGAGAGGAGATGGGTCGTGAAAAGGCGGTCGCGGACCCGTAGCGTGACGACCGTCGCGAGGCCGTCCGAGACGAGGTGCTCGACGTCCGCTTCGCCGATGGGCCGACCATCGCCCCGCCCG
>JAUIMK010000386.1 GCA_030432735.1 bacterium
TCGCGACGGACGTCGACTTCGGCTGGGACGGACGGATCTACGCCACGCTCTTCGACCAGTTCGGCGGTGGGCAGACGATTCTTCGCTGGCAGCATGCACCGTCGCAGGAGGACCCGCGCCTCGCCGACCTCGCTCGCCACGCGGCCGGGCGAATGCACGAGCGCAGCACGGAGGAGCTCGTCGCGCTCCTCTCGTTCCCCGATCAGAGGCTCCGCACCCGCGCCCAGTACGCGCTCGCCGAGCGGGGCGCGGCGGCGTCGCTCGCGCGGTTGCTCCGGGAAGAGGCGGCGGCGGTCGTGCCGCGGCTGCACGCGCTCTGGGGGCTCGGGCAGATCGGTGCGCAGGCGCTGGCCGGGGCGCTGCCGGGGGGACTCGACGATCTCTCCGGGGCGCCGGTCGAGCTCCGTGCGAAGGCGGCGAAGGCCGCCGGCGACGCCGGATGGACAGTCGCGCGCGGGACGCTGCTTCGCTGGCTCGCAGATCCGTCGCTCCGGGTTCGCTTCTTCGCGGCGGAGGCGCTCGGAAAGCTCGGCGCCGCGCGGGACATCGAGCCGCTCTTCGCCGCGCTCGAAGAGAACGCCGATGCCGACGTTTTCCTGCGACACGCGGCGGTCTGGGCGATCCATCGCATCGCCGCGCGCGACGGCGCGATCGATCGCGTCCTCGCGCGGCGCGACGATCCGAGTCGGGCCGTGCGGATGGGAGCCCTCCTGGCGCTGCGGCACGCCGAGGATCCACGCCTCGAGACGTTCCTCCACGACGAGGACCCGCTCCTCGTGGTCGAGGCGGCGCGGGCGATCTACGACCTGCCCCTCGACGACGCGATGCCCGCGCTCGCCGGGCTGGCCCCCTCGCTCGAGCCCGCCGACGCCGCCGACACGCAGGTCGGCCGGGCGCTGCATCGGCGGGTGCTCGGCGCGAACGTGCGCCTTCGAAGCGGCGCCGGCGCGGCGTCGTTGGCTCGCTATGCGGCGGACGAGCGTCAGCTCGCGTCGCTGCGGTCACTGGCCCTCGAGGCGCTCGGGAGCTACGCCGAGCCGCCGCCACGGGATCTTACGATGGGCTTCTACCGGCCGCTCCCGGCGGCGGATCCCGCCCTGGTCGCCCGTACGTTCCGGCTCGAGGGCCGCGCGCTCGTCGACTCGTCGCTGGGCGGACGCGCGCTCGAAATCGCGAATCGGGTCGGGGAGTTGCCGCTCGAAGACGAGGAACTGGTCGAGCTCGCGCGCGATGCCGGCCGGTCGCTCTCGGCGCGAGGCTCCGCGCTCGCTGCGCTCGCGTACCGGGAGGCGCCCGGACTCGATCGCGCGGCGATCGCGCGGGAGGCGATCCGGGACGACGCGCCCTCGCTGCGCAGCGCGGGGCGTGCGCTGCTCCGTGCGGCCGACCGCGAGGCGGGCCTCGAGGAAATCCTCCGAGCAGCCCGGTCCGCGCCGACGGCGGGGGAGCGTCAGTGGGCGTGGACGGCGCTCGCCGACACGCCCTCGGAGCGCGGTGACCGCGCGATCGGAGAGGCCCTCGAGCGCTGGGCGGAAGGGGACGGCGACGCGGCGAGCGCCCTCGAGCTGCTCGAGGCGGCGGTCGCGCGGGGCGGCGCCGCGGGGGAGCGTGCCGAGGCGCTGCTCGCGCCGGCGGCGACCGGCGATTCCGCTTCGTTGTTGGCGGCGCGGGGCTGGGCGCTCGAGGGGGGCGACCCGGCGAAGGGCGAAGCCGTGTTCCAGACGAGCGGGGACTGCATGCGCTGTCATGGCGGCGTGGGCGGCCACGGGGGCGGCGTCGGGCCGCCGCTCGCCGGTGTGTCGCGGCGCGGGGCGGTGCACGTCCTCGAGTCGATCCTGGATCCCCAGGCCGAGATCGCCGCCGGATTCGAGTCGATCGTCGTGACCCGGCGAGACGGGTCGACCGTGAGCGGTCTGCTCGTGGACGAGCGGGACGGGGCGATCCGGCTCGACGTGGGAGAAGGTGTCGTCGAGTCGATCGACCTGCGCGACGTGGCGTCGCGGACGACGCCCTCGTCGGGGATGCCGCCGATGGGGCTGGTGCTGCCGCCGCGCGACCTGCGCGACGTGGTGGCCTACGTCATGTCCCTCGAGTAGGTGGCGCGGCACAGGACGCGCCGTCTCGCGCCCGAAGTTGTTCCGGTCCGCCAGCTGTCATACCGTCCGGCCGTCCCAAGTCCGCGACCCCTCGATGGTTTTCGGGGTCGCCTTTCGTCGGACCGGGCTCTTTCGCAGAGTTCGCCCTCCGACCCCGATCCGGGAAGCCCACCGGGTACCCCGAGGAGTAGACCCATCCATGGCACGTGAAGCCGTCATCGTCGGAAGCCTCCGCACCGGTCTGACCAAGGCCCACCGCGGTTCCTTCAACCTCACCGAGCCCGTCGACTACACGGCGCATGTCATGCGCGAGGTCGTGAACGAGCAGCCCAACCTCGACAAGGAAGAGATCGAGGACGTGATCCTCGGCTGCGGTCACCCGGAAGGCTGCATGGGCATGAACATGGCCCGCATCGCCTCGATGGTCGCCGACATCCCGCAGAGCGCCGCGGCCACGACGGTCAACCGCTTCTGCTCCTCCGGCTCGCAGGCCGTCATGATGGCCGCGAACTCGATCCTGCAGGACGGGGCCGAGGTCGCGATCGGCGCCGGCGTCGAGACGATCACGATGATGCAGGACGGCACGCAGAACCGGACCCGGCTCGCGAACAAGACCGCCGCCGAGCGCTTCCCCGGGCTCTATCACCCGATGGGCATCACCGCGGAGCTGGTGGCGGAGCGCTACGGCATCTCGCGCGAGGACCAGGACGCGTACGCGCTCCAGAGCCAGCAGCGCTACGCCGCGGCCGTCGAGAAGGGCTGGATCTCCGAAGAGATCTCGCCCATGAAGGTGACGCGCAAGGTCCAGCCGAAGGACGGCGACGCCTACGAAGAAGAGTTCGTCGTCGAGCAGGACGAGTGCAACCGGCCCCAGACGACGCTCGAAGGCCTCCAGAAGCTCGCCCCGGTCTTCAAGCCCGCGGAAGAGGGCGGCACGGTCACGGCCGGCAACGCCTCGCAGCTCTCCGACGGCGCGTCGGCGACGCTCCTGATGTCGGCGGAGCGCGCGAAGCAGCTGAACATCGAGCCCCTGGCGATCTACCGCGGCTCCGCCGTCGCGGGCTGCGCCCCCGAGGAGATGGGCATCGGCCCGGTCTTCGCGGTGCCGAAGCTCTTGAAGCGCCACGGCCTGACGATGGACGACATCGACATCGTCGAGCTCAACGAAGCTTTCGCTTCTCAGCTCCTCTACTGCCAGCGCACCCTCGAGATCCCGAACGAGAAGCTGAACCCGACCGGCGGCTCGATCTCGATCGGTCATCCCTTCGGCATGACGGGCAGCCGGATGACCGGTCTCCTCGTTCGCCAGCTCAAGCGAACCGGCAAGCGCTACGGGATCGTGACGATGTGTGTCGGCGGCGGGCAGGGCTTCGCTTCGCTCTTTGAAGCTGCATAGGGGACGCGGATAGCACGCCATCTTCGGGACCTACTCGCGAATCCGTCCTCGACGTACGGGAGTACGCCTGCGGCGGATTCGCTCCGTGGGCCCCGAATCTGACGCACTCTCCACGCCCCGGTTCGAGCTTTGCGATCGGAGCTCGATCCGATCGCTCGAAACTGAAACGCCCCGGCTCCACTCTGGAGTCGGGGCGTTCTTCGTTCGGTGGATGCGAGACACCGAGACGGTCGGGCCGCCGGGCGCTCCTGCGCTCCGGGGACGGAGTAGGCGTCAGTTGCGCAGCTCGGGGTAGGCGGCTTCGTAGCGCTGGAGGGCGAAGGCGGCCTCGGTCCGGTTGGTCACGTCGAGGGCTTCGAAGAGCGCGGCGAGGTGACTCTTCACGGTGTAGCAGGAGATGTCGAGCACACCGCCGATCTCGCGATTGGTGAGGCCCCGGGCGACGAGGCGGAGCACCTCGAGACGGCGTGGGGTGAGGGCGGCGACGGCGTCGGCCAGGACATCGGGTTCGGCGGGCGGGGTGGGCGCGGTCTTCGAGCAGGTCACGGGCGGGGTG
>JAUIMK010000387.1 GCA_030432735.1 bacterium
CGGTCTCCGCTCCGCCCTTCGAGCTCTACCGGCGGCTTCGCGAGCACAACGCGGCGCCCTTCGGTGCCTATCTCTCGTTGCCCGAGGCGACGATCCTCTCGAGCTCGCCGGAGCGCTTCCTGCGGGTCGACGAGGCGCGTCGCGTCGAGAGCCGGCCGATCAAGGGGACCCGCGCGCGGGGTGCCGACCCGGACGAGGACGACCGCCTGGCTCGCGATCTCGCCGCGAGCCTGAAGGACCGGGCGGAGAACCTGATGATCGTCGACCTGGTCCGGAACGACCTCGGACGCGTCTGCACTCCGGGCTCGATCGCCGTTCCCGAGCTCATGAAGGTCGAGACCTACGCGGCGGTCTTCCAGATGGTGTCGACGGTCGTGGGCGAGCTCGCGACGGGGCGGGACGCGTTCGATCTCGTGCGCGCGACCTTCCCGCCGGGCTCGATGACCGGGGCGCCCAAGCTCGCGGCGGTACGGCTGCTGGAAGAGCTCGAGACGGTTCGCCGCGGGGTCTACGCCGGCGCGCTCGGCTACTTCGACGTGCGCGGCGGGATCGACCTCTCGGTCGTGATCCGTACGCTCGTGCACGACGGGACGCGAGCCCACCTCCACGTGGGCGGCGGGATCGTCGCCGACTCGAAGCCCGAGGCCGAGTACGTCGAGTCCCTCGACAAGGCGAAGGCGCCGCTCGCCGCGCTCGCGGCGGGTCGCGGATCGCGGTGAGGATCTACGTCGACATCGACGACGTGCTCGCGCGCACGATCGAGTCGCTGATCGACCTGCTCGACGAGACCCACGGGCGTCGCGTCGCCGTCGAAGAGGTGCGCCACTTCGATCTCGAGAAGTCCTTCGCGTTGGACGACGAGGAGATCCTCGCGTTCATGGATCGGGCACACGAAGACGAGGTCCTCGAGCGGATCGAGCCCGTCGGTGACGGTGTGCGCACGGTGACGGACTGGCACGACGAAGGGCACGAAGTCCACCTCGTGACGGGGCGTCCCCCGGCGTCGAACGCGGCGTCGCGCCGATGGCTCGCCCGCCACGACGTCGCGCACACGGCGCTCCACCACCTCGACAAGTGGTCGCGACCGACCTGGAACGAGCGCGGACTGCCGGCCCTTCGCTTCGACGAGCTCCACGGGATGGACTTCGACTTCGCGGTCGAGGACAGCCTCGACACCGCCGTTCGGCTCGTCGAGGAGTTCGACCTGCCGGTCGCGCTGATGGATCGACCGTGGAACCGCGACCTCTCCTCCGTAGCGAAGCCCACTCGCGAGCGACTCACGCGCTGCGTCGGTTGGCGTTCCGTGCCCGGCGTGATGACCCGCTTCCGTTAGGCGCTTCGCGTCAGCCGGGACGCTCGGCGGCGCGCACGAGCGCGGCGAGCCCGGACACGATCGGGGTCGGGACGCCCACGTCCCGTCCGAGCCGCTCGACCGCGCCGCAGAGCGCTTCGATCTCCGTCCTCCGCCCGGCCCGGAGGTCCTGGAGCATGGACGACTCGTGCCGGGCCGTCGGGGGGATCAACGCGTCGTGGAAGTGGCGCGTGTAGGCCCCGGCGTCGGACCAGCCCACCTCGATCCCTGCGGCTCCGAGGACGGCGAAGATCTCCCGGATCACACCGTCGACGATCCGTCGCGTCGTCGGGTCTTCGGTGAGCTCGCCGTAGCGTCGTCCGGTCAGCGCCCCGACCGGGTTGAGCGCGCAGTTGTAGAGCATCTTCTCCCAGAGGACGGCGCGCATGTCCGCCCGCGTCTCGGTGGGAATCCCGCCTTCGGAGATTCGCTTCGCGAGCGCCCCGAGACCCGGCACGGAACCGGGATCGACCCCGAAGACACTTCCCAGGGCAACGGGGGACGCATGGGCAGTGACTTCGACGCGGTTCGGACTCCGTCGGTGGAAGCCGGTGATCACCCGCGCATGGAAGAGTTGCTCCCGGGGCCAGAAGGGGAGGAAGGGCGCTTCGTTTCCCCAGCCGTTCTGGCAGAGCACGAGCCCCGTCTCGTCCGGAAGATGCGGGCGGATCGGGGCGAGCGCCGCGGCGACGTCGGCGGCGGCGAAGGCCTTGGTGCACACGAGGATCCATTCGGGCGGGGTCGTCGCGAGCGCCGTCGGGTCGGGATCGAGGACGAGGTCGCTCGGGGGAACGTGGCGGTCGCCGAAGATCCCGCTCCGGGTGAGCCCCTCTCGTTCGACGTGCTCGATCGTTTCCGGGTCGCGTCCGATGATGCGCAGCCGTTCGCCGGACCGCGCGAGACACGTCGCGAGGCCGAGGCCGACCGATCCTGCTCCCCAGATCGCGATGTCCACGTTCGCTCGGCCTCCGTCCCGTGCCCGTTCGGGCGTGCACCGGGCGGGCTAGTCTTGCACGAACGATCGAAGCGGGGGAGTCGGGAAGTGGGGCGTCGAGCGAAGCGGGCCATCCAGGAGCGCGGACGGTGCGCCCTCGTCGTACTCGCCGTGGTGGTGCTCGCGCTCCTCGGGCTCGGCGCGAGCGGGAGCGCCGCGCCGCTCCACGAAGGGCCCGGGGGCGCCGATCCGCTCGCCTCACTCACACCGGCACAGCGCGCCGGCGCCCGGGCGCTGGGCATGGCCCGAACGCACCTCGAGGCGGGGCGGATCGAGAGGGCGAGATCGACCCTCGCGCACGTCGGCTCCGCGGAGGCGCTCGCAGGCTATTCCGAGCTGCTGCGCGTGCGGATCCTGATCGCGGAGGGGCGGTCGGACGAGGCCGTCCGGGTCGCGTCGCGGGCGCTCGAGGATCCGGTCGCGACGAAGAGCGACGCGCTGCGGGCGGCGCTCGGCGTGCTCCGCGGCGAGGCCCTCGCCGGGGCGGGGGATCCGAGCGGCGCCGAGCTCGCCTGGAACGAGGTGCTCGACTCGGCGGGCGCCGAAGATCGATCCGTCCGGGAGTCGATCCAGCTCGCGATCGTCGAGTCGCGCCAGCGGACCGGCAGCCTCGAGGCGGGGCTCGATCCGCGCGTGCTCCTCGACCGCAACTACGCGGAGGTCGCCGTCGCGAGGGAGCAGGTCCCGGTCGCGCTGCTCGACGGTCCGGTCGTGCTCGACCGTGCGCAGGCGGCGCTCGACGCGGGCCACCCCGAGGAGGCGCTTCGTCTCTACGATACGGCCATCGCGAAACCCCTCGATCCGGCGCAGGTCCGCCGGGCGAAGATGGGCCGAGCCCGCGCGCTCTTCCGCGAGCGCAAGTACCAGGCGGCGGCGAAGGCGTTCGGGGGTCTCCTGCCCGACGTCGAAGCGCGCTTCTGGCGGGCGCGCAGCCTCGCGCGCAGCGGTGACGTCGACGGCTCCCTCGAGGAGTTCGCGCGCGTCGCGAAGGCAGACGACGACGAGCTCGCGAGCTGGGCGCTCTATCTCGCGGGCACGCTCCACGAGGATCGTGCCGAGATGGATCGGGCGATCGACGCGTTCCGTCGCGCCGCCGCCTACGAGGCGTTTCCGACGCGGATGCGGCAGGCGTTCTGGCGCGAGGGCTGGGCGCAGTTCCAGACGAAGGCCTGGGCCGACGCCCGTGCGACCTTCGGCGAGCTCGCGAAGCGAACGCAGGATCCGATCGCGGCGCTCCGGCCGGCCTACTGGCGCGCGCGTGCCGCGGGCCGGGGAGGGGACGCCGCGACCGAGCGCCGCGAGCTCGAGGCGATCGCTCGGGACTTCCCGCTCACCTACTACGGCTGGCGGGCGCGCGAGCGAATCGGGGACGGGGGCGGCGGCCTCGCGGCGTCGGGCCATTCGCTCGCGGAAGGGACGCGTCGCGTCGACGAGACCACGATCGAGCGTGCGGCGCTCCTGATCGAGGCGGGGCTCTTCGATCTCGCGAGGGACGAGCTGCGCTTCGCCGCCCGAAGGGCCCTGGGCTTCCACGACCGGACGCAGGTCGGCGTCCTGCTCGCCCGGGTCGGTGACTATCACCGGGCGAACGAGCTGGTCGTCATCGCCTACGCGGACTCGCTCGCGCGGGGTCTGCAGCCCGGCCGCGAGGCGCTCTGGTGGCTCGCGTGGCCGCCGGCCCATCGCGAGACGATCGACGCCG
>JAUIMK010000388.1 GCA_030432735.1 bacterium
CGATGCGCTCCTCGAGCTTCGCGACCCGGCGGGCGACGCGGTCGCGCTCCTTGCGGCGCTCGCGCTGCTCGATGCGGGCGGCCTTGTCGGGGCGGATCTCCTCCGTCTCGCGCGGGATCGCCCGGGGCGTCGGGCTCGTGCTCCTCGTCTCGCCGGCTTCAGCGTTCCGGAGTCGGCTCTTCCGCTCCAGATAGTCGTCGTAGTTCCCGAGGTGGCTCTCGAGGCGGCCGTGCTCGACCTCGACGACCCGGGTCGCCAGGGCGTTGATGAAGGCGCGGTCGTGGGAGACGAAGAGCAGCGTCCCCTCGAATCGCTGGAAGGCGTCTTCGAGGACCTCGCAGGCCTCGATGTCCAGGTGATTGGTCGGCTCGTCGAGGATCAGGAGATTCGCGGGACGCAGGAGCAGCTTGGCGAGGGCCACGCGGGCCTTCTCGCCGCCAGAGAGGACGCTGATCTTCTTGTCCACGTCGTCGCCGGTGAAGAGGAGGGCGCCGAGCAGCCCGCGCAGGCGCGGGACCTCGTCGGTTCGCGCGTCCCGGGCGACCTCCTCGTAGACCGTGAGGGACGGATCCAGGGACTCGAGCTGATGCTGGGCGAAGAAGGCGGCCTCGACGTTGTGCCCGAGCACGCGCTCGCCCGCATCGAAGTCGAGGGCGCCCGCCGCGATCCGCAGGAGCGTCGACTTGCCGGCGCCGTTGGGGCCCGCGAGGGCGACCTTCTCGCCGCGCTGGACGTGGAAGTCGATGCCCTCGTATACGGGATCCTCGCCGTAGCGTTTGTGGATGCCTTCGAGGGTGAGCACGCGTTCGCCGGAACGCGGCGGCGCCGGCAGCGCGAGGCGCATCGATCGCCGCCCTTCCGGCTCGACCTCGATCCGCTCCATCTTCTCGAGCGCCTTGATCCGGCTCTGGGCCTGCCTGGCCTTCGTGGCCTTGTAGCGGAAGCGTTCGACGAAGCGCTCCTGCTCGGCGATCACGCGGTCCTGGTTCGCCTTGCGGGCGAGCAGCTCCTCGCGGCGGAGCGCGCGCTGCGTGAGGTAGCGGTCGTAGCCGCCCTCGTAGAGCTCGAAGCCGCCGCGACCGTCGAGCTCGATGATCCGGTTGGTCTGACGCCGGAGGAACGTCCGGTCGTGGGAGACGACGATCACCGCGCCGGGGAAGCGCTCGAGGGTCGTCTCGAAGAACTGGATCGAGGGCAGGTCGAGGTGGTTGGTCGGCTCGTCGAGGAGAAGCACCTCGGGCTGGCCGAGCAGCAGCTTCGCGAGCTCGACGCGCATGAGCCAACCGCCGCTGAAGGACGAGAGCGGACGGTCGAGGTGGTCGGGCTCGAAGCCGAGGCCCGAGAGGACCTCGTCGACGCGTGCCTCCCGGGCGAAGCCGCCGCCCTGCTCGAAGCGGAGACCGAGCGCGTCGTAGCGCTCGGTGAGGGCGGGGGGGAGCGGCTCGCCCGCGGCGCCGCGCTCGCTCATCTCCGTCTCGATCCGACGCAGCTCGTCTTCGAGGGCATCGAGCTCCGCGAGGGCGGTGCGCGCTTCCTCGCGCACGCTGTGGCTCGCCCGCGGATCGATCTCCTGTCGCAGCAGGCCGATGCGCGTGTCCCTCGCGCGGTGGATCTCGCCCTCGTCGTGGGGCTCCTCTCCGGTGAGCGTGTGCAGGAGCGTCGTCTTGCCGGCGCCGTTCGGACCGACGACGCCGATCCGGTCGCCCGCGCGGACGACGACCGAAGCGCCCTCGAAGAGAACGCGCGCACCGATGCGTTTCGAGAGATCTTCGAGACGCAGCAGCAAGACGGACTCCGGGGCGAAGGGGCGAGGGGGACGAGGGGACGAGGCGCCGCGGAAGGATCGCCGCGGCGCGGACGACGGGCAAGCGCGGCGGCGGGCGCGATGGCAGGGGCAGGCTCACTCGTGCATGCTTGCGTGTCTCATGCGGCTGTCCCGACGTGCACGTTATGCCCTCTGCGGGATCTTCGACCTCGCCTACAACGGGGCCGGACACCCCGTGCGTGTCCGCGAGATCGGTGCGCGCCAGGGGATCCCGCACCGTTTCCTCGAACAGATCTTCCAGGATCTCCGGCGTGGCGACCTCGTGACCGGCAAACGGGGCCCCGGCGGCGGGTACGTGCTCACCCGCTCGCCCGAGGACATCTCCCTGCGGCAGGTGGTCGAGGCCGTGGAAGGGCCTGAGGCCTTCGCGGGGGAGACGACGACCGAGGGCTGGGCGCCTTCGGAGCATCGCCCGGACTTCCTGTGGGCGGACCTGGCCGAGCGCATGATCTCGGCCCTCGACGGGATCGCGATCTCCGACCTCTGTCGGGAGGCGGCGGCGCGCTCGGTCGATCGAGACCTTCCGACGGTCCTCGATTTCCAGATCTGAGTCGGGCCCCGAGGTCCGGGGGCGGGCGTGCCCCGAGGGCGCGCGTTCATTAGACTCCTGTCGGTCGAACCCCCCGTTCGAGAGAAGCCCGGCGTTCCGGGCAGGGACGAGAGCGTGTCCGATCGCGTCGACCTGACGGCCGAGCTCGAGAGCCGGCCGATCCCGAACGACATCCTGCACGAGATCTGCCAGCACGCCCTCGACGTGGCGCCGGAGGAGTGTTGTGGCCTCCTGCTCGGCGACGACGAGGGCTGGGCCCGGCGGGTCGTGCGCATCACGAACGTCATGACGAAGATGCACGCAGGCGACCCCGAAGCGTTTCCACGGGATGCACGGCACGCCTACTACATGTCCGAGGTCGAGTACTTGAAGGCGGTCCAGGAAGCGGAGGAACGGGCGGAGCGGGTGACCGCCGTCTACCACTCCCACTTCGGACAGGGCTGCTACCTCTCGCCGGACGACGTGGCCTTCGCGACGCATCCGCTCTTCCCGTTTCCGGACGCGGCACAGATCGTCGTGTCCCTGCTCGACGGAGAGGTGAAGCAGGCGGGCGTCTTCGAGCGCCGCCCCGGGGCGGCCAGCGGATCGGGCTTCGTCGGCCGGACCCTCGAGGCCCTGCCTTGAGTCGCTCCGCGTTCGTGCAGGCGGCCCTCGTCCTGGCCACGACGGGCGCGTTGGCGGCGGCGATCTCCGCCTGCGCCGCAGCCCGGTTGCAGATCGCGGATCTGCCGGCGGAGAAGATCGCGCTGCTCCACTGGGACGACCGCGCCGGCAAGAAGCGGACGGAGATCTTCGCCAAGCTCGACGAGGCGCCGCCCATCCCGCCCGACGAGCGCGACCCGGAGCGGCAGGAGGAGTTCCAGATCCGGGCCTACCTGCGGGCGGACGAGATCCTCCAGATCCGGGCGCAGACCGAGAAGTACCCGGGCCGCGTGATGCTCCTCGATCCGCGCACCGGCGACCTCGAGCCGGTGGAGGAGGCACCCCTCGACGCGATTCCCCTGGCCTGGTCACCGGACCGGTCTCGCCTGCTGCTGGCCTCCGACTTCCGCGGCGAGGAGCAGCTCTACGAGCTCAACCTCGAGCGGCGCGATCTCGCGCCGGTCACCTTCGGTCCGGCGGAGCATCCGCGGGGCGGCTACGCGCCCGATGGGACGATCTATGCACAGCGCATCGAACGCACCCAGGCGATCGGGCCGTCGGCCAACACCCTGCGCCGGGTCCGGCTGGGGGGGCGCGTCGGGCCGGCGCTGGCCACCGACGTCCCGCCGGGCACGATCCGGATCCTCGCCGATCCCGCGCTGGCGGTCTTCGAGCAGGTCGTGCCGCGCCCGCGGAGCAACGGCCCTACGGTCTTCGAGTCCTTCATCGCGACCGCGCCCCTCGCGGGCGGGGGCGAGAAGAGCCTGCTGCTCCGCGGCCGCGAGCCGACGCTCACGCCGGACGGGCAGTGGATCGTGTTTGCGTCGGCGTCCTCGGCGGGCTATCGACTGCGACGCATGCGGCCCGATGGCACCTCCCGGGTGCCGATCGGCCCCGGGGGCACCGAAGAGCGGATGCCGACCGTCTCACCCGACGGCAACTTCATCGCCTTCGTGCAGACCGGCAACGGCCGGCGCCGACTCAGCGTTCGGCGCTTCGACGGAAAGGACGAGCGCGTCCTGATCACGT
>JAUIMK010000389.1 GCA_030432735.1 bacterium
GGATCTCATGATCCTGGCCGGGAACGTCGCGCTCGAATCGATGGGCTTCGAGACGCTCGGATTCGCGGGGGGACGCGTCGACGACTGGGAGCCGGACCTCGTCTACTGGGGCCCGGAGACCGAGATGCTCGGCAACGACGAGCGCTACGACGAGAGCGGCGAGCTCGAGAAGCCGATCGCGGCGGTCCACATGGGCCTCATCTACGTGAACCCGGCGGGCCATGACGGCGACCTCGACCCGCGAGGCGCCGCCGCCGACATCCGTGAATCCTTCGGACGCATGGCGATGAACGACGAGGAGACCGTCGCGCTGATCGCGGGCGGACACACGCTCGGCAAGGTGCACGGGGGGTCCAAGGCCGAGTGCGTGGGGCCCGAGCCCGGCGCTGCGCCCATCGAGGCGCAGGGATTCGGCTGGATGAACGAGTGCGGCAAGGGGAACGCCGAACACACGAATACCTCGGGCTTCGAAGGCGCGTGGACGCAGACCCCGACCGCGTGGTCGATCCTCTATCTCCACAACCTGTTCACCTACGACTGGAAGAAGCAGGAATCGCCGGGCGGCGGCACGGTCTGGGTGCCGACCGACGAGAGCGTGCACACGTCGGTGCCGGACGCGCACGTCGAAGGCAGGCGGAATCCGCCGATCATGCTGACCACCGACCTCACGCTCAAGGAGGATCCCGCGTATCGCAAGATCGCCGAGCGCTTCCTCGCGAATCCCGAGGAGTTCGATCGGGCGTTCGCCCGCGCCTGGTTCAAGCTGACCCATCGCGATCTCGGCCCGAAGTCCCGCTACGTCGGATCCGAGGTGCCGAAGGAGGAGTTCGCCTGGCAGGACCCGGTGCCGGCCGGTGAGAAGATCGGCCGCTGGACTACGCGGCGGCTCAAGGCGCGGATCCTGAACTCCG
This sequence comes from bacterium, assembly GCA_030432735.1. GTDB lineage: Bacteria > Myxococcota_A > UBA9160 > UBA9160 > UBA4427 > UBA4427. Next base: position 912 of record JAUIMK010000389.1, read on the forward strand.
GATTGAGCGTCGGCGAGCTCGTCCGAACGGCCTGGGCATCGGCTTCGACGTTCCGCGGGTCCGACATGCGCGGCGGGGCCAACGGCGCGCGCATTCGACTGGCTCCGCAGAAGGATTGGGCGGTCAACGATCCGAAGGAGCTCGCGCGGGTCCTCGGCAAGCTCGAAGAGATCAAGGACGACGCCGGCAGCGACGTCTCCATGGCCGACCTGATCGTCCTCGCTGGCGCGGCGGCGATCGAGAAGGCCGCCGAGGACGCGGGGCATGACGTCGACGTGCCCTTCGCGTCGGGACGAGGGGATGCCAGCGCCGAGATGACGGACGCCGCTTCCTTCGCGGTCCTCGAACCCAGGGCGGACGCCTTCCGCAACTACTATACGAGCGGTGCGTATCTGCCGCCGGCCGAGATGATGGTGGAGAAGGCCGACCTGCTCGGGCTGACCGTCCCCGAGATGACGGCCCTGGTGGGGGGCTTGCGTGTCCTGGGCGCGAACGCGGGCGGATCCGAGCACGGCGTGCTGACCGACACGCCCGGACAGCTCGACAACGCCTTCTTCGTCAACCTGCTCGACATGTCGACGAAGTGGAAGAAGGCGAAGACGGAAGGGCTCTATCGGGGCGTCGACCGCGAGAGCGGCGATCCGAAGTGGACCGCGACGACCGTCGACCTCGTCTACGGATCGAATGCGGAGCTTCGCGCCGTGGCAGAGGCCTACGCCTCGGACGAGAAGGAGTTCGTGGACGACTTCGTCGCGGCCTGGAGCAAGGTGATGAACCTCGATCGCTTCTGACGATCGGTCCAGACGCCCCCTCGAAGCGGCGCCCCTCGACGAAGGGCGCCGCTTCGAGGAGCGGGCCGGACTGCGGCGGTGACCTGCCGGCGCGCGGGCCAGCGCCTCGCGCGTGCGTCGGCCGCGCGGCGACCGCTCAGTCTCGAGACGCGGATGCCGGGGCGCAGAGATCCGCGGGCGTCAGCAGGGACGACGCGAGGTCGTAGACGAGCAGCCCGCTGCTGTTTCCGTGTTGTCCGCCGGTCTCACGCAAGCCGAAGAGGACGGATCGGCAATCGGGTCGGACCACCGGGTTGTTCGCGCCGAAGCCCGCGAACTCGCTGAACGTCGTCATCCGGACGAGCTCACCCGACCCGTCGAGGGGCGCCAGCCAGAGATCGATCGGTCCCTTCGGCGAATTCCGCATCGTGAACTCCCGCTCCACGAAGGCGTAGCGACCATCGGGTGTCACGCCCTCCATCTCTTCGTACCACGGGCTCTGCGTATAGTTGACGACCCGCCCGGTCTCGAGATCGACGCCCATCGCTTCGCCGCCTCGCCAGGCATACGCCGTGAAGAGCAGCTCCGTCTCGTCGGGCGGCCGGAAGTCCTGCGGCTCGAGCATGGCCAGTCCGTAGAAGTCGCTGCGGCCCAGGACCCGCCGCGCCTCGATGATCCTCGGGCGGCCCTCGTTCGGATCGACGATTCCCGTCCAGATCTCCGACCGCGCCGTCAACATCTTCTCGGGGAGGTCGGTCCGGACCCAGGCGATCCGCATCGAATGCCGCGCGACGGCCGGCCCCTCGAAGCACCGCTCGCCGAGCGGTCGAGCCGCCCCGCCCCCACCGCTCTCGAGCAGCCAGAACTGCGCGTGCCAGCGGCCGCGCTCCGGATCGTCGGGGTCGAACTCAGCCGGCCCACAGAGAAGCAGGTCGCCGTTCGCGAGATAGTGCGCGCGCGTGAAGCCCCAATGAGCGAAGTGCGCGGTCAGCGGCCGAGACGTGCCGGTCTCCATGTCGAACTCGAACACGTCGCCGACCAGGTCGTCCAGATAGAGGAAGCGCCGGCCACTCTCGTGCCACGCCGGCCGAAGTCCGCCTTCGATCGACGTGACGAAAGGCGAGATGTGCGGCGGCAGTTGGTCGACGGGAGACCCGTTCCGGAAGCCGGAGGGCGGGGCGCCACACGCCGTCAATGCGGCGGCGAGCCAGAGCCCCCGCACGCCCCGCGCGCGCGGAGAGCCGCCTCGCATCCAGCGACCCGTCCCGCGCGTCCTGCCATCTTTGCTCGTCACGCAGCCCCTCCTCCCCGTAGCAGGCCCGAGCCTACAACAAGGAAGTTCGGCGACTCGGGGCACGGGCCAGCCGGCGTCGTCACCGCGCCGCTCACGCCCGTGCCGGAGCCTGGACTGCTGGCGGCCTTGATCGCGGGAGCCAAGGGCGTCGTCACGATCGCCCGGCGGCGGCGCCCCCCCCGTCCTCCGACACGTGACCACGTCGGAAGCGAACGTCCTGTGGCTCCGGGTCCGCCTCGCGGGCGGGGGCGACCGCATGATCTCGATCGTCATCAATCGCTGGCACGACAACGTCAGCACCCTCTTCCGCGAATCGGCCACCCTCGACTCCGCGAAGGACACGATCGACTTCCACCTCGGTCCGATCGGCTCCTATCCGAACTAATTCCTCGACGTCGCCGAGGAAGACCTCCCCGATTTCTTCGACATGCTCGCGAACTTCGACGGATCACCGGCAGACCGGGCCAGGTTCCGCCGCTACGGCGTGAGCCGCGCGGACGCGCGCTTCTGGGAGCTCTACGACTGGTTCCAGGCGACCGGGGAGGCAGCCGACCCGAAGAACGCGGGGATCTTCGACTTGAATCGCTACGCCTCGACGATCTTCGAGGAGGAGTAGTCGGGTACGGATTCTCGAGCGGCCGCCGGTCGCGGGACGCCTCGGGGTCGATCCCGCGATGGAGATTGCGCGCGTCGCGCCTTCAAGGACGGCTCTCCCGTCGCCTACGCGGACTGCACCGGGTGATGCGGCTCGGCCGGCCATGGGCCCGCGGAGTCGATCGGCTGCCGGGAATCCCTACCCAGGGTTCGCTCGCAGATCCGGTCCCTCTGCCGACCCGGTATGAGCGGCCGGGCGATCGCAGCGCGTCTCGGCGTACCCGACGAGAGCATCGCCGAGGCGCTCTCATGAGCCCCGAACCGCCTGAGCGGCTCGAGGGCTGCCTTCGCCTCGACGCCAGGACGGGATTCCTCGCGTCATTCGCCGGCGCCCGCGGAATAACGAGACCGTCTCGACTCGAGGTCCCATCGTTCCACGCGATTCGGCGCACAGGCCTGCGGGGCTCGAAC
>JAUIMK010000390.1 GCA_030432735.1 bacterium
GTCCGAGTAGTTCTCGACCACGACGTGGTAGAGCCGCAGCGCCTCGTCTTCGCGCCGCATGTTCTCGAGGCAGACGCCCAGGCGGTAGAGCGCCTTCGCGTCCATGCCGAGCCCCGGGTATTCGTCGAGGACCCGGCGGTAGCGCGCCGCCGCCGACTGCCAGTGGGTCCGGTCGAGGTAGAAGTCGGCGATGTGCAGCATGTTCTGCGCGAGGCGCGTGCGCAGCGACACCATCATCTCTTCGCCTTCGCGCGTCTCCTCCGCATAGGGGTGGTTGCGGATCAGCTTCTCGAGGGCGGTCGTCGCTTCGAAGGTCGAGCTCTGGTCGCGGTCGACGGACTCGATCTGGTTGTAGTGGCACTTCGCCGCGCGCAGCAGGGCGTAGGGGACCTTCGGATGCTGCGGGTGGAGATCGGCGAAGTCCTGGTAGTAGGAGAGCGCCTCTTCGTAGCGATCGTCGGCGAAGTAGGCGTCCGCGATCTTCAGCTGCGCGCGCTCCTCGTATTCGCTGTAGGGATAGTTGTCGATGATCGCCTGGAACTTCTCGATCGCGGCGTCGTAGTCGACGTTCGGGAAGATCCCGAGGATGCGTCGGCCCTCGAGGATCTCGAGCCCGTCGGCGTAGAGCTCCTCGGCGGGCTTCACCTCCTCGAAGGTCACCGCGTCCCCGGCGCAGCCCGTGAGATCGAGGGGCAGGGCGGCCAGGGCGAGCAGCAGCGCGAACCGCGGGGCGCGGCGGGCGCGGGAAGACGGGCACGGTCGGTTTCGGGCAGGGGCGGCTCGCGACAAAGTGGCTCTCCGGGGGGCGCAGCCTATCCGGGTGGGCTGGGCCGGTCAATTCGACCTGGCAGGCGACGCCGGGGTTCCCGGCGGCCGGCCCCGGATCCCGCGATCGGGGCCGCCGGGGAGCGGATCGCGTCGGTCGCTGCTAGCCTGCGGCGCCCTGATTTCCCGTCGCCCCCGCTTGCATCGCGGGCCCGAACCGGACGCCCCGCGCGCGGCGCCGTTCCGACGGGTCTACGGAGAACGAAGACATGGATCGAGAATCGGTGGACCGCCTGCGTTTCGATCGGCGGCTCCAGCGCCGTCGTGATTGGGTCGAGGCGTCGGACGTCGAGGCCCAGCTCGAGTCGCTGCCGGACGTGTCGGACAAGATGACGACCGCCGCGGAGCTCGAAGCGGAAGAAGAAGCCGCGCGCGAGAACGCCGCGACGGAAGCGGCGAATGCGCCGGCGCCGGAAGCCGCGCCCGCCGCGGGGGCACCGTCCTTCGGTGGCCCGACGACCGTCGGCGGCGGGGGCTTCGGTGGCGACGGGACGTCGTTCGGCGGCTAGCCGAAGGCGCTCGGTGCGCTCCCCGGGACGATGATCAAGGAGAAGCTGGGCCACCGCCTCGACGGCTGGATCCACACCGCCTTCCCCTTCCTCTTCTGGCGCCCGATTCCGCCGGACGCGATGACCGTGGCGGGCACCCTGGTGGCCGGGGCGGCGGGCCTCGCCTTCGCCGAGGGCGCGCTCCGTCTGGGCGGAGGGCTGCTGATCGCGGGGGGCTTCTTCGACCTCGTCGACGGGGTCGTCGCGCGACATTTCGGGATCGCCACGCGTTTCGGTGCCTTCCTCGACTCGTCCCTCGACCGCGTGGTGGACATCCTCGCGATGCTCGGTCTCGTCGTGTTCTACGAGCGGGCGGGGGAGGGCGGCTGGGCCGCGCTCTGCGCGTTGATCCTGGTGGCGACCGTCCTCACCTCCTACGCGAAGGCGCGAGCGGAGCTGCTGATCGAGCGCATGCCCGGGGGCTTCCTCGAGCGCGGCGAGCGGATCGGACTGCTCGCGATCGGCGGCCTGACCGGCTTCCTGCAGCCGGTCCTCGTGCTGCTCGCCGTCGGTTCCTGCGTGACGGTCGGCCAGCGCTTCCTCTACGCTTATCGGGAGATGGGACGCCTCGATCGCGAGGACGATCGCGCGTGATCCCGGCGCATCCCGGACCACCGGAGAGGAGCTCCACGCCATGGCGGATCAGGAAGAAGCGAGCCTGCTCAAGGTCGACTTCTCGACCTTCGTGCTGTCGTTGGGCACGACCGCGCTCTATCAGCTCGGTGTGATGCCGGATCCCGCGACGGGCGAGACGGCCCCCGCGGATCCGCTCGTCGCGCAGCAGACGATCGACACCCTGGAGATGATCCGGGACAAGACCCGCGGCAACCTCGACGAGGAGGAGCGGAAGCTGATCGATTCGCTGCTCTACGAGCTGCGCATGCGCTTCGTCGAGTCGGGGCGGTGAGCGGGGGCACCGATCCCGACCGCACGCTCACGCTTCGCGCCCCCGCCAAGGTGAACCTCGGCCTGCGCCTCACCGGCCGGCGCGACGACGGCTACCACCTGCTCGAGAGCCTCTTCGTCCCCCTCGAGCTGGCGGACGCGCTCGAGCTCCGGTGGTGGGCGGACGCGGCGCCGGCGGTCTCCCTCGCGGTGGACGTGCCCGCCGAGGCGCAGCTCCCGAAGGCCCTCGCGGCCATCACGGACGGCCCGGACAATCTGGTCGTCCGGGCGATCGAGCGGTTTCGCGCGGCCTTCGGACTCGCCGGGCGGATCGAGGTCCGACTGACGAAGTGGATCCCGGCGGGGGCGGGCCTGGGGGGTGGGTCGAGCGATGCGGGGGCGGTGCTCCAGGCGCTCGCGGGGCTCGTCGGCACGCCCACGGACGAGCTGGCCGGCGTGGCGCTCGGGCTCGGTGCCGACGTGCCCTACTTCCTGGCGCCGAGGCCGGCCCGGGTCACCGGGATCGGCGAGCGGATCGAACCGGTGGAGGGCGTCCCGGCGCTCGATCTCGTGCTGGTCAATCCGGGGATTTCCGTCGCAACGGCGGAGGTCTACCGAGTTGCCGACGTGCTGCGGGATTCGTTGACGGCTCCGGAGGCAGGCTCTACGATGCGGGCGATTTCGGGACTGGCCGGTGAAACGGGGGAGTGGAGACACGCCCTCGGGGACCTGCTGGTCAACGATCTCGCTCCCGCCGCGATTCGCCTCTGTCCCCCGATCGGTCGATGGATCGACCGTCTGCGTGAGACCGGCGCGATCGGCGCCGGGATGTCCGGCAGCGGTGGTACGGTCTTCGGCGTCTTCGCGAGCGCTGCCGAAGCCCGGCAGGCCGCCACGGTACTGAAGCGATCGAGCACGACTTCCGATTCCGAAACCCACGCCGACGAGAACGATCCCTGGATTCGTGTGACGCAGGTCGTCTCCGCCGGCTGACTGGATCCGACGAAACCCGACGGCTGGACCCGCTCGACGGTCCGCTCTCCGAACCCTCCGACCCTTCCTTCTTCTTCCCGGGACACGCTTCCGGGCGTTCCTTCCGCAAACAATTCTTGGGGCGTCGCCAAATGGTAAGGCAGCGGCCTTTGGAGCCGCCATTTGTAGGTTCGAGTCCTACCGCCCCAGCCATTCGACCGTGGCAATCGGGGCGGACGGACGCCCACGGCGCGAACCCGCCGCAAAGCGGCGCCCACCACGACCGGCCCCCGGGCCCGGCACGATCCCCAGACCAGGCAATGGGCAACACCAGCCAGAAGGCGAGACGCATGCAGGACCTCAAGCTGTTCAGTGGGAACGCGAACGTCGCGCTCGCCCGTTCGGTCGCGGCGTACCTCGACATCGATCTCGGCCGGGCCGAGGTGGGCACGTTCAGCGACGGCGAGTGCGCCATCGAGATCGGCGAGAACGTGCGTGGCCTCGACTGCTTCGCGCTCCAGTCGACCTGCGCGCCCCAGAACACGCACCTGATGGAGCTGCTGATCATGATCGACGCGTTGAAGCGCGCGTCGGCCCGCCGGATCACGGCGGTGATTCCCTACTACGGCTACGCCCGTCAGGACCGCAAGGTAAGGCCCCGCGTGCCGATCACCGCGAAGCTCTGCGCCGACCTGATCCAGACGGCGGGGGCCGACCGCCTGCTCTGCATGGACCTCCACGCGGGCCAGATCCAGGGCTTCTTCAACATCCCCGTCGACAACCTGTACTCGACGCGCCTG
>JAUIMK010000391.1 GCA_030432735.1 bacterium
CGAGGAGCAGAGCGCTTCCGAAGCGAACGCTCGCTCAGACGCCTCCACTTCGGGGGGCGATGCGAATCTCGCGGGCTTCGCCCTGCTCGCGGACCCCGACACGATCGCCGGCCAGCCGCAGGCCGTCGATGCCCGCGACGAGGTCGAGCGACTGCGCGCGGCGCTGCACCTCCGCTCCCAGGAGATCGAAGCGCTGCAGGCGAAGTGGGGCGGATCGAGCGCGGCCCCCTCCCCGTCCGAGCCAGAGGACGACGCGACCGAAGCGACCGAGGCGCGCGGCCCCCTCCTCGACGCGGCCTCCGCCCGGCGGCTCGCGGCGGATGCCCGCAAGCGCGAGCGAGAGAGCCGGGCCGCCCTCGAGGCGACCCAGAAGGCGCTGGCCACCGAGCCCCCGACGCGGTCCGAGACGGAGGCCGGGGCGTCCGACGAGACGAAGGCCGTCGGCTGGCAGCAGCGCGCCCTCGTCGCGCGAAGCGTCCCCGAAGCCCGAGAAACGGAGCCTTCCACGACGACGCTCCCGCCCCTGGCGAAGACGATCGAGCCGCCCGTCGCCGAGCCCCCGACGCCCCCCGCCCTCGACCCGGAAGACACGATCCGCGCGCTCGGGCAGGAGCTCCGCGTGGTGCGCGCGGAGAACCGCGAGCGCGAGTCGACCCTCGCGCTGGCGCGAGAGACGACGCGCCGACAGCGGGACGAGATCGAACGACTGCGCGGCGCGCTCGCAGAGCGCGATCGGGAACGCGAACGAGCGCGGCCCGCCGTCGCTCGCGAAGCGGAGGCGCCCGCGCCGCCGGCGACGACGGGTGGCGACGCGACCGTGCGGGAGCTCGATGGCGAAGACTCGATCGCGCTCGCCGCCCGGGTGACGGCGCTCGAGGCAGAGCTCGCGGAGCGCGATGCCGAGTGCGTTCGCCTCGAAGCCGCACTCGCGGAGGCCCGCGCGCAGGATGCGCAGCGACGCGATCGGATCGACGCGCTGCAGGACCGACTCGAAGCGCAGGACCGGTCCCTCGACGCGGCGCGCCGCGAGTACGAGCTGGAGCGACAGCGGCACACGCGCAGCCGCGGGCTGATCGCGCGCCTGCGCACGACCCTCGCGGCAGCGGGCCCGGACGAATCCCTCCTCGACGACGGTGCACCGGCTCCGCGCGAGATCACCGGCCCCGCCGCGCCGACACCGGGCGTCGACAGCCGGATCGAAGCCGCCTCGCCGACGAAGGCGTCGCTCGCATCGACGCTCGAGGTCGACCCGGGCGTCGAGATCGCGAGCCCCGAAGCCAGGAGCGACAGTCACGAAGCGGACGCCGAGAGTCGCCGCGCCGAGGTCCGGCTCTTCGACGAATGGCTCGACGGTCAGGTGCGTCGGCACTTCGGGCCCCTGGGCATCGATCGACTGAGCGATCTGCTGATCGGCCCGCTCGCGCGCCGCGCCGGCCCGGGCGATCCGTCTTCGACGATCCTGCTCCTAGGCCGCAACGCCTGGCAGCGTGCCGCCGCGCTCGCGGAGGCGCTCGTCGCCGGCAGCCCCGTGCCGATCACGATCCACGTGGCCGACCCCGCCGCTGGGCCCGACGACCTCGCCCTCGACGTCGACTCGCCGATCCGGGACCTGCTGATTCCGACGCCCGCCCCCGAAGACCCGGCGGCCCTCGCCTCGCTGCTCGACGCGATCCGGCCCGCCCTGGTGGTCTCACACGACCACCTCTCCCAGGAGGCTTCCCCCGACGCCTGGCTCGCCGTCCTCGAGGAGGCCGCTTCGCATCGCGCGGCGCTGCTCTTCGTCGAATCGACCGGCCTCGGTCCCGTGGACGCGCCGGACGAGGTGCGTGCGGTCGGCGACCGGATCTGGTCGCTGCTCCCGGAGCGCTATGCGCTTCGCCCGGGAGGAGCGCGGCCCTACCCGAGCTGGTCCGCCGCGTTCGAGGATGCGTCTCCGGGCGTCGCGAACGGGCTCTTCGAAGCGCTGCGAGGCCGCTTTCGCCCCGAGCTGTCGGCGCGCTTCGGCTTCCTGGTCTCGCCCTTCCTGCACGCGGGACTCGCAGCGAATTTCGACCTCTCCGCCGAGCGCGATCGGCGATTCCTCGAGCAGATCGCCGACCTCGACGAGCGTCGCGTCGAAGCCGGGGAAGCGCCCGCGCTGCACGGGATCGTGCTGGTCGACCCGCTCGCCGACGCCTGAAGGCCAGTCGACTTCGCAGGGGTGTGCGCGCCCCCCGCGGCGGCTACACACTCCGCATGCCCGAGCACGACCCGAGCCTGCGCGGACCGCATCCCGTCGGCGTGATCCAGACGCGGATCCCCTGCGCGGGCGACCCGATCGATCCGCGGCGCGTGCTCCCGACCGAGATCTGGTACCCGGCGCGGCCCGGGGTTCGCGAACGCGACGACGGCGCGCACCCGCTCGGCCTTCCCCATCGCGCGACGACCGACCTCACGCCCCTCGCCGACGCCGAGCTTCCCCTCGTCGTCTTCTCCCACGGCAACTCCGGCCTGCGCCAGCAGTCGACGTTCCTGATGACGCACCTCGCGAGCCACGGCTTCGTCGTCGCGGCGCCGGACCACGTCGGCAACACCTTCGACGAGATGATGGCGCTCGAGAGCGACGAGCAGCGCCGCGAGGTCCACCTCCGCGCGCGGAGCCAGCGGCCGAGCGACATCGCCCGGGTGATCGCGGCGCTGGTCGACGACCGGATCGAGGCGGACCGACGGCCGGCGATCGACGCCGACCGGATCGGCGTCGCGGGGCACTCGTACGGAGGTTGGACGGCGCTCAAGGTGCCGGCCCTCGAGCCCCGCGTGCGCGGCGTCTGCTGCCTCGCCCCCGCCGCCGAGCCCTTCGTCGGCCGGCGCGCCTTCGAGGAGGGCGAACTCCCGCTCTCCGCCGAGATCGCGGCGCTCGTCCTCGCCGCGGAGGACGACGTCCTCGTCGACCGACACGAGTCGATCGAACCGCTCTTCGCCCGCCTCGGCGATCACGCGCGGATCGACTGGCTCGACCGCGCCGATCACTTCCACTTCTGCGACGGCGTCGCGCTGCTCCACAAGGTCCACGAGAACACGCCCCGGCCAGGCCTGCCCCGACCGCCGCGCCCGATCGCAGAGCTGCGTCGGGAGGACGAGACCCACCCCTGGCTCAACGAGCGGGTCGCGCGCTTCTTCCTCGATGCCCTCGGCGCCGTGGGGGCCCGCAGGAGTACCGGAGACGCCGCCGCATGAACGGCAAGACCTGCATCGTGACCGGCGGCACGTCCGGCATCGGCGAGGCCTCCGCCCTCGCCCTCGCGCAGAAGGGCGCGGACATCGCCATCGTCTGCCGATCCGAAGCGCGAGGCGAAGCCACCCGCGAACGGATCGAAGCCGCCACCGGGCGTGACTGCGTCCGACTCTTCTACGCCGACCTGCAGCGCCTCGACGACGTCCGTCGCGTCGCGGCGGAACTCGACTCCGCTCTCGACCGCATCGACGTGCTCCTGAACAACGCCGCGGTCACGATGCTCCGGCGCGAGGAGACGCCGGACGGGAACGAGATGACCTTCGGCGTGAACCATCTCGCGCCCTTCCTGCTGACCCACGACCTGCTCCCCCGCATCGTCGAGACCCCGGGCGCCCGGATCGTGAACGTCGCCTCCGGGGCCCACAAGTTCGCCGCCTTCGACCTCGACGACCTGCAATCCGAGCGACGTTATTCGGCGATGGGCGTCTACGGCGCTTCGAAGCTCTGCAACATGCTCTTCACGAACGAGCTCGCCCGACGGCTCGAGGGGCGTGACGTCGGCGTCTGGTCCCTCCATCCCGGCGCGGTGTCGACCCGGCTCGGGTCGAACAACGGCGGCGTCGCGAAGCTCGTGATCCCCTTCCTCTCCCTCTTCTTCAAGACGCCGGCCCAGGGCGCCAGGACCTCCATCTACCTCTGCTCGGAGCCGGACGTCGGCGCGCCGAACGGCACCTATTTCATCAACGAACGCCCGGCCCGGACGTCCGCCCTCGCCCGGGACGAAGAGACCGCTCGACGTCTCTGGGCCGAGAGCG
>JAUIMK010000392.1 GCA_030432735.1 bacterium
TCGCCGCCGATGAACAGCTCGCCGGGAGCGCCGACGGGGACCGGCTGCATGAGAGGGTCGAGGATGTAGATGGTGTTGTTGGCGATGGGGCGCCCGATGGGCGTCTTGACGTCGTCGGCGCTGACGCGGCGGGCCGTCGACCAGACGGTAGTCTCGGTGGGCCCGTACATGTTGATGATGCCGCCGGGGACGAGATCGCAGAGCTCGGCGGCCAAGTGGCCGGGGAAGGCCTCGCCGCCGATGAACCACTGCCGCAGCCCGCGCAGGGCCTCGCGCGAGAAGCCGCACTTCATCAGCATGGACACCATCGACGGCGTGCACTGGAAGTGGGTGATGTTGTGGTGGCGGATGAGCGCCGCGACGGAGGAGTCCGGGGCGATGCGAGGCTGCGGCCGGCTGGTTTGGGCGCGTAGCCGCTCGAGGTGGGGCAGGTTGGCGAGCACGGCGTCGGCGGCGACGCCGAAGTCGATGAGGCAGGCGACCTCGTCCACGTCGTGGGACTTGAGGCCGGCGACCATTTCGAGGCAGCGTTCGGGGGTGCCGAACAGGCCGCTGGACTGGTAGTAGCGCTCGAAGGCGTGGTCGAGCACGGCCTCGAGCTCGTCCTCGGAGAGGTCGCCGAAGTTGACGTCCTTGACCTGCTTCTTGAAGGCGGGGAAGGTCCAGGAGTACTTCTTGAGCAGGTCCGCGGAGGTGCGCAGGTAGCTCTTGAGCGGCTGCTCGGTTTGGCGGCGGGCCTCCTCTTCGGTTTCGGCCACGAAGGTGTGGAGCATCAGGCTGACCCAGCCGCGGCCCGGGTGTCCGGCTTCCTTCCAGGCCGTGCGGTAGGCGGCGATCTTGCGCTCGACCTCGTCGAGGCTCTGGCCGAGGAGGTGGGTGAGCACGCGGGCGCCGGCGCGGCCGGCCATGGCGAAGGTCTCAGGGTTGCCGGCGGTGGTGATCCAGACCGGCAGCTCTGCCTGTACCGGACGCGGGAGTGTGGCCGTGGGCACCAGCTTGCCGTGGGGGTTGGCAAACTCCACCGACTCGCCGCGCCAGAGCCGGCGCACGATCTCGGCGTTCTCGAACATCATCGACTTGGCCGCCGCGAAGGCGTCGGGTCGGATCACGAAGTCGTTCGGCTGCCAGCCCGAGGCAAAGGACACGCCGACGCGTCCGTTCGAGATGTTGTCGACGACCGCCCACTCCTCCGCCACGCGGATCGGGTGATGGAGGGGCAGGACGCAGCTCGAAGCGCGGATCTGGACGTTCTCGGTCACCGCCGCGATCGCCGCGCTCGTGACCGACGGATTCGGGAAGGGCCCGCCGAAGGCGCCGAAGTGCCGCTCCGGCGTGTGCACCGCGCAGAAGCCGTGGGTGTCCGCGAACTTCGCGCTCTCGAGCATCAGCTCGTACTTCTTGGGTCCCGGTCCGGCGTCGCTGCCCCAGAGCGCGAGCCCCATGTCGATCGGCCGCCAGGCGCGCGACGCGCCGTCCTCTCCGCCCGTCCGCTCGACGTCGCGGAAGATCACGACCTCGAAGCCCCGGGTGAGCGTCCAGAGCAGCTCGAGCACCGAGATGTCGAACGAGAGACTCGTCACCGCGAGCCAGGTGCCGGGCGGATCGTGCGGCACCACCTCGTCCATGCCGACGAAGAAGTTCACCGCGTTGCGGTGCTCGACCATCACGCCCTTCGGCTTGCCGGTCGAGCCCGACGTGTAGATCACGTACGCGAGCTGCTCCGGCGCGCAGGGCGTGTCCGGCCGCGTCGTGGGGTGGGCGGCGATCGCGTCCCGATCACGATCGAGGTCGACGACCGTCGCCGCGCCCGAGGTCGGGACCGCACCGGCAGCCGCATGCGTCAGCACGACGGCGGCGCGCGAGTCCTCGATCATGTAGGCGATGCGGTCCGCCGGGTAGACCGGATCGAGGGGAACGTAGGCGCCCCCCGCCTTGAGCACGCCCATCACGCCCACGATCATGTCGAGGGAGCGCGCGAGGTGGAGGCCGACGAGGGCATCGGGTCCGATCCCGAGTCCCGCGAGATGGTTCGCGAGCCGCCCCGCGCGCTCGTCGAGCTCGCGGTAGGTGAGGGACTCCCCTTCGAAGACGACGGCGGTCTCCTCCGGCGAGGCAGCGACGCGCGCCTCGAAGAGCGATCGGACGGTGTCGGTCCGATCGAAGTCGACGCCGGTGCGGTTCCACTCCTCGAGGATCCGGCGACGCTCCTCGCCCTCGACGAGCGGGAGCTTCGCGAAGGGCAGCGCGGCATCGGCCGCGGCGCGAGAGAGATCCCCGAGCTGCCGTGCGATCCGCTCGGCGCTCGCGCGCGCGACGCTCACGGGGTCGAAGGCCAGGCAGGTCTCGCGCCCGTCCGGCGCGACGAAGAGGGCCAGGTCGGCGCCGGCGGGCAGGGTCTGCGTCCCCGGCGAAGCCACCGTGCCGACGACGACCGAGGTCGCGTGGCCGGCGGCGAGCAGTGGATGGGCCGACAGCGCGGGCGTGCGCGCCACGACGTCCACCAGGAAGGTCCCCTTCTCGCGCACCTTCCCGATCGCAGACGTGGCCGCCGCGAGGGCGTCGGACGTCGATCCGGTCCGGTCGATCTCGAGCCGGAGAGGGACGCTCGAAGCGTAGAGCTCGCCGGTCCCGGCGAGCCGCTCCGCGAGCGCGTCGTGGCACCAGGTCACGTCGAAGGTCTCGACCCCCTGGATGCGCGCGAGATAGAGCAGGAAGCGGGCCGCCACGTCCTCGCCGGAGGCCGCTCCGGCGAGGGGCTCGACGACGATCCGCTCGGGACCCTGCGAGCCAGCGACCGTCTCGTCCGCGGCGCCGGGGTTCCGGTAGGGCGCTTCGACGGGATCGAGCTTCTCGAGACGCCGCGCCCAGAAGGGCTCCGAGGGCGTCATCTCCTCGGCGAGCGCCATGAGGCGCGCGCGGTCGACACCGGCGTCGAGCCTGGTGCCCGGCGCGACGCCGAGGGCTTCCGCGGCCTCCCCGGGCGTCCAGGCGCGACCGCGCGGGCAGCCGAAGCCGCGGAGCACGAGTCGACCCTCGGCGGTGGCCACGTGCCATCCGTCGTCGTCGATCGCGACCACCACGCCGGGGGCCTCGCCCTCGCCGTCCTCGACGCGGGCGCTCGCCACGCGGGCGACCCGGCCTTCGTGGACGACCTTCGCGGCGCAGAAGGGATTCTCGTAGCGCTCACCGAAGTCGAGGGCGCGGACGATCCGCGCGAGCTCCGACGCCGGTCGATCGAAGTCGAGTACGCCCACGGCCTCGGGGCGCGCATGTCGAGCGAAGTAGGAGCGGCCCGACGCGTCCTGCTCCTGCGGTGCGAGCGTGTCCGTCTCGATCTGGGTGGCGAGCTCGGCGAAGCCGTCGATCGCCGCCGCATAGCAGCTCGTGTTGAGGCTGAGGCTCGTCTCCCCGTCCGCGATGGGGAAACGCTTCTGAACGAGGATGCGTCCCTCGTCGATGCCGGCGGTCATCTCGTGGAAGGTGACGCCGTACTCGGACTCCCCGTTCAGCAGCGCCCAGGCGGGGGTGTACATCCCGGCGTACGCGGGCAGCGGCCCGTCGTGGAAGTTGATCGCGCCCTTGCGCGGAAGGGCCAACACCTCTTCGGGGATGATCGAGAGGTTCGTGATCGAGAGGAACCAGTCGAACGGGGCGCCCGCCAGGGAGCCGGCGAGCGAGCGACCGGGCGCGCAGACCGCGAGCCCCTTCGACTCGGCCCATTCGGTGATCGCAGGGTCCCGCGAAACGACGTAGGTGATCGCCCACCCTCGCTCGAGGAGGAGCTCCCCACACTGAATCAGCAACGACTCCGATCCGGCGAGTACGCAGGTCGGCTTCGACGGGTGCGACGTGGACATCAACGTTCCTCTGTCTCTCTGGTGGTGCGCCGGAGGTCCCCGTACGAAAAAGGGAAATTCCCGAGGCGCACGCCGGCTCCAGGTTCGCCGTATCGAACTGCCCGGGTGTCTTCTTGACTGGTTTCCACCCCAGGGGATCGAATTCCGGCGGCGCCGTCGGCGA
>JAUIMK010000393.1 GCA_030432735.1 bacterium
GATCGGAGCGGAGCCGATCTATCTCGGCATCGCCGAGGACACGCCCGCCGCGATCGAGTCGCGCATGCGGGCAGGGCTCGGGGCCGACGTGCTCGTGAGCAGCGCCGGCGTCTCCGTCGGCGACCACGACCACGTTCGCGACGTGCTCGAGAAGGTCGGTTGCCGGCTGCGCTTCTGGGGCGTGAAGATGAAGCCGGGGTTCCCGCTCGCGTTCGGCGTGATCGAGCCGACGGGACAGCTCGTCTTCGGCCTGCCCGGCAATCCGGTCTCGACCGCCGTGACCTTCGAGGAGTTCGTCCGCCCCGCGCTGCGCAGGATGATGGGCCATCGTGCGATCCACCGGCCCGTCGTGCGCGCGACCCTGACCGGCGACTACCGCAAGAAGGCGGGGCGCCTCCACTTCGTCCGCGTGCGCCTCGAGCGGAGCGGCGACGGAATCCTCGCGCACCCGACCGGCAACCAGAGCTCCGGCGTGCTGACGTCGATGATCCGTGGTCAGGGGCTCGCGGTCGTCCCGCTCGAGTCGGAGGGGTTCGCCGCGGGAAGCGAGGTCGACGTCCAGATCCTCGATACCACCTTCTTCGATCGGGCCGAGCGGGGGTTCTGAAGCGATGGCGCTCTCCGGGGCCGATGCAGGGGCGAGGTCGCGCACGAGCGGCGGATCGGCGCGGATCGGCAACGTCGCCGCGGTCCTCGCGCCGTCCCTCTCGGCCTCGGCGGATCGCGTGGACGCGGCCCGCTCGGTCCTCACGGACTGCTTCGTCTCGGTGCACGAAACGGAGCCGAGACTGCCGGCGCTGGCCCGGGCGCTCGAGGCCGGGGACGAGGAGCGGATGCTCGTCGCGACGGTCGGGGAGCGGGGGATCTCGCTGGATGCGGTGCTGGCGATGACCTGCTGGCCGGAGGTCGAGGCGCTCGTCTACGACGACACCGGATCGGGAGCCCTCGTCCTGATTCGTCGCGAGACCGCGTTGTCCCACGTTCGCGAGGCCCTCCAGCGGGGCGAGGACGATCCGACGGCCTGGCTGGCCTCGGTCGAGACCGAACGCGTGGGGCCTGCAGCGCTCGGCCTCGCGACTCCCGCGGCGGAGGCTCGTTAGGCGCATGCTCGATCTTCCCCGGCTGCAGCGGCTCCGCCTGACCGCCCGCCCGCTCTCCCAGCGGATCCTCGGCCGGCTCCTCCACGCGAACTACGTCTATCTGCCGGGGGTCGACCTCCGCGTCGAGGGCGGGGAGAACCTCCCCGACGAGCCGGTCATCTACGCGATGAACCACACGGATCGGTACAACTACTGGCCCTGGCAATACGCGATCTGGAAGCGCTGGAATCGTTTCACCGCGGCCTGGGTGAAGGGCAAGTACTACGAGAACCGCCTGCTCGCGTTCTTCATGGAGAGCATGCTCCAGCTGCCCACCGTGTCTCGCGGCTATCTCATCACCAAGGATTTCCAGTCGGTGCTCCACCGCACGCCGACGGACCAGGAGTACGCCTTGCTGCGCGACGTGGTCGACCGGCGCGCGGTCGGCGAGGACGCGCCACTCCCGGAGCCGCCGGAGGTCCCCGAGCTCCTCTTGCGCAAGGCCCGGAGTCCGCTCGGCTTCGCCTTCGAGCCCGCGGATCGCGACTACGCCGACTACATCTGCGCGCTCTTCCAGGCGATGATGGCGCGCTTCGTCGAGCTGAACGAAGAGGCGCGAGCGCTCGGCATCGACCTGCTGGTCTTTCCGCAGGGCACGCGTTCGATCCGATTGCTCGAGAGCCACGTCGGGATCGCACAGATCGCCCTCCATCTGCGGGCGCCGATCGTCCCCGTCGGCTGCAACGGCTCCGATTCGCTCTATCCCGGCGGCTCGCCCTTCGCGAAGAAGGGGCGCGTCATCTATCGGATCGGGGAACCCATCCGATACGAGGACCTCGAGGACTTCCACGTCAGCGAGAAATTCGCTCCGTTCACCGCCGCGGCCGAGCGCGACCACGCGCGCGAGTTCCGCGGGATCGCGGATCGGGTGACCGATGGGATCGAGGCCCTCCTCGACGAGCCCTATCGTCGCGCGCCGAAGGAAGGGCAGGTCGGGGAGCTCGGGCGCAGCTCCGATCGCTTCGTCTAGCCGCGATCCCGCGCGCCGCGGATCGCCTGGAGCGTCGCCGTCGTCGAGTGCCCGGCCATCAGCGGGAGCCGCGCGACCCGACCGCCCCAGCCCTCGACGTCCTCGCGTCCGACGATCTCGTCGAGCGCCCAGTCTCCGCCCTTGGCGAGCACGTCGGGACGGAGGGCGCGGATCACCCCGAGCGGCGTGTCGGCGCCGAAGCCCACGACCCAGTCGACGCAGGCGAGGGCCGCGACGAGCTCCTTGCGGACCCGCGCCGGTTGGATCGGTCGCTCGGGTCCCTTCAGCCGTCGCACGCTCGCGTCGTGGTTGACCGCGACGACGAGCCGGTCGCCGAGGGAGCGGGCCGCCTCGAGGCTGCGCACGTGCCCGGGATGGAGCAGGTCGAAGCAGCCGTTCGTGAGGACGACGGTCTCGCCGCGGCGCCTCGCCCGCGCGACGGCGCGCTTCGCGGCCTCGAGGTCCAGGACCTTGTCTCGTGCGCGGGGCATCGCCGACTTGCTCACGAGTCCTCGTCTCCGCCTTCGAAGAGAAATCGAAGCGCCTTGAAGGGTGCCTTGATCACGTCGGGCACCCCGGACATGATCGTCTGCACCGGCAGCGCATCCACGTCGGGATCGCCGAGGGCCCCCTCGACCTCGAAGTAGGTGCCGAAGAGGCCCCGCTCCGAGCCCGGCAGGAGGCTTCGCACGAGGGGCAGGTTGTCGAGGAAGGCCGACGGCTTCCGGAAGAGGAAGATGCCGACGACGCTGCGGATCGTCGCGGGCTTCGGGTTCGTGTCGATGTCGGCGCGGGCGAACACGCGGAGCGGCCCCTCGATCTCGAAGTCCTCCACCGAGATCACCCCGCGGTCGATTTCGAAGGTGCCGCCCATCGTCTCGTAGGCGAGCTGGTCCTCGTTGGCGAAGGGGTTGTAGCCCTCCGTCGCCTTCGCGAGGCGGAAGAGGAGGGGGAGGCTCGTCTTGACCATGCCGTCACGGGCGTCCGCGCGCACGCTCCCTTCGAGCTCCGCGATGAAGTTGGTCTTCGGGCGGACGCGACCGGTCAGCGAGCCGGTCGCATCGATCCCGCCGAGGGCGAGATCCTCCGGCAGAGCGACGAAGGGCCCGATCTCGTCGAGGCGGGCGTCGGTGAGCGCGAAGCTCGTGTCGAAGCCGATCGTGTCGTCGCGATCGAGGTCGACCGCCATTCGCGCGGCGAAGGTTCCCTGGGCCTCGACCTCGATGTCGAGGTCGTCGAGGTACATTCGCGTCTCCTCGAGCCGGACGAAGCCCGTCGCGCGCTCGAAGGGGAGCCAGCGTCGCGGTCGGAACTCCATCTCGAAGCGGCCCTGTCCCCAGCGCGCGGGGGGCAGGTCGTCGTTCGCGGGACCGCGGTCCTGTGCGGCCCCGTGCCCCGCCGCCTCGGGATCGGTCGGTGCCTTCGCCGCCGGGACGGCTTCGGGCGGCGTCAGGGAGAGGGTCGCGGACACCGACGGGGCCTTCGGGTCGTTGAACCAGACGACTTCGCCCTTCACGCCGGCCCCGCCCCAGCGACCCTTGCGGACGCTGACCTCGAGGCCGCGGCGAAGAGGCTCGACGAGGATCTCGAGGTCTTCGAGGGGCCAACGCAGGATCGGGTGCTCGAGATGGTCGAGGGCGAGGCCGATGCGCTTGAGCGGGGGCAGCGCGTCGGGATCCCGCGGCGCGAGGATCCTGGACAGCGGGCCGAGCCCCGGGAGCGGAGGCGGGCTGCGGCGGATCTCGCGCTCCTCGGGGCGGATGCGCGTGAGCGCGGACAGGCCGTTGATGACGGCGTTCATCTCGGGGAGCTTCGTTCCCTGGTAGGTGCCGCGGCCGTTCCGGAAGACGATCTGGTCGCCGACCCACTCGACCTCGCCTTCGACGTCTTCGAGCGCGTCCTGGGGG
>JAUIMK010000043.1 GCA_030432735.1 bacterium
TGAAGCGCCGAACCCCCTCGCGCTCTTCGAGGGCCTCGCGATCGGAGAGGGTCGCCAGGAACTGGATCCGCTGACGGACCGTCTTCACGGGATCGAGCAGCTGGAAGCCGAGCCGCGTCGCCCAGCTCGGCACCCCCTCCGGCATCAGCGAATCCTGGATCTCGCTCATCTGCTCGAGGACGCGGATCACGAGCTCCGTCGGCAGGCTCGACGGCAGGCCGCCGTGGAGATCGACGCCGCTGCCGAAGGTCACGATCGACGCGATTCGCGCCGACTGCCGATAGGCGGCGGCCTGATAGGCGAACATCCCGCCCTGGGAGTAGCCCATCAGATGAACCGGCCGCCCGGTCGCGCGGTGGACCTCGTCGACCGCATCGGACACGGCGACGACGTGGTCCGTCAGGGTGCGCTCGAGTCCCCCCTCCTCTTCTTCCGGCGAGCCGAAATCGACGACGAAGGGATCCGCGCCCATGCGCGCGAGCGTCGCGACCGAGCTCGCGTCGGGGGCGATGTCCCAGAGATCGGCGCTCAGCATGAGCGGCGGAACGAGGACGACGGGATCCCGGCCGTCCGTCTCCGGCACGTCGGTCGGCCGGTATCGACGGAGCTGATGATGAGTCCCGCGGTGGACCACCTCGTAGGGCGTCTCCCGCCGCTCGGAGAGCCGGCCCTTTCGAGCGATCTCGATTCCGTTGCGAAGCGCGGAGGCGATCCCACCGAGCCCGGCGGCCCGACCGCCCGAGTCAGGTTCGTCTGTGGCCGCCATGGACGGGGTCTCCTGCCGACCGGAGGCGGCGGCGTGACTTCGGGAACGGGCGCAGGGCGCGCGGCCTCGAGGAGAACGTAGCCGCCCGAAGCCCGGTCGAGAATGCGCGCGGCCCCGCCGCGGCGAGACGGCCGGTCGGAACACCCGCGCGGGCGCCGCCTACGAGGGCACGAAGCACGTCGGGCACGCCGCGTCGACCGCTTCGCGATCGGCCTCGAACTGGTATTGCGGAACGTCGGTGCGTGCCGCGCGATCGTCCTCCGCTTCGCCCGCGCCGCCTTCTTCGGCTGCGGATTTCGGTCGCATCACGGCGTCCTTCCAGTCGTCCGTCTCGGCCCATCGGAGATCGACGTGGCGCACCTCGCCGGGCTCCGAGGCGTCCGCGAGATGCTCGATGGCCGCGCGCACGATCGCATCCTGCGACGCCCGGTCGCCGGGCTTTCCCGCGGTCCGGCCGAGTGGATAGTCCGTGAAGACGCAACGCGGCGCGAAGACGCTCCGGGTGATCGACAGCGCGCTCGAGAGCGACACCGAAGGAATCCCCCGCGCCTCCACCTCCCTCGCGATCAGTCCCACGGACTGATGGCAGACGGGTCAGACCGGGACCATCAGCGCGACGTCGACCTCGTCGTTCACGAGACGATCCGCGATCGCCGGCGCGAGGACGTCGCGCACCTTCCGGGACGAGTAGATCCCTCCCATGAAGGTATAGGCCCAGGGCCCGAGCGACCCGATCTCGCCGGCTTCGACCCGCCTGCGGAGCGGCTCGAGCGGCAGCACGACGTTCGGGTCCTGGCGGGCGTCGGTCAGGTCGTAGGCGAAATGCGTGATCCGGAGGGCTTCGACCGGCGTGTCGGTGGCGATCGCGCGGAAGCTGAGATCGTCCTTGAAGTGGAAGGCGGGTTGACCGAGCGCGTAGATCCCGCCCGAAGCCACGAGTCCGACCTTCCATTCCCTCGCCGGCTTGCGCGGCTTCACGAAGGCGGGCGGCTCGTGATTCTCGACCCATGCGTACGGCCGGTAGCCGAGGGCTTCGTACTGCGCACGGGTCCGCGCGATGTAGTCGATCGGCGGCTTTCGCATGGCGCCACGATAGCCCTCGCCGACTCGGCGTGCGTCGAGCGATCCCGACCCGGCCCGGTCGCGCGCCGGCGCGACACGAGCGCCTCGATCACTCCGTCGCGGCGCGCGCTTCCCGGGTCAGCCGGACCATCTCCTTGCGGACGTCGAGCGCCGTCTCACAGCGCCCGGCGTAGGGGACGTACGCGACCTCGCCGCCCCAACGCATGTGGAACCCTTCCGGGTCGCTCGCGAGCATCGTCGGCTCCGCGTCGTCGTCGACGTCGTTCGGGACCGGCGCCGCGCCGCGGAACCGCGTCCAGATCGCCGCCATCGCGTCGCGATGGTCCTCGTTCATGTGCGCGACGATGCCGCCCTCGCCGTCCTGCCACTCGGCGCGCGCGAGACAGAACTCGTCGCGTTCGACCCAGTGGATGGCGCCGAAGCCGCCGATGTAGCGGACCCGCACGGGGTCGATCGCCCAGTAGTCGAAGTCGTGCACCCCGGAATGCCCGCGGCTCTCCGGGAAGAAGGTCTCGTAGCGCTCCCGCGCGGCGTCCCGCTCCCCGCCCTCGAGCCGACGCGCGTCCCCGAGGACGCTCACCCGACCGGAGGCCTGCGGATCCCCGTCCGCGCCGGAGAGGTCCGCCTCGACGACCGTCAGGCTCGCGCGCGGATCCTT
This sequence comes from bacterium, assembly GCA_030432735.1. Classification (GTDB taxonomy): domain Bacteria; phylum Myxococcota_A; class UBA9160; order UBA9160; family UBA4427; genus UBA4427. The sequence goes on from JAUIMK010000043.1 coordinate 2,508, forward strand.
CTCGAAGTTCTTCGTGTGCTGCGCGATCCGACTCACGTAGACGACGCATCGCCCCTCCGGCGTGAGCACGAAAGGAACGAGCGACCCGAGCGGATAGCCCGGGACGGCGACGGAATGCGTCGCGAGGACACCCGCGGCGGCGGTGTGCATCAGCGCGCGGGAAGCGGCGGCGGCGGAAGGTTCGGAGGTCAAGGCGAGGTCTCCCGGGCGAGCGCGCGGACGATCGCACACCGCCGAGCCCGGATCGACCGGGGGTCGCGCCGTCGCCCGCTACCTGGATTCGTGCCCGCTCCTCGGATACGGCGCGGGACCGATGAAGGGCCGCGGGAAGACGCCGGTATGCCACTGCATCGCGGTCTCGCGCCGGATGATCTTCCAATCGTCACCGACGCGGACGAGATCGTCCTGGTAGCGGAGCCCCAGGACGAGGTGCTCGAGCGGACTGTCCGGCGCCTCCATGTGGTAGCCGACCACCCAGCTCTCGACGAAGCCTTCGTCCCCGTCGATCTCCACGTACTGGTTCCCGACGAAGTGCATCGAGGCGTCCCACGCATGCAGCGCCTCCTCCATCCCGTCGAGGTACTCGTCGAGCTTGCCCGACTCCGCCGTGCCGACGCACTCGCAGTCCGGGTGAAAGACCGTGCGCACGAGATCGAAGTTGATCGAGTCGACGCCGTACGCATAGCGTCGGTAGAGATTCTTGATGACTTCGCGATCGCGCAGCCAGCGGACCGTCGCCTCGTGGTCGTCGATCGGGGGCGCCGAGCACTCCCGGAACTTCATGGCCCGTCGCTTCTCGTTGCGGATGTCCTTCTTCGCCATCGTCTCTCGTCCCCTCTTTCGCTCGTTGGATCGGCCGTCGGGCCACTCGCCGGTCGCGCCACCCGTGCGCTCGTCTCGCGGCGCTCAGGAGCCGAACACGAGATCGTCGCGTTTCGGCGTCCTCATCATGGCGTAGAGCTCGGCGGTCTCATAGGGCGTGTTCACGACCAGCCGACCGTCGTCGTCCACGTAGTAGTTGCGCTCGACCGAGCCGGTGTCCTTGATGAACGCGAGCTCCGAGCCGAACGCGTCGAGATCGGCGTTGTACTTCCGGAACGCCTCCTCGCGGACCCCCACCCGCGCATGCCCTTCCTCGAACATCGTATCGAGACACTGCGCCAGGTAGGCCGCCCAGATCTGGAACCAGGACGGCAGGGAGATTCCGCCCGACACGGGCTGGGAGTTCGGTCCGTACATCATGAAGAAGTTCGGGAAGTGCGGGACCATCATACCCAGATAGGCCTGCGGGCTCTTCTCGCCCCAGTAGGCCCGGAGGCTCCGGCCGCCCTCGCCTTCGTACTCCGCGGGCCACAGGAACTGATCGACCTCGAACCCGGTCGCGAAGACGATGAAGTCGAGCTCGTGGTGCTTGCCGTCCGCCGTCTCGATCCCCGTCGGCGTGAGGCGTTCGATCCCCGACGTGACGAGCGCGACGTCGTCACGGGTGAGCGATTTGTACCAGTCGTTGTCGACGACCGGCCGCCGGACCATCGGCGCGTAGTCCGGGATCAGCTTCTCGCGCAGGTCCGGGCGGTCGCCGATCTGCGAGTCGATGTAGCCGATCATGAGCTCCCGGAGCTCGTCGCTCTTCCGGGTGATGTGCCCGCCCTGCTTCTCCCACTCCGGGTCGGGAATGAGGAAGTCCTCGTGCCAGGTCATCAGGCCGATGATCGAGGTGTAGCGGCTCCAGTTCCAGTAGCCGGGCAGATTGTCGAGCAGCCAGCGGACCTCCGGCTCGACCGCCTTTCCGTAGTTCGGCCGCGCCGCGATCCACTGGGGCGTGCGCTGGAAGACGGTCGTGTGCTCCGCCTCCTCGGCGACGCGGGCGAGGAGCTGAACGCCGGTCGAGCCGTTGCCGATCACCGCGACGCGCTTCCCGCGCACGTCGTGCTCGCTCGTCCACTCCGTCGGGTGCAGGATCGTGCCCTCGAAGTCGTCGATGCCCGGGATGTCCGGGCGCTTCGGCTTGGCGAAGACGCCGGCGGCGCTCACGACGAAGTTCGCGTCGCGTAGGGCGCGCGCGCCGTCGGGGCCCCGGAAAGAGAGCTTCCAGCGATTCTCCCCTTCGTCGAAGCGCGCGTGCTCGAGGTCGTGGCCGAGCTCGATGTGCTCCCGGACGCCGTACTTGTCGGCGATGAACTCGAGATAGGCCCGGACGTCCTCGCCCCGCGCGAAGTACTCGCGCCAGGGATACTCGTCGTCGAAGCTGAACTCGTAGGTGATGCTCAGCGTGTCGACGCGGATGTCGGGATACTTGTGGATGCTCCAGGTCCCGCCGAGCTCGTCGCGTCGATCGTAGATGCGGTAGGGGACGCCGAGTCGTCCGAGCTGGACGGCGGTGGCGATCCCGGCAGGCCCGGCGCCGATGATCGCGACCTCGAAGCCCTCCGGAACCGGCGCGGCCTCCGCCGGGCGCGTGTACTGGAAGGGATAGGGCGTGAAGGCGAGGAACTTCTTGCGCACCTCGAAGTGTTCGTCCCGCGTCGGCACGCCCAACACCAGATCCATCAGCGCGCGGAGCTCCTCGTCCGAGGGCACGCGGCGTTCGAAGGAGCCGGCGTGCGTCTCGAGCAGATGCGCGGCCCGATCCTCGAGCCGGGCGCGCTCGTCATCGTCGAGATCCGCGACCGGACCGAACTCGGCGAGCGCGGGGTCGCCCGTCGCCTGGTAGAGCGCGACGCGCAGCGCGGCGAGATCACAGGCCTCGACGGCGCGGCGGATGAAGGCGGCATCGACGTTCGGGCTCATCGGCTCCGTTCTCCTCGGCGAGGGAATCGCCCATGGCCCGAATCTGACGGATCCGGGCGGTCCGGATCTATTGCAATGGCGATTTTTTCGCTGCAATCGTAAGATCCGGCGATCGTGTCCCGCCGTGCTCTCTCCGCCACCCGGGCCGCCGACCTGCTGAATTTCCTGGCGGCCCACCCGGACGAATCCCTCTCCTACTCGGAGCTCTCGAGTCGGCTCGGGATCAATCCCGCCTCGACCCACAATCTGCTGATGGCGCTCCTCGAGTGCGGCTATCTCAGCCGCGACCCGAAGACCCGCACCTTCTCCCTCGGCGCCGCGCTCGTCGCGATCGGCGACGCCGCGCTTCGCGAGAACCCGATCGTCGACGAGGCCCGCGTCGAGATGGGTCGGCTCGCGCGATCGCTCGACATGGGTGCCGTCGCCCTCGTCCGCGCCGGCTCGGACGCGCTCTGCATCGCGCGCGCCGGCCCCCGCCGCGCGCGCGCCGAGCCTCCGGAGGTCGGCCAGCGCATCCCGATCATGGCCCCGCTCGTCTCGGTCTTCGCGGCCTGGGGCTCCGACGCGACCGTCGAGCAGTGGCTGCAGCGAGGCAGCCACGTGGTGGCGGACCAGGCGCGCGCGCGGGAGAGCCTCGAACGCGTCCGATCGCGTGGCTACAGCGTCGCGCTCGAGGTGCCCGGGCGGCGACGACTGGGCCGGCTGATCGCCGACCTCGCCGAAGCGCCGCGCTCGGAGGCGCTCCGCGAACAGCTCCACCGGACCATCGGCGAGCTCGGGCGCTCCCCCTTCCAGCTGAGCGAAGGTGACGGCCAGCCCCACGCCATCAGCACGATCACCGCGCCGGTCTTCGACCGGCACGGTGAAGTCAGCGTCGCGCTCAGCCTCCAGGTCTTCGCCCACTCGCTCGACCCGAGCGGCGTCGCCGGGATGGGGGACCAGCTCCTCGAAGTGACGCGGTCCCTGTCGCGCAGCGAGCCGTGACGATCCTTCGCGTCAGCCCTCGCGGCAGAACTGGGCCAGGCTGCCCGCCGTCTCCCGGCTGATGTCGGGACACGCGTTCTGGAAGAGCTCGGTCGCGTGGATCGTCCCCATCACCTGACGGCATCGCGCGGGCACCCCGGCGCGCAGCAGCGTGCGATAGAACTCGATCCCTTCGTCGCGCAGCGGATCGCACTCGTTCACGCTGATCACGGTCGGCGGGAATCCGCGGACGTCGTCCTCGGTCGCGAACGCGGGCCAGGCGAGCGGGTTCTCCCGTTCGAGCTCCTCGATTCCGTAGGCCATCGCGGGTCGATTGTTGTGGAGGTCGAGGAGCAGCCCGTTGTTCTCGAAGGACGACGGGAAGCGGTCCTGGGGCCAGCGTCCGGCGATGTAGGGACACAGGGCGTAGAGCCCGCGAACCAGCCCGAGCTCCCCGGACTGCTTCAGTCGCATGCCCGTCGCCAGCGTCAGGTTCCCGCCGCCGCTCTCTCCCGCGACGACGAGACGCGACGGGTCGATTCCCAGACGGCCGGCGTTCGCCGCGACCCAGCGCACCGAAGAGACGCAGTCGTCGAGACCGGCCGGGAACGGCGCCACCTCCGGCGCCGACGAAGCGACGAGACAGTTCCGGAAGTCGACCATCGCGACGGCCACCCCCTGCGCCGCGATCGTCCGCGCCCAGGCGCGGTAGATCCCGTCGAAGCAGGACTGCGTCTGCATGCCGCCGCCGTGGAAATAGATCACGCCGGGGCGCGCTTCCGCGACGTCCGGACGGGTCAGCAGGACATGGACCGTGTTGCCGTCGGGCTCCGATTCGAACGTGTGCGGCTCGGTGAGGAGGCCCGTCGAGGGCGCGATCTCCTCGGAGTCGATCGCATCCATCCCCGCCTTCATCGCTTCCGCCGCCGCGAGCGCTTCCGGCGTATTCGCCTCGGCCACGAGCGCCTCGCGACTCTCCCCGTCCGGCCGCGGCTGCGTCGGGAACGAGCCCATGGCCGCCTTCAGTCGGGGATCGATCCGCGGATCCGCCTCCATCTTCGTCGTCACGACGCACCTCCCTGCACCACGCCGAAGTCGAGCACGCCGCGGGCCAGCCGCCCCGCCTCCATGTCGTCCAGGACGGTCTGGATCGAGTCCATCGGGTAGACCTGCGTGATCAGCTCGTCGAGCATGAATCGCCCGGAGAGATAGAGCTCCGCATAACGTGGAATGTCTCGCTGGGGGCGGCTCGCGCCGTAGCGGCAGCCGAGGATCGACTTGTCCAGGAAGATCTCTTCCGGCAGGAACTCGATCGGGTTGCCCGCCCGCGGCACGCCGAGGATCACGAGACTGCCCGACCAGCCGAGATAGCGGATCGCTTCCTCGAGAACGGGCTTGCTCCCGACGCATTCGAAGACCCAGTCCGCACCGTCGTCCGTCAGGTCCTTCACCGCCTCCGTGACACGCCCTTCGCTCGCGTCGACGAAATGCGTCGCCCCGAACTGTCGCGCCAGCGTCTCCTTCGCGGGATTGGCGTCGACGGCGATGATCGGGTCGGCTCCGACGAGCCGGAGGGCCTGGATCGAGTTGAGGCCGATGCCCCCGACGCCGACGACGACGGCGCTCTCCCCCGCTTCGACCCGGGCGCGGTTGAGGACCGCTCCCGCGCCGGTCAGGACGCCGCAGCCGATCAGACAGGCCGACGCGAGCGGCACCTCCTTCGGGATCGGGACCGCCTGCGTCGCCTTCACGACGGTGACCTCCGCGAAGGAGGAGATGTTGGCGAAGGCGTAGTGGGGGACACCGTCGAGGGTGAAGGGCGTCGGGCGGTGTCCGAAGGTGGCGCGACACATCGTGGGGCGGCCGCGATCGCAGTGGGCGCAGGTCCCGCAGCTGCCGAGCGTGGACAGCACGACGTGCGCGCCGGGCTCGACGTGGGTCACGCCGGGACCGACGGCCTCCACGATGCCGGCGCCCTCGTGTCCCAGGACGACGGGGGTCGGGAAGGGAATCGTCCCGCTCATCACGCTGAGGTCGCTGCGGCAGACGCCGGAGTTGGTGATCCGGACGGCCACCTCGCCGGCCCCCGGGTCCCGTACCTCGAGCCCGTCCCGGACCCGGAGCTCGTTGCCGTCGAATACGATTCCCTTCATGCCACCTCTCCCGGAGCCGTGTTTACTCTTGATACCCGATTAGTATACTTCGACTATGCCCTCGGCCCACGACCCCTACCCGCCTCGGGACACCGCAGCCTACCGCCGGATCCTCGCCGCCGCCGAGACCTGCTTCGGCACCCTCGGATTCCAGAAGACGACGGTCGTCGAGATCGCGGCCGCGGCGCAGGTCTCCAAGCCCCTCGTCTACCGGTATTTCGAGTCGAAGGAACACCTCTACGAGGTCGTGATCAGCCGGCTCGTCGAGAGCTGGAACGAAGAGCTCGTCGCGGAGCTCTCCCCGGTCGAGGCGAGCGAACCCGGCGACGCGACGATCTCCGTCGCAGAGGCGCTTCGCCGGATGCATCGCGTCTCCCTCGACTTCGCGAGACAGCACGCGCTGCTGCGCGGGCTGCTCGCGAAGGAGAGCCGGCTGCTGCTCGCGTCCTACAGCGATGTCGTCGAGCGGACCAACGCGACGCTCAAGTCCCAGATCGCAGCCTGCCTCCAGGTCGGCGTCTCGAGCGGCGAGGTCCGCCTGGACCTCCCGGTCGACGCGATGGCCGACGCGGTCACGGAGATCCACCTCGCCTACGTCGAACGCATCGTCTCGGGCACCGAGACGCCTGGCGCCCAGCGACTCGCCCTCGATGCCTTCGAGACCCTGCTCTTCGGGATCTGCCTGAACACGGACGAGCCCCCTTCCCGACCACCAAAGCGACGGAAACGAACGCGATGAAGCCTGACGCGCCCGATTGGAACGACCTGCCGGACCTCGAGGCGATCCGCGAGAAGTATCGTGAGGAACGCGACAAGCGCCTGCGCGAGGAGGGCTCGTCGCAGTTCGAGGAGCTGATCAGCGAAGGCGCGCACAACGACGTCGACCCCTTCGCCGACCCGGGCTTCACCCGCGAGCCCGTCGACGAAGCGCCCACCGTCCTGATCATCGGCGGCGGCTTCGGCGGCATGCTCATGAGCGTCCGCCTTCGGGAGGCCGGAATCCACGACTTCCGGATCATCGAGGCGGCCGCCGATTTCGGCGGGACCTGGTACTGGAACCGCTACCCGGGCGTGCAGTGCGACGTCGAGTCCTACGTCTACATGCCGCTGCTCGAAGAGATCGGCACGATCCCGACCGAGAAATACGCACACGGCCCCGAGATCTTCGCCCACGCCCAGGCCATCGGGCGCCACTTCGATCTCTACGACCACGCCCTCTTCCAGACCCAGGTGAGCGGACTCGAGTGGGACGACGAGGCCGAGCGCTGGAACGTGTCGACCAGCCGGAACGACCGGATCCGCGCCCGCTTCGTGTGCATGGCCAACGGACCCTACTCGAAGCCGAAGCTCCCGGGCATCCCCGGCGTCCACGACTTCGAAGGACACACCTTCCATACGAGTCGCTGGGACTACGACTACACCGGCGGCGACACCCACGGCGGACTCACGAAGCTCGCCGACAAGCGCGTCGGCGTGATCGGGACCGGAGCGACGGCGATCCAGGCCGTGCCGCATCTCGGACGCGATGCCGGCGAGGTCTACGTGTTCCAGCGGACGCCCTCGACCGTCGACGTCCGGGACAACGCGCCGACGGAGCCCGGCTTCGCGGAGACCCTCGAGCCCGGCTGGCAGCGCAAGCGCATGGACAACTTCCACATCCTGATGGACGGGGGCGCGCAGGAGGAGGACCTCGTCGGGGACCGCTGGACCGAGCTCACCAACGGTCTCTACGAGATCCTCGGCGCCCACCCGGATCCCGAATCGCTCTCACCGGAGGAGATCGCGTTGATCGCCGAGCGCGTCGACCTCCGGAAGATGGAGCGGATCCGGGGACGCGTCGACGAGATCATCGAGGATCCGGAGACCGCCGCGGCCCTCAAGCCCTGGTACCGCTATCTCTGCAAGCGGCCCTGCTTCCACGACGACTATCTCCCGACGTTCAACCGCCCGAACGTGCACCTCGTCGACACGAAAGGGAGAGGGGTCGACCGCATCACGCCCCGCGGCGTCGTCGCGAACGGCAAGGAGTACCCGCTCGATTGCCTGATCTTCGCGACCGGCTTCGACGTCAGCCAGAACTACACGCGTCGGGCCGGCTACGAGGTGGTCGGTCGCGGCGGCGAGAAGCTGAGCGAGAAGTGGGCGAAGCGGACGTCGACCTATCAGAGCTTCTTCACGCACGGCTTCCCGAACTGCTTCTTCATGATGGGCTTCCAGAGCGGACTCACGCCCAACATCCCGCACACCCTCGAAGAGCAGGCCCAGCACCTGGCCTACGTGATCCGCGAAGCCCTCGACCGCGGCGCCACGACCGTGGAGACGACGCAGGAGGCGGAGGACGCCTGGTGCGCCGAGATCGACAAGGGGAACGACTTCCTCTCGATGCAGGCGAGCTGCACGCCGGGCTACTTCAACGACGAAGGCAAGGTCGGCGAGACGGAGGGCTGGCTCGCCGGGTTCTATCCGGAGGGCTTCGAGGCCTTCTTCGTCCTACTGAGGGCATGGCGGGCCAGCGGCGAGCTCGAGGGCATCGAGGTCGCCTGAGCCAGAGCCCTCCTCCCAACCTCCTGTCCTGAATCCGGAATTTTACCTTCCTGGAAAGTTTCCTCGGAAAGGACTAGGGTCACGGCATGCCGTCCCCGTCTGCCGCCGAGTGGCTCGAACAGATCGCCGAGTACTGGCGCGAAGAACATCCCGACCGGGACTTCGCGCGCGTCCGGACCCTCCTGAGTCTCGGGCGTCTGTCCTTCCAGATGCCGGCCTTCCAGAAGCGCGTCCTCGCGCCCTTCCAGCTCTCGCCCAGCGACTACAGCATCCTGAGCGCGCTGCGACGCGCGGGCGGGACGCGGACCCTGGTGCCCGGCGACCTCTACAGCGCGCTCCAATGTACCCCGGGCGGCCTCACCAAGATGATCACCCGCCTCGAAAGACAAGGGCTCGTCGAGCGGCTGGGGGATGCGCAGGACGGTCGTCGCGCGCGGATCCGACTGACGGCCCGGGGAGCGGAGGTCGAACGCAAAGCCGGCGCGGAATATCTCGACGGCGCCGAGCGACTGCTCTCCGACGTCTCCCCCGCCCAGATCGATCGGATCAACGAAGGCCTCGCGCTCCTGCTCGAGAGCTTCGAGAGAGAGGAATCATGAGCTTCGACCTCCTGATCACGAACGGACTCGTCATCGACGGAACCGGACTCCCCCGCCGCCGCGCCGACGTCGCGATTCGCGACGGCCGGATCGTGGGCGTCGGCACCTTCGACCCCGCGAGCGCCGATCGCGTCCTCGATGCGAAGGGACGCGTCGTCGCTCCCGGGATCGTCGATCCCCATACCCACTACGATCCGCAGCTCACCTTCGAGCCCTACGGCACGTCCTCCTGCTTCCACGGCGTGACGACGGTCCTGGCCGGCAACTGCGGCTTCTCGATCGCGCCCGCGAAGGTGAAGGACCGCGAGTTCATCACGCAGATCTTCGCGCGCGTGGAAGACATGGCCCCGGGCTCCCTCGCGGCGATCCCCTGGTCCTTCGAGTCGTTCCCCGAGTTCATGGCCAGCCGCGAAGGCCAGCTCGGCGTGAACGCCGCCTTCTACGTGGGCCACTGCAATCTCCGTCGCTGGGTGATGGGCGAGGACTGCACCGAACGCGAGGCCACCGACGAGGAGATCGAGGCCATGCGCGTCCTCGTGCGCGAGGCGATGGAGGCCGGTGCCGCCGGGCTCTCCTCCACCCACGCGCCGACCCATCTCGACGCCGCGGATCGCCCCGTCCCGAGCCGCCTCGCCTCGAAGAGCGAGCTCGACGCTCTCGTCACCGAGGTCGGCCGCTCGAACCGCGGCTCGATCTCCTACCTCCCCTACAGCTCGATCGGCGGGCTCGACGAGGAGGACGAGGACTTCCTGATCGATCTCGCGCTCCACAGCCGGCTGCCGATCATCATCCAGGGACTCGGCGCGCGCAGCAAGGTCGATGCACCCACCGCGACCTGGGACAACACCCGCCGCTACCTCGAGGAGGCGCGCGCCGCAGGCGCCGGCGTCTATTCGATGTTGATGGCGCGGCCCTTCAATCGCCGCTTCATCCTGAAGGAAGGTACGAGCCTCTTCGACGGCGTTCCCGCCTTCGCCCGTCTCTTCACCGACGCGAGCACCGTCGAGGAGTGCACGGCGATGCTCCGCGACGCGGCCTATCGCGACGAGATCCGGCACGCGGTCGAGAACCCGAACCGCGACCCCGAGAAGGGCTCGACGCTCCCGCCGCCCCACCTCGACAAGGTCTACGTCTACGATGCGCAGTCCCCGGTCAACCGGAAGCGCATGGGCCGCTCGATGGCGGAGCTCGCCGCGGAGCACGACATGGCGCCCATGGACATGATGGTCGAGATCGCCCTCGAGGAGGACCTCGCCGTCGAGTTCGTGTGGCGGACCGAGAGCGACGAATGGCGCGAGGGAACCCTCGTCGCCTCGCAGCATCCGCACATGATCATCGGCACCTCCGACGGCGGCGCGCACCTCGGACGGGACGACGGCTCCGAGTGGAGCTCCTGGTTCTTCCGATACTGGGTACGCGAATGGGGGGCCTGGGAGCTCGAGGAAGCGGTGCGGCAGATGACGCAGCAGCCGGCCGCGCTGCTCGGACTCCACGATCGTGGCATGCTCATTCCCGGCTACGCGGCGGACATCGTGATCTTCGACCCGGACGAGATCGGTCCCGGCTCGAAGGAGTTCGTCCACGACTTCCCGAACGGCGAAGGCCGATGGTGCAGCAAGCCCGAGGGCGTCTACGCGACGATCGTGAACGGCGTCCCCATCGTCCTCGACGGGGAGCTCGTCCCCGACTGCGGCCTGCCCGGACAGGTCGTCCGCCCCGGCTGAACCCAGCCGCCACTCGATTCGAAGGAGAAGCGCATGAGCGACGTCACACCGCAGGAACACGAACTCCCGGACATCATCTCGGTCGACGACCACGTGATGGAGCCGAAGACGCTCTGGCAGGACCAGCTCCCGCCGAGCCTCCGCGACCGCGGCCCGCGCGTCTCCCGCGAGAAGGTGAAGCTCGAGTTCACCGGCGGCCACTACGGCTTCGAGCGCAACGTGGAGGACGGCGACTGGTGCGACGTATGGCTCTTCGAGGACCTCGCGACGCCGACCGGGCTCCTCCACGGTCCCGCCGGGATCCCGAAGAAGGAGCAGCGCAACGTCCCGGCCGTCTACGAGGACTTCCGGCCCGGGACCTACGATCAGGCCGCCCGCCTCGAGGACATGACCCTCAACCACGTCGAGGCGGCGATCAACTACCCGAACATCTTTCCCCGCTTCGCCGGCCAGGGCTTCGCCGAGCGCGACGACAAGGAGCTCGCCCTCGCCTGCCTCCAGATCTACAACGACTGGATGATCGACGACTGGTGCGGCGGCGCGGGCAAGGGTCGCCTGATCCCGCTCACGCTGGTCCCGCTCTGGGACCCCCGACTGGCCGCCGACGAAGTGCGCCGCTGTGCCGCGAAGGGCAGCTTCGCCATCGCCTTCAGCGAGAATCCGTCGAAGCTCGGCTTCCCGACGCTCTACTCGGGCGAGTGGGACGTGCTCTGGCAGGCCTGCCAGGACACCGAGACCACCGTCTCCATGCACATCGGCTCGTCCTCCTCGATGCCGACGACGTCGCCGGACGCGCCGCTCGCCACGAGCATGTCGCTCTACGCGCACAACGCCCAGGCCTCGCTCGCGGACTGGATCTTCTCGAAGTCGCTCTCGCGCTTCCCGAAGCTGAAGATCGCCTTCGCCGAGAGCCAGGCCGGCTGGATGCCCTTCCAGCTGGAGCGCATGGACGCGGTCTGGAAGGACGGCGTCGGGGGCGTCGAGTTCCCGGTCGCGCCGAGCCAGCAGGTCAAGGGCCGCGTCTGGTCCTGCATCTTCGACGACCTGACCGGCCTCAAGAACCGGCACGAGGTCGGGACCGAGATGATCGTCTTCGAGACGGACTACCCGCATTCGGACGGAACCTTTCCCCACTCCCGCAAGGTCGCCCACGAGCTCTTCTCGCAGGCCGGCATGAACGCCGAGGAGTGCCGGATGGTGCTCCGCACGAACGCGATCCGGTGTTACGGACTCGAGCGATTCGGGATCACCGAGTGACAGGGGAGCGATCACGTTGAGCGATGCATCCGAAGTTCGATACGGCGTCGTCTACGACGTCCAGCCGGAGCCCATCGACCCGTCGGCGACCACCTGGGTCGAGGCGGGCGCGGTCCGTTTCGGCATCGAGTCCCGGAACGTGACGCCCGAGAGCCTTCGCGAGGCCTACAAGGACGATCCGGAGGGGCTCGCCGAGATCGAAGCGAGCTCACCGGAAGGCGGCTTCTCCGACGAGGGCGTCTCGATTCACGTCCTCGGAGCCGAGGACGGTCACGAGTACCTGCGCTTCGACGCCTTCGCCGGCGACCCGCACTACCACTACATCCACCGCGCGGGCGACCGGAACCACTGGGTGCCCTTCGACGACGTCGCCGGCGGCGACATGGTCGAGTTCGCCCTCGGCTGCCTTCGCGACCGGCTCGCGGCGATGCTCTCGGAAGCCGGTGGTGAAGCCGTCGCGGCCAGCCTCGACGCACGCGTCCAGGCGACCGCCGTCGACGAGGTGGCGAGACGGATCCGGAGCCTCGAGAGCGCGAGCTGAGCCTCCGCAGCCGAACCGCGACCGCGCAGCGAACGCCCGAGCGCGCCGCCTCCGCGACGCGCTCAGGCCGGCTCCGCGACCTCGACGGCGCGCACCCGGACGGGCACGTTGTTCATGCGCGGCTGGCCGGTGTAGCGATCCACGTCCTCGTCGACACGGAGCAGTCGTCCCGTGTTCGTGCCGCGGTCTCGGATCTGCTTGTCCTGCTCGCCGGGCAGCCCACCGAACGAGTGGACCATCGAGACGAGCCCTCGCCGAAGCGTGTCGTCGGGCTCCACGATGCCGAGGATCGCACCGGACTTCGAAGCGATCTCGACGAGGTCGCCCTTCGCGAGCCCTTCCCGCGCGAGGTCCTCGGGATGCATGAAGGCCGGGTTGTAGGCCCAGCGCGTTCGTAGCCCTGCGAGATCCTGTCCGTTCGAGTTGAAGGTGTGGATCATCCGACGACAGACGAGTCGGTAGGGATGGTCCACGGACGTGTCGGGCGACGGCCGAGCGCTCCGGGCCGCCTGAAGATCCGCGAGCATCTCCTCGTTGCCGACGTCGAGCCGTCCGGTCCAGCCGGGCTCGCGCGGCGCCACCCGAAGCGTCGCGTCGGGGAAGAGTGCGCCGTGCGGGTGCCGCTTCACCTCTTCGAGCGGGACCCGCGCGCTCTTCGTCAGGATCTCGAGCAGCGCCTCGGTCGACGGGCGCGACTCCATGTCGATCTCGACGCGCTCGGCGGGATCGCCCGGCGCCCCGGTCGCGGTCGCCGGCCCGATCGAGAGCGGAAGCCCCATGCGGCGCGCGAGGTCGTAGAAGAAGATCCATTCCTCCACGACCTCCGCCCCCGCCGGCGGCTCGACGATCGGCGGGGTGTACTGGGCGTGCGCCACGGCGTGCCCGAAGCCCGCGCCGTAGAACGTGAGCTGGTCCTGGACCAGCGTCATGCCGTGCATCTCGAGGGGGACCTTCGGCGCGATCACGTAGTCCGCGAGGCTCGCGGTGGCGGAGAGCTTGATGTCGATCTGGACCAGGAGATCGAGCTGCTCGAGGGCACGCACGTTGAGGACCTGGTCGGGAATCGCGGACGCCGCGTTCCCGCCGACGCCGATCAGGGCACGCACCTGCCCTTCCCCCTCGAGCAGGATCTCCTCGGCGAGCGCGGAGGCCTGGAGCCCACCGTCGCAGTTCGCGATCCCCCGCACGCGCAGCGACTCGCCGTAGCCGTAGCCCTGTCGCGGCGGCGAAGCCTGCGCGATCGAGGGAAACGGCGGGCTCAGCGTCCCGGGGTTGGGGACCGGATCTCCCGCCCGGCTCCACTGTCCGCAGACGGTGTTCAGCGCGAGCAGCAGGTACTCGAAGAGCGTTCCGCGACCGTTGAAGTTCGGCCCCGTGCCGGCGGTCGCGACTCCCCGCGCGCCCGCGAACATCCGCGCCGCGCGCACGATGTCGTCGGCCGCGACGTCCGCCCGCTGCGCGACCTCCGCGGGAGCGAAGGGCGCCACCGCGGCCTGCAGGGCTTCGACGCCGTCGACGTGTTCGCGCACGAACGCCTGGTCGTGCAGCCCCTCCCGGAGGATCACGTTGAGCATCGCCGCGAGCAGCGGCACGTCCTCGCCGGGCCGACACTGGAGATGGAGATCCGCCCGGAGCGCGCTCTCCGTCCGACGCGGATCGATCACGATGAACCGCGTTCCCCGCCCGACCGCGTCGGTCAGCGCTCGCCCGGGATTCGCGAGCGGCAGCCCCCCCGCCATCGTGAGCACGGGATTCGTGCCGATCAGGAGGACCACGTCCCGGTCGGCGAAGGGCGGAGGCGGCGCCATCCAGGTGCCGTGGAGCGCCTGGGCGACGGCCTTGCCGGGCTGGTCGATGGTGTTCGACGTGAAGAGCATCGACGAGCCGAGCGACTCCATGAAGGCCGCCGCGAAGGGCATCGTCGCCGGGTTCGCGATGCTGTAGGTGCCGCTGTACATCGCGATCGAACGCGGTCCGTGGGTGACGAGCAGATCGCTCAGGCGTTCGGCGATGTCGTCGACCGCCTCCTGGTAGGGAACCGGACGATGACTCCCGTCGGGCATCCGCTTGTGGGTCTGGAGCAGCCGATCGGGGTGCCCCCATTGGTCCGGGAGCTGGCGCCCCTTGATGCAGCAGAAGCCACGGTAGGCGGGGTTCTCGCGATCCCCGCGCACCCGGACGGGACGCCCGTCCTCGACGTCGACCAGGACGGCGCAGCCGCTGTGACAGAACCGACAATAGGAAGGCACGGTCTCGATCATGATGTCTCTCCTCGCCGCGCGGCCCGAGCGCTCAGTGTGCGGACGGCAGTCCAGGAACGGCGGACGCCGGCTTCATGGGGCGTCCGGGGCGTCCGGGGCGTCCGGGGCATGGACGCGCTCGACGGAGACCGGAAAGCCCGTCATCCACGGCATCGCGTTGATCGACTCCCTCGCCGACGCGTCCGTGCTCGTCAGCCAGTTCGTGCTCACGCCCGCATCCTCGTACTTCGCGCCGTCTCGCGGAAGCGCGCCGAAGCCATGGGAGACCGAGACGACGCCCCGCCGAAGCGTCGGGTCGGCTTCGGCGCGCACGCGGATCGCCCCGTGCCGCGAGGCGACCTCGATCTCGTCGCCGGTCTCGATTCCCGCGTCGCGCATGTCGTCGGGGTTCATGAAGCCCGGGTTGAAGGGCAGGCGCGCCTTGATCGAAGGAAGCGCGAGCCCGGCCGAGTTGTTCCCGTCCCGCAATCGACGCACCGCCAGCCGGTAGCGGAACCGCTCGTCGGCGAGCGGCGGCACCGCGAGGGACGCCGCGACCCGGGCGAGCTCACCCGCGACGTCCTCCGGAAGCAGACTGAAGCGGTGCGGACTCTCGGGATCACCGGGCTCGACGACCTGCTCCTCGCCGGGCAGGAAGACGCCGCGCTCGGCGCGTTCGAGATCGGCGAAGTCGATCGGCGCGGATCGGGCGGTCCGCTCGAGCACGTCCCGCGTGCTGGGCGCTTCGTCCATGGGGAGCGCCTCGCCCATCAGCTCGAGCGTCAGGCCGAGGCGCCGGGCCAGCCCCCAGAAATAGAGATGGTCGTCGACGACCTCCGCGCCCTCCGGCGGCCGGGCGATCGCCGGCGTGAAGCGCGTATAGGGTTCGGGCGAGACCAGACTCTCGTAGAGCCAGATCGGGAGATCGGCCCGCTCGTACTGAAGCGTCGGGGGCAATACGTAGTCGGCGAGGGCCGTCGTCATCGTCGGGAAGGGCTCGATCGCGACCAGCAGATCGAGCGCCGCGAAGGCGCGCTCCACCTTCTCGATCCCGGGAATCGCGGAGGCCGGGTTGCCGCCGTGCGAGATCAGGCACCGGACCCGCCCCTCGCCGGGCGTGAGGATCTCGTCCGGGAGCGTTCCCGTCGGCAGCTCCCCGTCGAGCTGACCGAACCCGCCGGCGCGGCTCTTCGGCCCTTCTTCCCACCAACGCGGCGCCGGAATCACCTCCGCTCGGATCGGCTGACGCGGATGGATCACGCCGGGATGCTCGATCGTGTCGCCTTCACGCAGATAGCGCCCGCAGACGATGTTGAGGCACTCGATCAGGTGTTCGGCGAGGTTGCCGCCCGGCGCCATGTCCGGACCGGTCGACCCTGCCGCCGGGCCCGTTCGACACTCGTGGGCGAAGAGCCTTGCCGCCGCGCGTAGGTCGGACTCGGAAACGCCGGCGCGCTGGGCCACCGCGGCGGGCGTGAACGGAGCCACCGCCCGGCGCAGCGCCTCGACGTCGTCCGCGAAGCGCTCACAGAACGCGCGATCCTGCCACCCCGCCTCGAGGATCAGATGGAGCAGGCCCGCGAGCACGGCGCAGTCCTCGCCGGGAAGCGACTGGAGATGGATGTCCGCGAAACGCGCCGTCTCGCTCTCCCGGGGATCGATCACGATCAGCTTCATCCCGCGCGAACGCGCGGCCCGCAATCGCTTCGTCGGATTGCGGGTATCGAAGCCGTTCGCGCTCACGGACACGAGCGGATTCGCGCCCACGAGGAGGAAGACGTCCGCCCGGCTCATCGGTGTGCGTCCCGGTGGCCAGAGACCGAGCCGGCCGAGCGCGACCATCTTCGCCGACTGGTCGATCGTGACGGAGCTGTACGACTTCGGGGAGCCGAGGGCCCCGAGGAAGGCGGGGAGCATCATCACGGAGGACGACGTGAAGAACGCCCCGCCGCCGCGATAGCCCGCGATCGCGCCGGGTCCGTCCGCCTCGACGAGCGCCTCGATCCGTTCGGCGATCTCGTCGAGGGCCTGCTCGAGCCCGATCGGCGCGAGCTCACCGTCCGGCATGCGCTTCATCGGACGCAGGAAGCGCTGCGGACTGTTGTGCGCCTCGGCGGCGTTCAGCCCCTTGAAGCAGGCGTAGCCCAGGGTGGAGGGATCGTCCCGGTCCCCGCGAACGCCCACGACCCGCGACTCCGCGTCGAGGCTCACGACGGTGCCGCACATCCCCATGCATTGACGACAGAACGAGAGCACCTCCCGCACTGCGACGCCCCCCGGCCGATCCGCGTGATCATCCATGTCCCCGTCCTCGCGCCCGTCTCGACACGATTCGGATCCTATCAGAACGCCGCGCTTCGATGCGCCCTCTCTCGGGCGGCCCGATCGCATGTTCCGACGCGTGGCGATCCTCGACGCGAGCCCGCATCCTCTCGCCCGGACAATCCGAGGCGCTCTCTTCGACGACACGAGCTCACGGGGCCCGGCCGGGTGGGATCCTCCGACGCGCTCCTCCGGCTCGAAGGACAGAGAGCGCATCGCCGAGTCGCGCCCGAAGAGGAGAGCCGATGGACGCGCTCGAAGAGAAGATCCGCAAGACGATGGTCGCCACGATCGCCCGCCACGACCTCCTCGAGGACGGCGACCGCGTGCTGGTCGCGGTCTCCGGCGGGAAGGACTCGACGATCCTCCTCCTCCAGCTCGAGCAGATCCGCCGGCGGGCGCCCTTCTCGTTCGAGATCCAGCCGGTCCTGCTCGACCAGAAGCAGCCGGGCTTCGACGCCAAGCGCTATGCGGACTGGCTCGCCGCGCGCGGGTTCGCCCTCCGCATCCTCGAGCAGGACACCTACTCGGTCGTCGTATCCCGCACGGCGCCGGGCAAGAGCTACTGCGGCCTCTGTTCGCGCATGCGTCGCGGCGCGCTCTACGCCCACGCCGCCGAGGAAGGCTTCACGAAGATCGCCCTCGGACACCATCGCGAGGACCTGAACGAGACGCTGCTATTGAATCTCTTCTTCTCGGGCGTGCTCGGAAGCATGCCGGCGCGCCTCGAGTCGGACGACGGCCGCAACGTCGTGATCCGCCCCATGGCGGAGGTCGCCGAGGCGGACCTCCGTCGCCATGCCGAACGAATCGAGATCCCGGTCATCCCCTGCAACCTCTGCGGCAATCAGGAGAACGCGCGGCGGCAGGAGATGAAGGCCTTGATCACGGAGCTCGAAGGTCGCTATCCCGGCCTGCGCGGGAGCATGCTGACGGCGCAGCAGAACCTCCGTCCGAGTCAGCTGCTGGACGGAGCCCATCCTGCGCGAAGCAGGGACTGAGGCGATCGCGGTCGGTCCGCAGGATCTTCAGCCGAGCGCCTCGTCGAAGAGCACCAGCAACCGGCTCCAGGCGCGCTCGGCCTGCTCCTCGTTGTAGACGCGCGAATCCGGCGGACACCAACCGTGGAGCGCTCCGGCGTAGACCTCGATCTCCGCCTCGAGTCCGGCCTCGGAGAAGGCGCGCCGGAGCACGTCCTTCGCCTCGGGCTGCTGCTCGTCGTCGTTCTCGGCGATCGCGAAGAGGAAGCGGGCGTCGATCTCGGACGCCCGGAGATGGGGACTGTCGGGGCCGTCGGTCACGAGGGGGCCGCCGTGGAAGGAAGCGCCGGCGCCGATGCGATCAGCCCGTGCCGCTGCCGTGCGGACGACCATCGGGCCGCCCATGCAGTAGCCGAGGGTCCCCATCTGGCGCCCCGTGTCGACGCTCGCCTGCGCATCGAGGTGGTCGACGAACGCCTTCGCGTCGCGGGCGTGGGTCTCCGGGGAGAGCGTCCCGATCAGTGCCATGATCTTCTCGCGACCCTCCGGAACGCTGAAGTCCGTGCCCGGCTCCGGCAAGGGCGCCGGACCGGAGCGGTAGTAGGGGTTCACCACGAGCACCGCATAGCCCGACTTGGCGAGCCGACCCGCCATCTCCTTCATCGCCGGGCGCAGGCCGAACGCGTCCGGCCACATCAGCACGCCCGGATGCCTCCCCTTCGCGGGATGCACGAAGTAGGCATCGGCGCGGCCGTCGGGGGTCGTCACGACGACGTCGCTCCCTTCGATCGATTCCGCGCCCGCGGGCGAAGGCAGCACCATCGCGAGGCCGGCGCCCGCTGTGAGCGTCCCGAACTCGCGACGCGTCACCCCGTCCCGGCGTCGTTCGAACGCATCCATGTCGTCGAGAGCACGCTCGTCACACATCGTATGGGCTCCTCCGTCTGCGACCGCCGCGGCGATCGTCGGGCGTCAGGCCTGCGGCTGGGCCCCGCTCGCTCGCGCGGCGCTGCCGCGGAACCGCTCCGCGATTTCGCCCGTCGGCCAGGCCTGATGATCGACGTAGTCGAGCAGGTTGGTCTTCCCTTCGGCGATCTTGCCCGTCGCCGCGTCGAAGACCTGCCAGTGCATCGTCGGGTCGAAGAGCGGCTGGGACTCGACCGAGATGACCCGGAGCTCCCCTTCCTCGAACCCGCAGATCGGCTGGACGGCTCGCAGGAGCTGCTCGCCGTTCAGATGACCGTCGCCGAAGTTCCAGCCGAGGATCGCGCCGCCGAGCAGCTCGCCCTCCTGCCACTCGTATTCTTCGATGTCGTCGACCGCCGCCGGCACCGCCTCGAAGAGCGGCCGTCCCTGGAGATGCATGAACCGCATCACCCCCATCATGGACTTGGCGTACTCGAGCTCGACCGGGTCCTCGATCATGCCCTCCAGCTGATCGAGCACCGTCCGGCCGGACTTCTTCAGCTTCTCGAGCTTGGCGCGGCAACCGTTCTTCTTGATCAGCCACACGTTGTAGGCCCAGTTGCCCGCGTAGTACCGCATCGACGGAAGGAACGAGACCCGGGACGGAACGAAGTTGCCGAAGAGCGGCACGGCCACCAGCGAGAAGAGCATCGCCCCGAAGAGGATCGGCATCTGCGTCAGCTCGAGGATCGAGGTCTCCGGGTGGAACCAGAAGAGGTTCCATCCGCCGTAGATCATCACGATGTTCCACTCGACGGGCATGCCGTTCGGGTTGTTCAGCCCGATGAAGCTGTGGAAGCCC
>JAUIMK010000044.1 GCA_030432735.1 bacterium
GTTCTCCGGAGGGTCGCGAACGGGGTCTCGAGCGGCTCAAGGCAGCCGGCCATCCTCCGATGCCAAGGAAGCAAAAGGGGGACGCGTGGCGCTATTCGGCCGCAACAAGAAGCAGGGGAAGTCCAAGGGCGAAGAGGGCTACGGCCAGGGCGAGGCCTCGATCGCCGAGGGGGACGACGTCCTGCTCGACGAGGAGGAGATGGTCGAGAAGCTGCTCGCGATGATCGAGTCGCCGGACTATCGACCGCCGACCCTGCCGGCCGTCGCCGTCGAGCTCATGACGCTCTCCCAGCGTTCCGACGTCGAGATCGACGACGTGGTCGCGCTCCTCGAGCAGGACAGCATGATCGCCGGACGCGTGATCAAGCTCGTCGGGACGGTCGGTCTCGCCGGCGCCGTGAAGATCACCTCGCTCCGCGAGGCGACGATGCGCATCGGTCTCGGGACGATCCGCGACATCGTGATGGAGATCGCGATGAACATGCGGGTCTTCAAGTCCGAGGACTACGGCGACACGATGGAGCTGCTGCGCCAGCACGCGACCGCGACGGCGCACTTCGCGCGGATCCTCACGAAGTACACGACCCTCGAGTCGGAGTTCGCGTTCATGGGGGGGCTCATGCACGACGTCGGCATCGCCGGCACGCTGCTCGCGCTCTCCGATTCGAAGGGGCGGCGCAAGTCGCCGCCGGACCTGATCTCGATCTGGCCCGCCGTCGAGCGCGTGCACATGCGCGCCGGCGAGCTGATGGCCAAGCACTGGGATCTTCCGCCCGACATCCAGCTCGCGATCGCGAACCATCACCAGGTCATGATCGGCGGGCAGCCCCATCCGCTCTCCGCCGCGCTCGCGCTGGCGAACGAGATGTCCCACTTCTTCGGTCTCGGCATCCTTCCGAAGGAAGGCGCCGCCCTCGAGCAGATGAGCGAGCACGAGGCCGATTGCATCCGCTCGTATACGACCCTCGACAAGACCGGCGCGAAGACGCTGATGCAGGCGCGGGAAGCCCTCTCCCTCGACGAGAAGACGCTGGGCCTCATCCGCGAGGAGTCCGAGCAGGCCCTCGAAGCGATCGGTCTCGGCAGAGGCTGAATTCGCCGGCGCCATTCCATACGCTCTGCGCATGGAAAAGCTCGCCTACCTGCTCTGGAACGACGATCCCACCCTGTCCGCCGACGGTTTTCGCGACCGCCTCCTCGCGGCGCTTCCCGGAGCGCTCGCCGACGCGGAGGCGACGCAGCTCAAGGTCAGCGTGACGGACTCCGACGTCGATCGCGGCGAAGGACTCCATCTCGGCGCGCACCGGCCCGATGCCCTCGTGACCTTCTGGCTCGAGTGCTGTCAGGACCGGGCGCCCGCGGAAGCCGTGCTGGGCTCGGCCTGTGACCGCCTCGCGGGCTATCTGGTCGTCGAGTCCCACCCGCTCCGGACGAGCACGCCGGAAGGCGGCGTGGGCAAGCGCATGCCCGGCTTCAGCCTGGTCGGCTGCATCGAGCCCAAGCCCGGCGTCGACCCGCACACCTTCGTCACGACCTGGGAGCAGGTCCACCGCGACGTCGCGATCGCCGTCCAGTCGACGTTCTCCTACGTGCGCAACGAGGTCGTCCGCCCGCTCACCGACGGCGCACCGCCCTGGGGCGGGATCGTCGAGGAGGGCTTTCCGCTCGCGGCCCTCGAGGATCCGCAGGCCTTCTACGATGCCGTCGGCGACGACGCGAAGTACCGGGACCACCTCGAGCAGATGGTCGAGAGCTGCGATGCCTTCCTCGACATGCAGAAGGTCGATTCCCACCCGATGAGCGAGTACCGCTTCTACTGACGACGCCCACGCGAGGCGGAGCAGCGCCCGCCGGCGGCGAATCGCCCCGTGTCGGCGTTGCTACCGAAGCGTCGCTTCGCGGAGACCGTCGAGCGCTTCCTGGAGGCCGAGCACGCGTTCGTTGACCAGGTCGACGGCGCTGTCGACGCGGTCGAGGGCGGCTTCGGCTCCGTCGGCGCGGGCCGTCTCGGAGTCGATCCGCTCGACCGCCGCCGCGAGGGCCTGCTCGTACTCGGAGCTCCGGGCCTCGAGGGTCGACACGTCCCGGGACTGCTTGAGGTTGATGGCGACCGAGCCGAGGAGCAGCCCCGCCAGGAGGAGGATCAGCAGACCCGATCCGCCTCGGGACGGCTTCTCGTCTTCGTCCGTCGTCTCGCCGTCCGCGTCCGCGGTCTCTTCCGGGGCATCGGCGGAAGCGTCGTCGTCCGCCTCGGTCTCGGTCTCGGCGGCGGCCTCGGTCTCGAGCTCGTCCACCTCGAGCTCCGGGCGATCTTCTTCGGGTTCGCTGGCGTTCGGGAGGGTCGTGACGGGATTGGACATGGGGACTCCTGGTTTCGGAAGGGGTCGGAGGGACGGTTCTCGTCGGGCGCGTGTCCCTTTTCGGAGTAGCAAATGCCCCGCCCGTGCGCTCCGTCACGCGCCCCGTCGGGCCCTCGAGCTCCGCGGGGCTTCCGCTGAGCCGGGGGCTCCGCGGGTCCCGTTCACGACCTCGGGACGCGCGGTCGGCGGGCGCGGCGGCCGATCCGCGAGGATTCTGCGATTCTCGCCGTGGGCGCAGCTCGGTCGGGAATCGCGCCTCGGGAGGCGCCGTGACGAGGATCGAGGATCTGCCCACCCCCGCGCTCGTCCTCGACGCCGCGCGCCTCGAAGCGAACCTGGCGACGATGGCGAAGGCCCACCCGGGAGCGGCGCTCCGTCCGCACGTGAAGGCGCACAAGTGCACGGCCCTCGCGCGACGTCAGGCGGCGCAGGGGCACCGGAGCTTCTGTGCCGCGACGATCCGTGAGATCGAGGGAATGGCGGAGGCGGGGCTCGGGGACGATCTGCTGCTGGCCAACGAGGTGCTCGATGCGACCCGATTGGGCGCGGTCGCTGCCACGGGGGCGCGGGTCACCGTCGCCGTCGACTCCGACGAGACGATCGCAGCGGCGGCGAAGGGCGGGGTCGGCGAGGTGTTGATCGACGTGAACGTGGGGCTGCCGCGCTGCGGCTGTGCACCGGACGACGCAGGACGGCTCGCCGAGCGGGCACGGGCCGCCGGGCTCGTCGTGCGTGGCGTCATGGGGTACGAGGGGCACGTCGTCGGCAATCCGGATCGCGCCGCGCGCGAGGCAGGGTGTCGCGCGAGCATGGAGCAGCTCGTCGCGGCCCACGCCGACGTGGGCGGCGAGGTCATCTCCGCCGGCGGGACCGGCACCTGGGACTGCAACCCCTGGGCGAACGAGATCCAGGCGGGCTCCTACGCCTTGATGGATACCGCCTACGCGACCCTCGATCTCCCGTTCGAGCAGGCGTTCTTCGTGCTCTCGACGGTCGTGTCCGTCGCGCCGGCGGGGGCGGGCTATGCGATCGGCGACGCGGGGCTGAAGGCCTTCGGCATGGATCACGGAAACCCGGCCCTCCCGGGCGGTCGCGTCCTCTTCTGCTCGGACGAGCACGTGACCTTCGTGCCCGGTCGGGCGGAGGACGACACCGCGCCCTCGCCGATCGACTGGGAGCTCGGCGCGAAGCCGGCGGTGGGCGACCGGATCCGTCTCGTGCCGGCCCACGTCGATCCGACCCTCGCGTACCACGACCGTCTCTACGTGGCAGACGGCGAGGAGATCGTCGACGAATGGGCGATCGACCTTCGCGGCTGGACCGCCGCCGACTGAGCGGCGACCGCGGGGCGCGCCGGCGCCGTTCTCAGGCGGCCTTCGCGATCATCCCGACCAGACAGATCATCGTGCCGCCGAAGACCGCCGACCGAAGGAGGTCGAGGTCCAGCAGGTAGAGCGCGATGTAGACGAGCCGCAGCACGACGAAGGCGATCGCCCAGGGTGCCGCCTCGGCCGGATCGAGCCCCGCGAGATGGGTCATCGTCACCGTCGTCGCGAAGAGGATCGTCGCCTCCCAGCTGTTCTCCTGCGCCCCGTAGAGCCGGGCGGGGAACCCTTCGAGCTGCCGGATCTGGCTGCGCGGCGTCTTGTTGTCCGCGTGGCCGAGGGTCCGCGCGCGGAGCGCGAAGCCCGTGAGCGCCATCGGGATCGGAAGGAACATGATGAAGACGAGGCACCAGAACGGAACGGTCATGGAAGCATCCTCCTGTCGGGTCAGACCGGATCGAAACGGACGAAGCGTGCGGTTCGCGCGGAGACTGCCGACCACGGACCGTCGACCTCGAAGCGTGCCGTGGAGGCGGGCGTGAAGCCGGCGCGCAGGGCGTCGAGGGCCGCCCGGTCGCTGCCGGCGAGGTCGAGGGCGAGCACGCTGATCCCGGGGTTGTGGGCCAGGACGAGGAGCGTGTCGACGTCCTCGCCGACCCCCGCGACCGCGTCGAGCAGCCCGTCGGCGCTCGCGTTGTAGAGGCTCGGCTCGAAGGTCGCTGCCCGCGCCGCGTCGAAGGCCGCCGAGACGCATTCCCATGTCTCTTGGCACCGCAACGCCGTCGACGAGAGGGTGTGATCCGGGACGAGTCCGTCGCGCCGGAGCGCCTCGCCGACCCGGTGGGCCGCATCGCGTCCCTCGTCGGTCAGCGGACGCTCGTGATCGCTCGCGGCGAGCGCGCTCTGCTTCGCGTGGCGCATGAGGATCAGGGTGCGCGGCATGCAAAGAGGACTAGCAGGCCTGCGGTCCCGACGCCGCGAGGGTCGAAGAGCTATCCTCGTGATCGTCGGCGGGCGCGCGCCCGGCGGATCGGGAGAGCGTGGCATGCGGGAAGCGAAGTTCGGAATCGGCGAGGTCGTTGCCCATCGCTTCCGACCCTTCCGCGGCGTGGTCTTCGACGTCGACCCGCGCTTCGACCACACCGAGGAATGGTGGCGGTCGATCCCCGAGGAGGTCCGGCCGGCGAAGGACCAGCCCTACTACCACCTCTTCGCCGAGACGGACGACTCCACCTACGTGGCCTACGTGTCCGAGCAGAATCTCGTCCCCGACGGCGCGCACGGCCCCTGTCGCCACCCCCAGCTCGACCTCGTCTTCGACCGCTTCGAGGACGGCGCCTACGTGCCGAAGGACCGCGTCCGGAACTGAGCGCGATCGGGATGTCGTCTAGATGCCGCAGCTGGGGCGTGGGCGCGGCTCGGGCGGCGGGAAGCGCCGCTGCATCTCCTCGAGCGGCGTGTCCTTGAACTGCTTGATCACCGCGATCCGGCAGGCCCGGAGCTCGTCTCCGGTCTGTCCCTCGCAGAGCGCCGTCACCTGGGCGCTCACGTAGTCGGACTTCGACGGCGTTCGCTCGCAGCTCGCGAGCAGGAGCCCGCCGAGGAGGACGACCGCGACGCCGATGTGCCGTTGCGCCCGATGGATGTGCCGTCTCGCCCGATGGATGTGCCGTCTCGCCCGAGGAGAGGGCCGCCGCGCCCGAAGAACGTGCCGTCGCGCTCGCGTCGATCCATCGCCCATGTTTCCCCCTTGCCCCGCTTCGCCCGTGCCGGAACCCGGCTCAGGGCGATTCGCCGTAGGCCTGCTCCGGGAGCCAGGTCGCGAGCTCCGGCCACACAAAGATGAGGGCGAGGCCGATCAGCTGCAAGCCCACGAAAGGCAGGATCCCGACGTAGAGCGTCCGCACATCGATCTCCGGCGGTGCCACGCCCTTCACATAGAAGAGGGCGAAGCCGACGGGCGGCGTCAGGAAGGAGGTCTGGAGGCAGACGGCGAAGAGCACGGTGAACCAGACGAGGTCGAAGCCGAGCTCGACGACGACGGGCGCGACGAGGGGGAGCACGATGAAGGTGATCTCGATCCAGTCGAGGAAGAAGCCGAGCAGGAAGGTCACGAAGAGGATCGAGAGGACGACGCCGTTCGGGCCGAAGGGGAGACTCATGAGGCCACGGGCGATCAGCTCGTCGCCGCCGAGTCCGCGCAGGACGAGGGCGAAGGCCGACGCGCCGACGAAGATGCCGAAGAGATAGCCGGTCGTGAGGCTCGTCTCGCGGAGCACGTCCTGGAGGACGCTGCGGCCCAGCCGGCCGCGCCAGGCGGCGAGGCAGAGCGCACCGAAGGCGCCGACGCCGGACGCTTCGGTCGGCGTCGCCACGCCGAAGAAGATGCTCCCGAGGACCGTGAGGATCAGCGCGGCGGCGGGAACGATGTCCCGGAGGACCGAGACGACGAGGGGGAGCTCGACGGCTTCGGCGTCTTCCGGCGCCGGCGCCACCTCGGGGCGAAGCGCGGGCCAGGCGACGAGGAAGACCACGTAGAGGGACGCCAGCAGGAGCCCGGGAATCATCGCGCCCAGGAAGAGATCCCCGACCGACATGGCGAGGCGATCCGCCATCAGTACGAGCATGATGCTCGGGGGGATCAGGATGCCGAGGGTGCCGACGGCGCAGACGGTGCCGGCGGCATAGGTCGGCGAGTAGCGGGCCTCGAGCATCGGCGGGAGTCCCAGCAGCGCGAGCAGGACCACGCTCGCGCCGATGATGCCCGTGCTCGCCGCGAGGACGACGCCGATCAGCGCGACGGTCACCGCGAGTCCGCCGCGCACGCGGCCGAAGAGGCGCGACACGTCGCGCATGAGGTCGGCGGCAATCCCGGCGCGATCGAGGAGCAGGCCCATACAGACGAACATGGGCAGCGCGACCAGCACCCAGTTGTCCATCAGGTCGAAGATGCGTTCCGCCACGAGGGACGCATAGCTCCAGTCGACCCCCGTGAAGACGCCGAAGTCGCGTTCGACGACGATCGCGATCGCCGTGAAGAGGATCGCGACGCCGCCGAGCACCCAGGCGACCGGGAAGCCCGACAGGATGCCCAGGACGAACGCCACGAACATCGCGACCGCGAGCCACTCGCGGACGCTCATTCGTGCGTTCCCGGGAAGAGCGCGCGGAATGCCCGGCGGAGTCGGGTGAGCGTCGCGACGCCGAGCCCGACGAAGGCGAGGGGGAGCACGGCCTTCAGGATGAAGCGATGGGGCAGCCCGCCGGCGGAGGAGGATTTCTCGCTGGTGGCGAAGCTCTCGACGACGAGGGGCAGGGCGCTCCACAGGACCAGGACGACGAGGGGGAGCTGGAAGAGGAGCAGGCCGTAGAGGTCCACCCAGTCGCGCGTTCGGGGTGCCATCCGCTCGCGGAAGACGTCGACGCGCACGTGGCGATCGTGGACGACGCAGCCGACGATGCCGGCGAGGAAGCCGACGGCGTAGAGGTGCCACTGGAGCTCCTCGAGCTGGATCAGCCCCACGCCGAACACGAAGCGAAGGAAGACCGCCGAGACGATCACCGCGATCAGCGCGAGCCAGATCCACGAGATCGCGTCGCCGATCCGGTCGAGGAGGCGGTCGGGCCCGGTCGGCGGGGCCGGCTCGATCTCCGGCGGAGACGGGTCAGCCGCCATCGGTCGACCCCTGTCCGGCCTCGGGGTAGGCCAGGGCGCGCCATTTCGCATAACGCTCCCGGAACGCGCGCTGGTGGGCGAGGACGCGAGCGAACTCGGCGTCCGCGTCCGCTTCCTCCTCGAGCACCGCGTCCGAGGCCTCCTCCAGGATCGCGAGCAGGGAGGGGGCGAGCGATCGCGTCTCGATGCCCTTACGGGCGAGCGCCTCGATCGCGGCCCCCTGGCTCGCCTCGGCCCGGGCGAAGTTCCGGTAGACGCCGTTGCCGCAGGCGAGCTCGATCAGCGCGCGGTCGGCCTCCGGTAGCGCGTTCCAGGTCGGTGCATGGACGACCAGATGGAAGGTCGTATGGGGTTGATGCCAGCCCGGGAAGTAGTTGAAATGCGCGACCCGGTCGAAGCCGAGGCGCTCGTCGACCGCAGGCAGCGAGTATTCCGTCGCGTCGATCGCCCCCTTCTCGAGCGCCTGGAAGAGCTCGCCGCCGGGCATCATCGTCACCGACGCCCCGAGCCGCTGGAGCACGCGCCCGCCGAGTCCCGCGAAGCGGATCTTGAGCCCGGCGAGGTCCTCGGGCCGGTCGACCTCGCGCCGGAACCAGCCCGCGGTCTCCGGACCGATCATGCCGCAGAGGATCGGTTCGACCCCGAGCGGGCGATAGATCTCGCGCGCCAGCTCCGCCCCGCCGCCGCCGACCCACCACGCGGTGTACTCCCAGGGCGTCATGCCGAAGGGCACGGCGCCGAAGAGCACGGAGACCGGAAGCCGCCCCTGGTCGTAGCCGAGCCAGGTGTAGCCGGCTTCGATCTTGCCGTGGCTCACGGCTTCGACGATCGCGAAGGCCGGGACGACTTCGCCGGGGTCGTCGACGGTCCACGCGATCCGCCCGGCGGTCGCGGTCTCGAGGCGGGCGGCGACCTCCAGCGCGTTGTCGCCGAGGGCCGGCAGGTGGGTCCCGAACGCGCTGGTCACGCGCCAGCGGAGTGCGGGAGCGCCTGCGCCCGCCGCGTCTCCGAGGCCCGTCCCCTCGCGCGCCGATCGCAACGAGCTGGCGGCGAGGCCTCCGACGAGGAAGGCGACGACGACGGCGACGAAGGCTTCGCGCTGGGTCAACGTTGACGTCTCCGCGCCGCGCTTCCGGCGACTAGCGATCGCCAGGAAGTTCCTGGAGCCGCAGCTCGATCTCGATCGTCTCACCGTCTCGCAGCACCGACACCGTGACGGTCTCGCCCGGCTCGCGCCCGTCGAGTACGTTCGCGAGCCCTGCGTAACCGTCGATCGGTTGGCCGTCGATCGCGACGATGATGTCGACGGAGAGGACGCGGTCGTAGCGATCGGCCTTCAGGCTTCGCAGTCCCGCCCGGGCGGCCTCGCTGCCGGGCGGCACGGTGTAGACGCCGACGCCCGCGACCCCCCAGCTGCGGACGATGTGATCGCGGAGCACGCCGACGCCGAGGCCCACCCGGCGGACCTGTCCGTAGCGGATCAGCTGCGGGACGATCCGGCGAACGGTGTCGACGGGGATCGCGAATCCGATGCCCGCGCTCGCGCCGCTCGGGCTGTAGATCGCCGTGTTCACCCCGATCACCCGTCCGCGGGAATCGAGCAGGGGCCCCCCGGAGTTGCCCGGATTGATCGAGGCGTCCGTCTGGATCACGTCCTCGATCACGAACCCACCCTGGGTCGGGAACTCGCGGCCGAGGGCACTGATGATCCCGGTCGTGAGGGTCCGGTCGAGGCCGAAGGGATTGCCGATGGCGAGCACCTTCTGTCCGACGGAGAGGCTCGCGCTGGACCCGATCGGAAGCGGCTGGAGGTCGAGGCCTTCGGTGTCGAAGTGGAGGACGGCGAGATCCTTGCGCGGCTCGACGCCGACCACGCGCGCCTCCCGGGTGACGCCGGTCGGCAGGGTGATCGAGAAGGTCTGGCCGCCTTCGAGGACGTGGAAGTTCGTGACGACGTGGCCGTGCTCGTCCCAGAGGAAGCCGGAGCCGGCGCCCTGCGGAACCTCCGTCACGTTCATCGAGAAGAAGTCCCGGCGCAGCCCGTTGTTCGTGACGAACACGACCGACGGGTCGGCGCGCCGGAACACGTCCATCGTGTTGCGCTCGTTCTCGAGCAGCGCCTCGGACTCCGCGGCCGGCAGCGGGAGCGGCGCACGCGGGGCGAGCCCGGGCGCTTCCGGCGCGGCGACGATCGGCCGATCCGGCTCCGCGACCGCCGGCGACGGGACCGAGAATACGAGGCTTCCGATCCAGACGCCGAAGAGGATCAGTCCGAGCGAAACGGCAGCGGAGAAGGCGACGCGCATCGCAGGGCTCCTAGAGCGCGTCTGAGCTGGCGAGCTCGACGGCGGCTTCGGCGAGGGCATCGACCTGGCGGCGGAATCGCTCCGTGTCGCCGCCGTCGCCCATCACGCCCTTCAGGTAGCGGGCGAGGACGCCCTCGACGATCGCGGCGAGGCGCCAGTACTGGAAGGCGCGGTAGTAGTCGACGCCGGCGGTGCTGCGGCCGGTGAGCGCCTCGTAGCGGGCGAGCATCGCCTCCCGACTCGGGAAGCCGCCGCAGGAGATCGCCGACTCGCCGGTCCCGCTCGCCGTCGGGCGGTCGTCGCCCGGTCCGTTCCAGTCGTTCATCAGGTAGCCGACGTCGGCCATCGGGTCGCCCAGGGTGCAGAGCTCCCAGTCGAGCACCGCCGCGATCTTCCCGTTCGCGCCGTCCGACAGGAAATTGCCCATGCGGTAGTCGCCGTGGACGATCGACGCGCCTTCCTGCTCCGGCATCTTCGACTCGAGGAGCGCGTGGGCTTCCTCCATGCTCGCGAGCTCGCGGGTCTTCGACTTCTCCCACTGCCCCTTCCAGCGCTTGAGCTGGCGGGCCAGGTAGGCCTCGCGCCGGCCGAGGTCGCCGAGACCCACGTCGTCGGGCTCGATCCTGTGGAGGTGGGCGAGGGTCTCGATGATGTGCATCCCGAGCGCTTCCCGTTCGTCCTCGGGGACGACCTCGGCGGTCTGCGCCGGGCTCGTGAGGACATCGCCCTCGACGAATTCCATGACGTAGAAGGGCGCGTCGTTCACCGTCTCGTCCTCGCAGAGCGCGAGCACCGGCGCCACGGGGACGGCGCTGTCGCCGAGACCGGCGAGGATGCGGTGCTCCCGGGACATGTCGTGCGCCGTCGCGAGGACCATGCCGAGCGGCGGCCGGCGAAGGACCATCTTCCGGCCCTTCACGTCCTCGACGAGGTAGGTGAGGTTCGAGTGACCGCCGACGATCATCTCGAAGCGGAGCGGCGGCTCGACGCCCGGGATGTGCTCCGCGAAGTAGCGCTCGAGATTGTCCTGCTGGATGCCCTTCATGGCGCGCGATTGTAGCGGGAACGGGCTTTCGCAGGGGCGATCGCCGGTCAATCGGCGCCGTCGACGACCTCGATCGCAGGGCGGCTTCCCGAGGCGGGAACGAATCGGCCGATCGCCACGATCCGTGGCTCTCCGGCCGATTCGAAAGCCTCGATCAGCGAGCCGACCGTGTCCTCCGCGACCGCGAGCAGCAGTCCGCCCGCGGTCTGGGGATCGAAGAGCCAGGCCTCGTCGGCTTCGCCGGCGCCGCGAATCCGCGGCGCGAAGGCCTCCCGGTTCGCGGGATGCGCCGTGGATCGGAGCCCGGAATCCCAGAGCGCCCGCGCGCCGGGCAGCAGGGGCACGACGCGGCGATCGAGGCGAACGTCGAGGCGTCCCTCGTCGAGGAGCGACAGGAGGTGTCCCGCGAGGCCGAACCCGGTCACGTCGGTTGCGGCGTGGGTGGCTTCGCTCGACCGCGCGATCCGGCCGGCGACGTCGTTGCTGTGTTGCATCGCCGCGTGCGCCGCCGCGACCTGCGCGCCGGACGCGCGCCCCTGCATGTCCGCGGCGAGGACGACGCCGGTACCGATCGGCTGGGTGAGCAGGAGCCGGTCGCCCGCCTGCGCGCCGGCCTGGCGGAGCAGCGCGTCCGGAGCGGGGCCGTCGCCCGAGACGGCGAGGCCGACGGTGAGCTCGTCGCCGATCGTCGTGTGGCCCCCGAGGAGCGAGACGCCGAGGGGATCGAGGATCGAGCGGATGCCCGAGAGGGTCTGGAAGAGCTCTTCGCGCGCCGCGGAGGCGGGAAGCTCGGGCAGACCGATGATGGCCTGGGCGTGACGGGGGCGACCGCCCTTGGCGTGGAGATCCGAGAGGGCGTTGACGGCGGCCACGCGCCCGACCAGCCAGGGGTCATCGCAGAAAGAGCGGATCACGTCGACGTTGTGCAGCGTCGTTCCGCCGCCCTCGCTTCGCGTCGCGGCGACGTCGTCTCGCGCGTCGAGGCCGAGCACCACGCTCTCGTCCGCGGGCGGCTTCGGCAGCGCGGCGAGGGCGGCGGACAAGGGGTCGGCCCCGAGCTTCGCTGCACAGCCACCGCACGCCATCTCCTCTTCGTCACCGCCCATCGCGCCGAGCGTCGCGTTCGATGCGCGCACCCGGCCGTGCTCGTCGAGGATCTGGAAGCGGTCCATGAAGCGACGGTCGATCCAGTCCTTCAGGCGGAAAACGCCTTCGCCGCGGAGAGCGACGCCCCATTTCGCGCCGAGGGCGCGTCCGCCACCCAGGTTCAGGAGCGAGAGGAAGTCGCGCTGCGGTCGATAGGCGCGCAGCGGTCGGCCCTCGATGCGCGCCCGCAGGTTGTGCTCGAGGAAGGGGCCCTGGCGGACCGCGTAGACGCCGGCGCGCGGGACCCACGGATGATTCGACAGGCGCGCGCAGTCGCCGGCGGCGAAGACGTCGTCGTGGCCCTCGGCCTGGAGCGTGTCTCGGACGAGCAGGAAGCCGCGGTCATCGGTCGCGAGCCGAGAAATCCCTTCTTGGGCCGGAAAGTCGACCGGCGCGGCGCCCGTCGCCCAGACGACGAGGTCCGCAGGAATCGTGACCGGCTCGCTCGGTGCGTGCGTCGAGGTGTCCTCGCAGACGATCGCGTTCGCGTCGACGCGCAGCACGCGCAGGTTCGTACGGATCTCGATCCCGCGACCCCGGGCCTCCCGTTCGATCGCCGCCCGCGCCGCTCGGGCGGCGCCCTCGAGCGGCGCGTCGTCGCTCGTCAGCAGGACCAGCGCCGGGTCGAGGTCCGCCCCTCGCAGGCGCGTGTCGAGGGTGAAGGCGAGCTCCACTCCCGCCGCGCCCGCGCCGACGAGCAGGACACGCGGACGGTGGCCGAGTCCGGCCAGGTCCGCCGCTCGCTGCTCGACCTCGCGGACGAAGCGTCCGATCGGGCGCGTGGCGAGCGCATGGTCGCGTACGCCGGGGAGGTCGAGGCCGCGCACCGTCGAGCCGACGTCGATGCTCACGAGGTCGAAGTGGATCGGGGGGCGTCCTTCGACCTGGAGCTCGTGACGAACGGGGTCGAGGTCGAGGGCGGGCGAGAGCACGACGCCGGCGCCGGCGCGGCGGGCGAGGGGCACGACGTCGATCTCGAGCTCGGCCGCGTGATAGTCGCCGGCGACGAAGCCCGGGACCATCCCCGAGTAGACCGCGACGGCGCGGTCGAGGACGACGATCGGGCGGATGCCTTCCGGCGGATCCATCGCCCAGCGCCGGAGGACCTGCACGTGGGCATGGCCCCCGCCCACGAGGACGACGCGCTTGCGATCGGTCGCCTGCTTCAAGGGGTGGGCCGCCGCACCAGCCGGATCAGAGCTTGTGACGCTCGACGAGCTGGCCCACGTCCCGGACGGCGCCCCTGGCCGCGCTCGTCGCCATCATTCCGTAGGCCTTGAGCGCCTGCGAGACCTCGCGCTTGCGGTTCGGCGTGAAGGCCGCGTCGCCCCGCTCGTTCATCGCCGCGCGTCGCTTCGCGAGAGTCGCCTCGTCCACGAGCAGGTCGATCGAGCGGTTCGGGATGTCGATGCGGATCCGATCGCCCTCTTCGACGAGGCCGATCGCGCCGCCTTCCGCCGCCTCGGGTGAGACGTGGCCGATCGAGAGACCGGACGTCCCGCCGCTGAAGCGTCCGTCGGTGATCAGCGCGCAGGCCTTCCCGAGCTTCTTCGACTTCAGGTACGACGTCGGGTAGAGCATCTCCTGCATTCCGGGACCGCCCTTCGGTCCTTCGTAGACGATCACGACGACGTCGCCTTCCTTGATCTCCCCGTTCAGGATCGCGTCGCAGGCGGTGTCCTGGGAGTGGAAGACCCGGCAGGGCCCCTCGAATCGCCAGATCGACTCGTCGACGCCGGCGGTCTTCACGACGCAGCCGTCCAGGGCGATGTTGCCGAAGAGGATCGCGAGGCCACCCTCGGTCGAGTAGGCGTTCTCCATGTTGCGGATGCAGCCGTTCTCGGCGTCGTCGTCCGTGGAATCGAAATACTTGTCCTGGGAGAAGCCCTCGTTCGTCCGGACGCCGCCGGGGGCGGCGAGGGCGTAGGCCTTCGCCGTGTCCGCCGCCGTCGGGCGTCGGATGTCGTTCGCGTCGATGGCCTCGCCGAGGGTCTTCGCGTGGACCGTGTGCACGTCCCGGTGGATCAGCCCGCCGCGGTCGAGCTCGCCCAGGATCGTGAAGATGCCGCCGGCGCGATGCACGTCTTCGACGTGGTACTTCTCGGTCGCGGGGGCGACCTTGCACAGGTTCGGGACCCGCCGGGAGAGGCGATCCATGTCGGCCATCGTGTAGTCGACGCCCGCCTCCTGCGCGATCCCCAGCAGATGGAGGATCGTGTTCGTCGAGCCGCCCATCGCGATATCGAGAGCCATCGCGTTCTCGAAGGCCTCGAAGGTGGCGATCGATCGCGGCAGGACGGAGTCGTCGCCTTCGACGTAGTGCTGCTTCGCCATCTCGACGATTCGCTTCGCGGCGCGCTCGAAGAGCTCCCAGCGTCGCTTGTGGGTCGCGACGATCGTGCCGTTGCCCGGGAGCGCGAGGCCGATCGCCTCGTTCAGGCAGTTCATGCTGTTCGCGGTGAACATGCCGGAGCAGGAGCCGCAGGTCGGGCACGCGGAGCGTTCCATCTCGAGCAGCTCTTCGTCGGAGACGGCGTCGTCACCGGCCGCGATCATCGGATCGATCAGGTCGAGCTTGCGGCCCGCGCGGTCGTGGGTCCCCGCGATCTTTCCCGCTTCCATCGGCCCGCCCGAGACGAAGATCGTCGGGACGTTCAGCCGCATCGTCGCCAGCAGCATGCCCGGCGTGATCTTGTCGCAGTTCGAGATGCAGATGAGCGCGTCGGCACAGTGCGCGTTCACCATGTACTCGACGCTGTCGGCGATCAGGTCGCGGGAGGGCAGGGAATAGAGCATCCCGTCGTGGCCCATCGCGATCCCGTCGTCGACGGCGATCGTGTTGAACTCGACGCCCCAACCGCCGGCTCCGTCGATGACCGACTTCACCTTCTGTCCGACGTCGTGAAGATGGACGTGCCCGGGGACGAACTGGGTGAACGAATTGGCGATCGCGATGATCGGCTTCGTGAAGTCCTGGTCGGTCATCCCGGTCGCACGCCAGAGCGCCCGTGCGCCCGACATGTTGCGTCCAAAGGTCGATGTGCGGCTGCGGTATCCCTGCATGGCAATAGGATAGGCGGAGGCCCCGGGGCTCGCACGAGAATGCTCGTCGGGGCGGGGATCTAGCGGGTGCTTCTCATGCGGAATCCCCGAATCCTTCCGCAGGCCGCGGGGCTGAATTAGGATTTTGCGCATGCTCGAGCGCTACGAGACGACTCCGTTCACCCACGAGGGGACCACCCGCGACGTCTTCGTCCGCGGCGAAGGTCCCGGCATCATCGTGATGACCGAGATCCCCGGGATCTACGACGCGGTGATCGAGTTCGCGGATCGTCTCGTCGACGCGGGCTATCGGGTCTACCTGCCGGATCTGATCGGCACGCCCGGCAAACCCTTCTCGAACGCGTACGCGCTCAAGTCGATGGCACGCGCGTGCATCGCGCGCGAGTTCCACGTCCTGGCGAGCCGCAGCTCGAGCCCGATCACGATCTGGCTGCGCGCTCTCGCTCGCCGGGCGCACGAAGAGTGCGGCGGTCCCGGTGTCGGGTGCATCGGCATGTGCCTGACGGGCAACTTCGGTCTCGCGATGATGGTCGACGAGTCGGTGATGGCGCCGGTCCTCTCACAGCCGTCGCTGCCCTTTCCGATCGGTGCGGAACGCCGCAGGGCACTCCACCTCTCCGATGCCGATCTCGAGGCGGTGAAGAAGCGCGTCGACGAGCAGGGCTGCAAGGTCCTGGGACTGCGCTTCACCGGCGACCCGATGTGCCCACCGGAGCGCTTCGAGTCCCTCCGGCGGGAGCTCGGCGACGGTTTCGAGGGGGTCGAGATCGACTCGTCCAAAGGCAACCCGCACGGCAATCCGTCCGAGGCCCACAGCGTCGTCACCCGCCACCTGATCGACGAGGAAGGGCACCCGACGAAGGCGGCGCTCGAGCGCGTGATGCGCTTCTTCGCGGAGCGGCTTCGCGCCGATTGAGCGCAGGCTTCGTGTGAAGGGCGTTCACGGTCCCGTGACGCCGTTCGTTGCGTTCGCGTGAAGGGAGGGGGTGTCCCGGTCACGCGTGTGCCACCGACTCGCACGAGCCCGTCGCAGAATCGTGCAATCGTGGCACGCCTCCGACACGGGCCTGCCGCCGCAGCCGCGTAGCGTCCGCCTCCACACAACCGCGTTGGAGGAGAAGACGCATGCTCTCGAAGTTTCGGTTCGATCTCGCGAGGACGGGTGCCGCGGTCGCGATGGCGACGACGCTGGCGGCCTCGACGGGCTTCGCTGCGGGAATGATCCGCGTGACCACGGAGGCCGACGACGGCCCCGGCTCCTTCCGGGCCGCGGTCGAAGCCGCGAACGCCGACGCCGCGATTCGCAAGATCGTCTTCAAGCGCGGGCTCGACGTGGTGGTCGACTCGGACGTGACCTACACCGGCGCCCAGGGGCTCGCGCTCGTCGGTCGCGGCTCGACCGTGACGGCGTCCGAGAACGCGGTTCCGGCGCCCACCTGGAACGGCGGGCTCTTTGCGTCCACGGGCGGAGCGGATCTCCGGATCAAACAGCTGGGCTTCCATGACAGCCCGAACAACGGGATCGGCGTGTTCCTGCCGGCGGACGCCGAGGGGACCGTGAAGCTGATCCTCGAGAACGTCACCGTCGATCGCGCCCGCTTCCACGGCGTGTTCTTCGACGGCCAGACGACGACGGGCTTCAACACCGACGACGTCCTCCACCCCGACTGCGTCGACCCGCATCCGGTGGACCCGGCGGCGAGCATGGACATTTCCGTCTGGGGCTCCACGATCACGAACAACGGCACCCTCGCGGGCGGCTTCAACACCGGCACGCCCTTCGAGCAGGACGGCGAGACCGTATTGACCGGTTGCCCCGCCGACTTCGACGGCATCCGGGTCGACGACGGCGGCGACGGCGGCATCCGCGGCTCGGTCGTCTTCTCGACGATCGACGGCAACCTCGCCGACGGCATCGAGCTCGACGACACCGGCGCCGGCGGTGTGTCCCTCTTCGCGGCGGCGACCCGGATCCACGGGAACGGCGAGACCGGGACCGACGATCTCGACGACGGCCTCGACATCGACGAAGCGGGCGAGGGCTCCCTCGAGGCGGTGCTGATCGGCCTCTCGATCCGCGACAACCGCGACGAGGGGCTCGACCTCGACGAGGCGGGCGACGGGGACGTCGTCGTGATCGTGCGCGGCACCGACTCGAGCGCGAACGAGGACGAAGGCTTCAAGATCGACGAGGAGGACGCGGGGAACGTCTTCGTGAAGGTCAGTCGGTCGAGCTTCGACGACAGCCTGAGCCAGGACGGCGTCGACCTCACGGAGGAGGGCGAGGGCAGCTTTTTCGGCATCTTCCTGCAGACGCTGATCCAGGGCAACGACGGCGACGCCATCGATGCGGATCAGGAGGACGAGGGCGAAGGCGCGCTGATCGCGATCGGGGGCGACTTCACGGGCAACGCCAACGTGCCTTCCCTCGACATCGGCGGGATCGAGCCCACGCTGATCGGCACCGCCGTCGACGAGTAGATCGGGTCCGACATCCCCGGACGCCACCCACTCGAGGGAGGCGGGCGCCGTCCACCGTGCGGGGTGGGCGGCGCTTCTCGTTCCGGAGGGCGGCGGGCGCGAGCCGCGTCCGGTCGAGCGCCGCAGGGCAGGGAACGCC
Organism: bacterium; assembly: GCA_030432735.1. Taxonomy (GTDB): domain Bacteria; phylum Myxococcota_A; class UBA9160; order UBA9160; family UBA4427; genus UBA4427. The sequence continues at coordinate 17,542 of JAUIMK010000044.1, forward strand.
GCCTTCGTGAATCAGGGATCTGCGCGGTAGGCGATCCGGCACGGCCGGTCGGCGCGCGAGACGCCTCCGATCTGGCGGCGCCGGGGCTTCGGATCGCGGAAGCGCGGCTCGAGGTCGAAGCGATCGACGAGCGCCTTCGTCGCGAGGCAGATGGCGCGGATCGAGAAGCGCGCGGCAGGGCAGTAGTGGGCGCCGTGACCGAAGGTCGTGACGAGCTCCCGGGCCGGCAGCTCCCCCTGGCGCGCGAACATCGCGCCCTTCGCGTAGTGCTCCGGATCGAATCGATCGAGCCCGGGGACGCTTCGGACGTTCGTGACCGAGAGCATGGTCGCGAGGAAGAGACCGGGCTCCAGACGATAGGCGGCGTGTTCGTCCTCGATCACGCAGGGCGCGAGGATCCGTCGAAGGACGATCGAGCGTTGGCGCAGGCGGATCGACTCATGGGCGCACTGCTCGAGCAGTCGTTCGTCCCCCGACCGCACCCGCTCGAGCAACTCGGGGCGTTCGAGCAGGTGCACGAGCGTCCAGGCCATCGCCGCGAAGAGGTTCGACTGGCTGCCCATGTGCACGAGCATCACGTCCCGGGCGATCCCGGTCGCGCGGACGTCTTCGGGCTCGCCCTCCCAGTTCGCGCACAGCTCGGCGAAGAAGCCCTCGTGGCGATCGCCTGCGGGCATCGCGTCGCGCTCGGCGAGGATCCCGCGGTAGATTGCCTCGATCTCCGCGAGGGCAGCCTTCTCGCGACGCTTGCCCGTCGCCCAGGTGAGGAAGCCCTTCGCCGGGTGGACGAAGGATTCCGAGCTGTCGAGGGCATCGAAGGCGGGGACGAGCTTCTCGAGGCGTCCGGGCTGCGTCGCGAGGGGCGAGCCCCAGGACGCGAGGCCCATCCGGTGCGCGAGCCGCCGCGTGAACGCGAACGCTTCGAGCTCGCCCGCGGAACCGAGCTCCGTCAGCTCGAGGTCGACCGCCTCGCCGAGGTTCTCGAGATAGGTCTCGACGTTGTCCCGGGCGAAGAGCCCGTGCGGAAGGGTGCGGCGACCGTCGAAGAGCTCCGCCGGGACCTTGTGCGAGAGCAGCGCGAAATCGCCGAGGCCCTTGCTGGCGGAGGCCTCGGGCAGCGCCCAGAGGTTCTTCACGCCCTCGGGCGAGAAGACGTTGAAGATCCGGTACCCGAACGTCTCGAAGACGTAGGTGTCGCCGAGGCGTTCGCGCTGGCGTTGGAACCACGCGGTCGGGTCGTTCAGCAGCGAGAGGCCGGGCCCGATCCAGGGGAGGCGCCCGGTGGCGCGGGGCGCGGCCGACCACGGAAGCGGAGCGGTCGCGTCCATCGCGCTCATCGGTCTTCGCCAACGAGCGCGTCGCAGCGCATGCGGATCAATGCCCGTCCGCGAACGCGTCGTAGATCACGCGTACGGTCTTCTCGAAGTCGTCGTTCTCGACGCCGACGATGATGTTCAGCTCGCTCGATCCCTGGTCGATCATGCGGATGTTGATGCCCGCCGCGGCGAGGGCGCCGAAGAGACGGGCCGCGGTTCCGGGGACGTGACTCATGCCGCGCCCGACGGTCGCGATCAGCGCGATGCCCGCGTTGACCTCGATGGCGTCGGGCGCGCACTCGCTGCGGATCGATTCGAGCAGGTCGTCGAGTCGTCCCTCCACGGCGTCGCTCTTGAGCACGATCGAGAGCGTGTCGATCCCGCTCGGAATGTGCTCCCAGGAGAGGCCGTGGGACTCGAGGACGCCGAGCAGCCGCCGTCCGAAGCCGATCTCGGCGTTCATCAGCGTCTTCTCGAGGGCGATGATCGTGAAGTCCTTGCGTCCCGCGATGCCGGTGATGCGTCCCGTCGGCGCCTGCTCGAAGCCGCCGCGGGCGATCACCGTGCCGCGATCGTCCGGCGCGTTCGTGTTCTTGATGTGGACCGGGATCCCCGCCTCGCGGACCGGGAAGATCGCTTCGTCGTGGAGCACCGTCGCGCCCATGTAGGCGAGCTCGCGCAGCTCGCGATAGGTGAGCTCGGCGATGGTCCGCGGCGAGTCGACGATCCGCGGATCCGTCATCAGGAGCCCGGAGACGTCGGTCCAGTTCTCGTAGACCGAGGCGCCGACGCCGCGGGCGACGATCGCGCCGGTCACGTCCGAGCCGCCGCGCGAGAAGGTCTTGATCGAGCCGTCGGGAAGCGCACCGTAGAAGCCGGGAACGACGCCGCTCTTCTCCGCGCCGAGGCGTTCGGCGACGGCTTCCTGGGTCTCGTCGGCGAGGAAACGTCCTTCGGCGTCGAACCGGATCATCGTCGCGGGATCGATCAGCGGCCGGTCCATCAGCTTCGCGAGGATCAGGCCGTTCAGGTACTCGCCGCGACTCGCGGCGTAGTCGGGCCCCGCTCCGCCGGCGATCCGGTCGTGGACCTCGGCGAGGACCGGGTCGAAGTCGAAGTCGAGGCCGAGGTCCGCGACGATCTTCCGGTAGCGCTCGGTGATCAGATCGAAGAGCGGGTCGATCGACTCGCCCGCGGCGGCGGCCTCGTTCGCTTGGTAGAGGAGGTCGGTGACCTTGATGTCGTCCGCGCTGCGTTTGCCCGGCGCCGACGGCACGACGAAGCGGCGCTCGTCTTCCGCCTCGACGATCGCACGCACCTTTCGCATCTGGCCGGCGTCGGCCACGCTGCTGCCGCCGAATTTGCAGACGCGAATGCCCATGAGCGAGATCGTTTCCGGGATCGTGCGGCGAGTCGGCCCGTCCGCATGAAAATCGGGCGGGCAGTGTACTCGTCTCGTGCAGGCTTTCAAAGGCGGCGTCGCCGTCCTGCCGGTCTCTTGCCGACCGTCCGCGCTGCGGACGGGCGGTCGATCGCGTCCGATAGAATCGGCGCCGCATGACTTCCAGACGATCCGACGATCCGAAGCGGCGACGGGAGCGAGGACCGCGCCTCGACGCGGTGCTCTCGCGCGCGGGGCTCGCGTCCCGCAAGCAGGCCCGGGCGCTGATCAGGCAGGGCCGGGTCTCCGTCGACGGCGAAGTCTGTCGAGCGGCGGATCGACGGATCGAGGGCGAGGCCGTCACCCTCGACGGTGATCCCGTCGAGTCGCCGCTCGCGCGGGTGGATTTCGTGATGCACAAGCCGGTCGGGGTCGCCTGCAGTCACGACGAACGGGAGGCACCGCTGGTCTTCGATCTCCTCGACGAAGGCCTGCGACGTCGATCGCTCAAGATCGCGGGGCGTCTCGATCGCGAGACGTCGGGACTGCTGATCCTCACGACGGACGGTGACTTCATCCATCGGCTGACCCATCCGTCGCGAAAGGTCGCCAAGCGCTACCGGGTGGAGTACCGCGGGAGCCTGCCCGAGGATGCCGTCGAGCGGTGTCGCGACGGGATCCTGCTGGTCGGCGACGACGCGCCGACCCGGCCGGCGGAGCTCGAGCTCGAAGGGGAGGGGCGCGCGACGCTCGTGCTTCGCGAAGGTCGAACGCATCAGGTGCGGCGCATGTTCCGCGCGATGGGCGCGATGGTGACCGCGCTTCACCGTGATCGGGTGGCGTCCCTCGACCTACCGCCGGATCTCGCGCCCGGCGCGCTGCGTCCTCTCGCGGAGGACGAGCGCGCGCTCCTCTTGAGCGAGAGCAGCTTGTAGCCGCGGGTCGAGGCGACGGTCTCGACCTGACCTTCTTCGGCGAGGGCCTGCTCGTAGGGGAGCGTGCGGTTCGCGACCACGAGCGCGCGACCGTTTCGACCGAGCCAGGTCGCGAGGCTTCGAAAGAGCGCGAGGGCCGGGCCGAGATCGACCTCGGTCCCGTGTTGGTGGAAAGGGGGATTCACGAGGGCGAGGTCGAAGCGGTCGCCGAGCGGCTTCTCTCTCGCGTCCCACCATTCGACGCGGCAGCGCTCGCCCAGGCCGAGCGCCGCGACGTTCGCGCGTGCGCACGCGACCGCCCGCGCATCGGCGTCCGCGAGCAGGCACTCCGCTTCGGGATAGAGGGTCGCGGCGGCGAGGCCGAGGACGCCGGTGCCGCAGCCGAGATCGACGATCCGCTTCGGGGGCTTGTGGCCGACGAAGCCGGGCAGGGCGTCGAGCAGGAGGCGGCTCCCGGTGTCGAGCTTCTTCGCGCTGAAGACGCCGGGGCGGGTCTCGAGGACGAGGGTGTGGGGCGTGCCGTCGAGGGCTTCGAAGGGGGCTTCGATGCGAGGCGTTTCCTCGCGCTGCGGCCCCGGTCCCGCGTCCTTCTTGAAGCGGACCACCCGGGCGCGGGCGCGATTGGTGACGACGATCGGCGACTGGTCGAGGACACCGGCGAGGCGCTTCACGGCGGAGGTGATGCCCACGCTGTTCGTGCCCGTGAAGAGCAGCTGCCCGCCCGGCGCGAGGATCCGCCAGGCTTCGGCGAGGTCCGCCGCCGTCGCGGCCCGGGACTTCTGGAGGTGGACCACGACCTGCGAGAACGTCGCGTCGGCCACGCCCTCGGTCGACGAAGCGACCTCCAGCTCGCCGATCTCCGCCGCGCGGAAACGGTCGCGCCAGGGCGTCACCACGAGGCCGCCCGCGGCCTCGACCGCGAGGGAGCCGCCGATCTCGCAGACCGGCCCTTCGCGGAGCACCCCCTCGTCGAGGACGAGCGCCTCGGGTCTGCGGTCGCGCCGGCTCATCGCACTCGCTCCGTCATGCTTCGGGACAGCCCGCATAGGGCGGTCGCTTCTCGACGTACGCCATCCACATCGCGTCGAGCATCGTCCAGAGCACGTCGAGCTTGAACTGCAGGATCTCGACCGCCCGGTCCTGCAGCGCCCGCGTGTCGAATCCGTCGAGCGTGAGCTGCAGTCC
>JAUIMK010000394.1 GCA_030432735.1 bacterium
CCGGTCGCGCGACCGACCCGCGTCAGCTCGGCGACGTTCTGGATCATGCCGTCCTGCGCGGCTTCGGCGAGGGCGGGGAGGCCCGAGAGCGGACCGCAGACGCCCTTCTGGCACTCCTGGGTGACGAGGGCGCAGTGCTCCGGGGCGAGCAGGGCATCGAGGTCGAGGGGCATCTGGGGCTCCTTCCGGGCCGGCCGAGCGCGGGCCCGCGCGTCCCTACTTTCCTTCGAAGTCGGCGTCTTCCCGGGCGGCCATCGCCTTGTATCCGAGGGCCATGTCGTCGGAAGTGAAGAGCACCGCCGCGCTCGAGGCCTCGAACTGCATGGCCTCCTGCAGCCCTTGCTCCGCGCGGTAGTTGATCGTGCGTTTGATGCCCTGGACGGCCAGCGGTGCGTTGCCGCAGATCTCCTCCGCGAGCGAGCGCACGTGCGTGAGCAGGTCGTCCTTCGGGACGACTTCCTGGACGATGCCGATCCGGAGGGCCATCTCGGCGTCGATCCTTCGGCCCGTGAAGGCGAGGAGCTTCGTCATGCCCGCGCCGATCTCGTGGGACAGGCGCAGGTCGCCACCGGCGTCGATCGAGACGCCGACCTTCGGCTCCGGGAGCGCGAACTTCGCGTCGTCCGCTGCGATCCGGATGTCGCCCATCATGGCGACCTCGAGGCCCGCGCCGAGGCAGTAGCCGTGGACGGCGACGAGGACGGGCTGGGGCAGGTGCGCGAAGACCTTGAAGCGCTCGTGGACCCAGCGGAACTTCTCGTAGTAGTTGCGGACCTTCTCTGCGCTCGAGCGACCGGTGATCCGGTCTTCCGGCATGCCGAGGTCGACGCCGGCGCAGAAGGCGCGGCCTTCCGCGCGCATGATCACGCAGCGGATCGAGTCGTCGAAGCGGATCTCGTCGGCGAGCGCCGAGATCTGGCGCGCGGATTCCCAGCTCCACGCGTTCAGCTTGTCGGGGTTCGTCAGGACGATCGTGGCGATCTCGCCGTCGCGGTCGAGGCGCATCAGTTCGGGGCGTTCGGTCATCGGGTTCTCCTGGCTCCTCGTACTCACTTCTTCTTCGGCGGGTTCGGGTCGAAGGGACCCTTGCCCATCTGATCGCGGATCGGCACGAACTCGGGCATGAGCATCGCGCGTCGCTGCCAGTTCGCGCCGTCGACGACCATCGTGTGGCCCGAGACGTACGACGCGAAGGGCGAGGCGAGGAAGGTCGCCGCCCAGCCGAGCTCGTGGGGCTGACCGACGCGGTGGGCCGGGCAGCGGAGCGCTTCCGCCTTCTGCCGCTCCGGGACCGACATGATGTCCGCCGTCATGTCCTCGTGCGGGAAGAACCCGGGGACGAGGCAGTTGACCTGGATGCCGTAGGGCCCCCACTCGACGGCGAGGGTCTCGGTCAGGTTCTTGACGCCGGCCTTGGCCGCCGACGAGTGGGCGAAGCCCGGGCCGCCGGTCCAGGCGTAGGCCGCGCCGATGTTGATGATCGAGCCCGGAGTGCCGGCCTCGATGTGGCGTCGGCCGAACTCGCGGGAGCAGTAGAAGGTTCCGTTCAGGACGATGTCCGTGACGGTCTTCCAGGCGTTCGGGCTCATGTCCTCCGCCGGAACGGGGAAGTTGCCGGCGGCGTTGTTCACGAGGACGTCGGGCATGCCCAGCTGCTCGGTCACGGCGTCGAAGGCGTCCGCGATCGCGCCCGCGTCCCGGATGTCGCAGGGCACGGCGATGTGCCGCGCGCCTTCCGCGCCTTCGACCGCATTCACCGCCGCGAGGCCCGCGGCGCGATGCTCCTCGCCACGGCTCAGGATCGCGACGGAGGCGCCGACTCGCGCGAACTCGACGGCGATGGCCTTCCCGAGGCCGGTTCCGCCGCCGGTCACGATCACGATCCGGCCGTCGAAGGTGCCGAGGGGAAGCGCGTTCGCGCCGACTGCGGGGGGAGCGGGGAGGCCCATTCGATCGTTCTCCTGGTTCTGGCGGGACGAGTGTCTTCGGGGAAGCGGGGGCGCGCAGGGCCGGGCCGCGGGAAAGAGCGCGCCATGATAGCCTCCCGACGCAGTTCGCGAGTCGCCGGCGAGGTCCGGAGACGCGTGAGCCGGGAGTGCTCCGACCATGGCCGATCCGCTGACGACCCTCGAGATCCGGGACGGCATCGCCGTCCTCACGAACAACCGTCCCGAGAAACACAACGCCGCCAACGACGAGATGGACCGGCAGCTCTTCGATGCGCTCGACGAGATCCACGACCGCAAGGACGTTCGGGTCGTGCTCTGGCGCGGAGAGGGCAAGTCCTTCTCCTCGGGCCGCGACGTCGGCGAGATCGGCGTGCGGAGCGAGGACATCACGAACTTCGAGTTCGTCGAACGCGGCCATCGCCGGACGCAGGCCTTCTTCACGTGCCCCGCGCCGATCGTCGTCGCCTTGAAGGGCTGGGTGATCGGGGGCTCCTTCGAGCGCGCGCTGCTCGCGGACATGCGGATCGCCGCCGAGAGCACGAAGATGATGTTGCCCGAGATCAAGCACGGCGTGATTCCCGACTCCGGCGGGACCGCGCGGCTCTTTCAGATGGCGGGCCACGGCCTCGTCGCGGATCTCGCGATCACCGGGCGGACGATGGATGCCGAGGAAGCGTTGCGACACGGGGTCGTGTCCCGGGTGGTTCCGGATGCGGAGCTCGACGAGGCGGCGATGCAGCTGTGTCGGGAGATCGCGGCGAATCCGCCCTTCGCGGTGAAGATGTTCCGGCGGACGCTCTCCCGCCTCGGGAATCCCGAGGTCCAGCGGACGATGCAGGAAGAGTCGATGGGGATGACCGCGATCTACGAGACCGCGGACTACGCCGAGATGAAGGCGGCTCGGGCCGAAGGGCGAGAGCCCGAATACAGGGGGCGCTAGGCGTGGCGGAAGGCGTGCGGGAGACGGGAACCGGGGAAGTGCTCTGCGAGGTCCGGGAGCGGGTGGCGACGATCACCCTGAATCGCCCCGAGGCGAAGAACGCCCTCACGATGGACATGAAGGAGGCGCTCTACGTCCTCGTCCGGGATCTGGAATCGGATCCCGAGGTGGGCTGCTTCCTGCTGACCGGAGCGGGGGACGCGTTCTCGGCCGGCGGGGACACGAAGCGCATGAAGAAGGAGGGCAAGCCCCCGGTGATGGAGACGCGTCAGCGTCAGCTTCGCTGGGAGCACGAGCTCCCGCGCATGCTCCACCAGTCGAGCAAGCCTTCGCTCGCGGCGGTCCATGGGGCCGCGGCCGGCGCCGCCTGCTCGATCGCGCTCTCCTGCGACCTCCGCGTGGCGTCGGAGAAGGGCTTCATCCTCACGTCGTTCGCGCGGCTCGGCCTCTCCGGCGACTACGGCGGGACCTGGTTCCTGACCCGGCTCGTCGGTCCCGCGAAGGCCCGCGAGATCTACTTCACCGCGGAGCGCGTCGATGCGCAGACGGGCCTCGAGCTCGGGATCTTCAATCGCGTCGTCCCCGCGGAGCAGCTCCAGGAGGAGGCCTTCGCGCTCGCCGCTCAGGTCGCGAGCGGTCCGCCGATCGCGCTGCGCTGGATGAAGGCGAACCTGAACCGGGCGCTCACGGAAGACCTCGAGACCTGTCTCCGGTACGAAGCGGATCGCATGGTGCGCGGTGCCCTCACGGACGACTACGTCGAGGCCGTGGCCGCCTTCGCCGAGAAGCGGAAGCCCGTCTTCAAGGGGAAATAGGCGCCGGTCCGCCGACGCGAACCCGCGCCCGTCGAGCCGGGTCGAGCCGGGTCGAGCCGGGTCAGGGTCGGATCGTGTAGCTCGGCGCCCCGTGCCGGGCGTGCTCGGCCAGCGCCCCTTGGATCTCCTCGACCCAGTCGCAGAGGATCGGCCGCGTGTCCCGCGGATCGATCAGGTCGTGTACGCCGAAGTCTTCGGCGCGGGGCATGACCGACTGCGCCTTCGCCATCTCGTCCTCGAGCTCGGCCCGGCGGGCAGCCGGGTCCTCCGCGGCCTCGATCTCCCGGCGGAAGGCG
>JAUIMK010000045.1 GCA_030432735.1 bacterium
CCGGCTCGGGCCGGATCGCGGGAAAGAGCCAGTACGGCACGACCCAGACGACCGTGAGCGCGAGACCGACGGCGACGTCGAGGGCACCGCCCAAGAGACCGATCCGCGCCCCCTCGCCGCGCCACTCGGGATAGGCGCCACCGGCGCGGAACCAAAGCACGAGTCCGAGGACGACGGCCGGCTTGATCGCGAGCAGCCAGGGTTGGGCGGCCTCGCCGAGTCGCGGGCCGAACTCGGTCATCAGCACGAAGACCAGGTAGGGCACCAGATAGGGCCACCAGCCGTGTCCTTCGTGGACGATGGCGCCCCCCTCTTCCTCGAAGGCGGATCCGGGCTCGGCGGTCATGCGGGTGAGGGTCTCCGAAGCGGTCGCGGGTGATGCGGTACGCGGAGTCTATCGGCCGAACATCGCCAGAGTTCCAGTCCGATCGCGCGCTAGCCCGGGAGATCCAGGATTCGCGCGGCCTCGGCCGGCGTCGCCACCGGGCGCCCGACTTCGGCGCAGAGGGCGACCGCCTCTTCGACGAGCTGCAGATTGCTCGGACTCCGGAGGCCGGCGTAGTCCTCGAGACCCACGCGGAGGTGCCCCCCGCGCTCGAGGGCATGTCGCGCCACGCCTCCGTCGAAGGGATCCCCCGACACGACCGCGATCGACCAGGGCATCGGGCGGTCGCCCAGCATGTCGAGGTAGAGATCGAGCCCCGCGCGCGTCGGCGGCAGGCCGAAGAGCAGGTCCACGGGCCCCTCCCCTCGGTAGCTGCGCTCGCCGCCGAAGTAGAAGCGCAGGAACGCGCCCCGCGGCATGCGTCCGGCATCGTGATAGGCGAGCGCCGTGCGCAGGAAGCCGGGCTCGAAGATCGCCATCCCCGGACCGAGCCCGAGCCGCTCGCACAGCGCGAACTTCTTCTCCACGTCCGCCGGCGAGTTCGCGTAGACCCAGTCCGCCGGCATCGGCAGGCCCGTCTCGTCCGTGGGCACGAGGTTGACCGAGCCGGGGTCGACGAAGCCCATCCGGAGCGGGTACGCCTTCTTGAGCGGCTCGATGTGGCTCGTCTTCTCCTCGATCGTCTCGCCGAACACGATCGTGGGGTAGAGGATCGCGTCGGGATGACGCTCGTGGACCGGGCCGAAATGGTCGAGGTATTGCTGCGCTCCCGCGTCGCCGCCGACGGTGATGTCCGGCGCGTGGGTGTGCACGATCGCGGCACCGGCCTCGATGCAGCGGAGTGCGTCCGCGACGAGCGCTTCCTGGGTCTGCGGAGAGTGCGGGTTGCGCTCGGTCGGCGTCGCACCGTTGAGCGCGACCTCGAGGATCACCGGATCGCTCTTGGCCATCGAAGGTCCCCTGCTAGGCGTGCGGCAGCTGCGCCGGGCGCTGGCCCGGCCGACCGTCGAGGGCCTGCGCCTTCGACTCGCCGTCCTCGCAGATCGGGGTGCCGTTCACGAGGACGTGCCGGATGCCCGAGGGCTCGTCCGCGGTCAGGCGGTCGGCGCCGGCCGGGAAGTCCTGCACGCGCCGGATCCGGCCCGGGGCGACCTCGTCCGGATCGAAGACGCACACGTCGGCGTGGGCCCCCTCGCGGAGCACGCCGCGATCCTCGAAGCGGAAGAGTCCGGCGGGCTCGCCGGTCAGCTTGTGGACGGCCTTCTCGAGCGGGATCACCTCGCGCTCCCGCACCCAGTTGCCGAGCAGATCCGTCGGCAGCGGCGCGTCGCACAGCATGCCCACGTGCGCGCCGGCATCCGACAGCCCGAGGGCCATCTGGTCCTGCTGCAGGAGGTGCGCCACGCCCTCTTCGTCGTCGTTCGCCTGGACGTAGCGCCAGCGCGTCTCGAGGTTCTCGTCGAAGGACAGCGCCACCATCGTGTCGAAGGGGTGCTCTCCGCGCTCCTTCGCGAGGTCGACGAGCTTCCGGTCGATCAGGTCCTCGTGGACCTCGGTCTCCGCCAGGTAGAAGTTCTCCCACCGCGTCGGGAGCGGCGTGTGCGCGAGCTCCTCGATCGCCTTCTTGCGCCACTCGGCGTCCTTGTAGCGGACCTCGCGCATCTCCGGGGCTTCGGCGTAGAGCGACGAGAAGCAGTCCGCCTGGTCGAAGGCGAAGGGCGCCTTCAGCTGCTGCTGGAGCGTGACCGCACGGACCGAGATCTGCGGCCAGACGCCGGTGTCGCCCTTCTCCATCTGCTCGCGGTGGACGTTCGCGCCGTGCTGCCAGAGACCGGGAATGGCGAGGAGCGCCGTGTAGGTGACGGGGACGCCGATGCGCCGCTGGAAGTCGTAGACCGAGTCGAAGGCGAACCCCGATCCGAGGGTCGCTTCGATCACGCCGCGGCCGAGCTTCTTGAGCTCGCCGGCCATCGCCTCGAACTCCGAGAAATCGCCCACGCGGCTGCAGATCGGCTTGCCGCCGACGCCGACGTGCGTCGGCGCGAAGCTCGTCGCGAGCCCGACGGCCCCGGCTTCCATCGCTTCCCGGACCGAGGCGCACATCGCTGCGACCTCGGCGTCCGTCGCGGCCCGCTCGTAGGCGTCGTCGCCCATGTGGAAGAGCCGGAGGGCGGTATGGCCGACGTAGGCGGCATAGTTGAGGACGGTGCCCCGCTTCTCGACGGACGCGAGGTATTCCGGGAAGGTCTCGAAGTCCCAGGGAATGCCTTCCATGAGGGAGGCGGGGTTCATGTCCTCGACCTTCTCGAGCGCCAGCGCGATCGCCTCGCGGTCGGCTTCCCGGGTCGGTGCGATCGTGAAGCCGCAGTTGCCGGCGACCACGGTCGTGACGCCGTGGAAGCAGGACGGGGTCAGCGCCGGATCCCAGAAGACCTGCGCGTCGTAGTGGGTGTGGATGTCGATGAAGCCCGGCGCCACGACGGCGCCGCTCGCGTCGAGCTCCCGGTCGCCGGAGAGCCCCTTGCCGATCGCGGCGATGCGGCCGTCGCGAATCAGGACATCGGACTCGAAGCCGGTGGCGCCGGTGCCGTCGATGACGGTGCCTCCGCGGATGACGGTCGAGGACATGGCTGGGTTCTCCTGGGCTCGTTGGGGTCGGGATGAGACGATACGCCACTTCGAACCGGCAGCATCGCCCTGGCAGACGTCACTGCGCCTCGAACGGCGGACAGGCGAAGCCGGCGCGCCCTAGTCGACCGGCAGCACGACGTCCGGCAGCGGGTGTCGGTAGAGCTTCGCCGCGTTCTCGCAGAGCATCATCCGGAGCTCGTCGTTCGGGATGTCGCCCCAGACCTCTTCGACGAGCTTCTGACAGCCCGGCCAGGTGCCGTCGCCGTGGGGATAGTCGGTCTCGTAGCAGATGTTCTCGACGCCGATCCGGTGCCGCGTCGCGATCGTGCTCGGATCGTCGAGGGTGCAGAACCAGAAGTTGCGCCGGAGGATGTCCGCCGGCCGCTCGTCCCAGCCCATGCCGTAGCCCGAGCGGTCGATGATGTTGTCGAGGCGGTCGAGGAGCATCGCGACCCAGCCGATCCCGCCTTCGCTCATCGCGATCTTCAGGTTCGGGTGCTTCTTCGGGTACTCGCTCCAGAGCCACTCCGAGCAGGCCGCCAGCGAGAGCTGCCCGAACATCGTCGCGCCGAGCTGGAGGAGCGGCGAGCCTTCGGGCGCCGGATACATGCCGGAGGAGCCGACGTGGAGCGAGATCACCGTATCCGTGTCCGCGCAGGCCTGGATGATCGGATCCCAGTGATCGCGATCCCAGAGGTTCGGCATCCCGACCGCATGAGGACGCTCGGGGAAGGTCACGGACACGAAGCCGCGCTCGGCGTTGCGGTGGATCTCCTCGACGGCCCATTCGGGATCCTGGAGGTAGGTGATGCCGCAGGGAATGATCCGGGTCGGGTTGGGCTTGTACCACTCCTCGTAGATCCAGTCGTTCCATGCCCGGATGCAGGCGCGGCCGACCTCCTTGTTCTTCGCGTTCGCGAAGATGCGGCCGCAGAAGCCGGTGATCTGGGAGGGGAAGTTCATCTGCGCCCAGATGCCCGCGAGATCCATGTCGCGGATGCGGGCATCGATGTCGTAGCAGCCCGGGCGCATCTGCTCGAAGCGGAAGGGCTCGAGCTGGACCGTCTCGGGTCGTCGACCGGCCACCGCGTTCATGCCCACCTGCGTGAAGACCTCGCCCTCGAAGGACCATACCTGATGCCCCTCCGGCGTCTCGATCAGCTTCGGTGCGTCGGCGCGAAGCTTCTCCGGGACGTAGGTCTCGAAGAGGTGCGGCGGCTCGACGACGTGGTCGTCGACGGAGATGATCGTGTACTTCTCGACGGCCGGTTCCGGGTCGGGCAGGAAGAGTTCGGGATCGAGTTCGGCTGCAGCCATGACGCGTCTCCGTTCTTTTCGAGGGGTCACGATGAGTCTATGGGACGCGGAGGGGATTGGCAGCCTCTCCCGGCGTGCGACTCTCCCGGCATGGACGACCTCCGATTCGACGATCGCGTGGCCCTCGTGACCGGTGCCGGGAACGGCCTGGGCCGGGAATACGCCCTCCTGCTGGCGGCGCGGGGCGCCCGGGTCCTGGTCAACGACTACGGCGGCGACACCGTCGGCCGCGGCCGTTCCGAAGGCCCCGCCGAGGCCGTCGTCCAGGAGATCGAAGCCGAAGGCGGTCTCGCGGTCGCGAACGCCGGCTCCGTCGCCGAGAGCGCCGACGGCCGCGCCATGGTGGAGCAGGCGTTGGACGAATGGGGAAGGCTCGACATCGTCGTCCACAACGCCGGCATCGGCGGCGGCACGGGCCCCTTCGAGGACATCCGGGACGAGCACGTCGACGCGGTCCTGAAGACCCATCTCTACGGGGCGATCCACGTCCTTCGCCCCGCCTGGCGACACATGAAGGCGCGCGGATACGGCCGCATCGTGACGACGAGCTCGTCGACGGCGCTCGGCGTCGACGGCAGCTTCGACTACCCCGCCGCGAAGGCGGGGCTGATCGGCCTGACCCGCTCCCTGGCGCGCGAAGGCGCGGAGCTCGGCATCAAGGTCAACGCGATCATGCCCCTCGCCTACACGCGCATGGCCGCGGGGGTACCCAACAAGGAGATCCGCGACTGGATGCGCGCGACGTTCCCAGCCCGGCGCGTCGCACCGCTCGTCGCCTTCCTCTGCCACGAAGAGGCGCCGGTCTCGGGGGACCTCTTCACGGTCGGAGGCGGGCGCGCCGCGCGCGTCACGACGAACGTCTACCCCGGCTACCGGAGCGACGACGATCGACCGGAATCGTTCCGCGACCACTGGGACGAGGTCATGGCCGGGGGCGAGCCGCAGATCGCCCTGGACGGATCGGTCGATGCCGCGATGATGGATCCAGGCTTCGACGCCCTCGCCAGCGGCTCCATGAAGGAAGGCACCTAGCCTTCGCCGGCGATCAGCCGCCCTGCAGCTTCGCGATCGCCTCACGCGCCGCCGCGTCGTTCTTCGGGTCGCTCGGGACCGGGAAGAGGATCCGCTCGGCCACGTCGTCGTACTGCTCGAGCAGCACGTCCGCGATCTCGTCGTAGGTGCCCTGGGGTACGAAGATGTCGAGCAGCTCGTCGGTCACGAGATCGTTCATCTCGGCCCACTTCCCTTCGCGGGTGAATTGCCGAAGCTGCTCGCCCACGTGCTTCATGCCGTGATACTCGAGCGTCGGCCAGTAGGCCGGCGTCGAGAGCGTGAATACGAGACTCTCCCGGGCAGCCTGCTTCTCCGCTTCGACCTCCTTCGCGTCGGCGCCAGTCGCGATCATCGGTCCCGCCGTCAGCTCGATCCGCACGTCACGACCGACCGACTTCGATCCCTCTTCGAGACGCGGGCGCGTGACCTCGCGAAGGAAGCGCGGCTCGCTGTTGGTCGGGTGGGTCTGGATCGCGTCGCCGACCTTGCCGACGGCCTTCGTCATGAGCGGACCGACGGCGCCCATCAGGATCGAAGGCGGCCCGCACTCGAGGGGCCCCGGGTTGAAGAAGGGCTGGAGTCGATTGAGGGTGTAGTTCTCGCTCTCGAAGTCGAGCGGCGTCCCGTTCTGGAACGTGTCGAAGGCGGCGCGCACCGCACCGACGTAGTCCGTGAGCCGCTGGGCCGGCGCGGACCAGGGCATGCCGAAGCGGCCGATGATGTTGCCCTTCACCTGCGTGCCGAGGCCGAGCTGGAAGCGCCCGTCCGAGTACTGCTGGAGATCCCACGCTCCCTGGGCCGCGAGCATCGGACTCCGCGCGAAGGCCACGAGCACGCCCTGGCTGACGCGCAGCCGGGTCGTCGCCCCGAGCGCGGCCATCGCCGAGAGCATCCCGTCGTGCACCGCCTCGGCGACCGACAGCGTGTCGTAGCCGAGCCCTTCGACGCGCTGCGCGTGGGTGACGACGTCGCGCAGCGGGACGTTGGCGCCCATGGTGGCGGTGACCTTCAACATCGATTGGTTCTCCGGGTGACGGGATGAGGCGCCCGATCGTACCCGCCCGCATGGGGAAGCGCCGCCCGCCCGGGTACCCTCGCGCGATGCCCGATGCCCCGCCTCTCCGCGTCGTCTTCGACACCGACACCGCCAACGAGATCGACGACCAGTTCGCGCTGGCCTTCGCGCTACGCGCGCCGGAGCGGATCCGGATCGAGGCGGTGCACGCCGCGCCCTTCTCCCACGGCGTCTTCTTCGCGGCCTGTGCCGCCGCCGCGGAGCGACGCGGTGGGGCACCGACGGCCTTCGAGCAGCTGGCGCAGTCGATCGGTCCGGAGCGGATCGAGGCGATGGTCGCCGGGACGTCGCTCGCCGACGCCGAGCAGCGGAGCTTCGACGAGATCCATCGCGTCTTCGAGGCCGCCGGCGTCGAGCCGGGAAACCGGGTGAAGCACGGCTCGACGAGCTACATGACGGCGCCGGACCGGCCGGTCGAGAGCGAGGCGGTCGAGAGTCTCATCGCCCTCGCGAAGACGGCGCGTCCGGAGGCGCCGATCCACGTCGCGATCATCGGTGCCCCGACCAACGTCGCGTCGGCCCTGCTCGTCGACCCGTCGATCGCACCGCAGCTGCGGGTGCTCTTCCTCGCCGGCTACCCGAGCGGCGCGGGGCTGCCCGACGACTCGTTCAATCTCGTGCAGGATCGTCATGCGAGCAACGTGCTCTTCGAGAGCGACGTGCCGCTGCTCTACGTGCCGGGCTATCAGGTCGCGGAAGTCCTCCAGCTCGCCCTGCCCGCCGCGCGCGAATGGCTCGAGGGACGCAGCCGGCTCGCGCAGTACCTCTACGAGACGTACATCGAGAACCCCATCGAGCCGTCGCCGGAGACTCCGGGAAAGAGCTGGGTCCTCTGGGACGTCATCGCGACCGCATGGCTGATCGAGCCGGCTTGGGTCCCGACCCGCGAAGTGCCCCGCGCCCGGGTTCGCGCCGACCATACCTGGGAGCCCGTGCCCGGCGGGCGGAGGACGATGCAGGAGGCCTACGGGGCCCGGCGCAACGCGATCCTGGCCGACCTGCTCGAACGCGTGACGCGCGACTGACGCGCGCAGCGGCGGCTTCGCGTTCCGTCGCTCCGCAGGCGAGCGCGCGATCAATCGTCCGCGGCTCTTGCCTTCGCGACTTCGAGGGCGCCGCGGAGCGCCGCGTACGCCAGCTCGAGGTCGGGCGGGCAGGCCCCCTCGCATTCGAGGCGCGCGAGGTCGAGCCTCGCGAGCACGTCCCTCGCCTCGTCGACCTCACCGAGCGCGAGCCGCGAGACGCCGAGGAAGCGGTAGGCATCGTAGTTCGTCGGCTCGAACTCGATCGTGCTCTCGTAGTAGCCGGCGGCGGCGCGGAAGGCGTGATGGCAGCGCGCGGCGGTCGCCGCGACGTAGTAGATCGTCGGGTCGTCGTCGATGAAGCCCAGGATGAACTCGAACTTGCTCGAGGCGTCGCGGCAGTGGCCGTCCTTCAGGTCCTGGATCCCGCGCCGGTAGGCCTGCTTGATCTCGCGCGTCTCGACCCCGACGAGCTCGTTCGGATCGACGTCCCAGTCGTAGCGCGGCAACCGGTCGAGGGCGGGGATGCCGGTGATCTGGGCCTCGGCGGACGGGACCCCCATCAGTCCCGTCGCGAGCAGAAGGGGGAGGATCCCGCGCATCGCGAGGGCAGACCGGTTTCGACGGAATGCGATCATGAATGGAATCTCCTTCCGTGCGTGCCAGCGGTGCCCGGTCCGGCCGGCGGGTCGAGGAGCCCGGACGAGTCGCCGAAGGGCGGGATCGACCGCCCGGCCCCGGAAGGATGCCGCCCGATCCCGGTCCGGTCGAGCGCTACGGTCGGACGGTCGAACGGAAGGGAGACCCGATGCCGGATCCGAGAGTGCTCTTCATCCACGGGCTCGAAGGGAGTCCTCAGGGATCGAAGGCGAGGCTCTTCGCGGAACACTTCGAAGCGCGCACGCCGGCGATGGACACTTCGGATCCAGCGGCCTGCGTCGAGGTGCAGCGACGCGCGATCGAGGACTTCCGCCCGGACGTCCTGGTCGGCAGCTCCTTCGGCGGCGCCGTCGCCGTCGCCCTGCTCGCGAGCGGGGCCTGGCGGGGGCCGACGCTGCTCCTCGCCCAGGCCGCGATCCACTACGACGAAGCGGCGACGCTTCCGAAGGACGTGACCGTCTGGCTCGCCCATGGAACCCGCGACACGTTGATTCCGATCGAGCACAGCCGACGGCTCGCGGCGACCGGCAGCCCGGATCGCGTCCGCGTCCTCGAGGTCGACGACGATCATCCGCTCCACGCGAGCGTCGAGAACGGAGACCTGCTCGACTGGGTCCGCGCCCTCGCCCGGTCCGAGTCCCGAGGCGCGTCCGCGTGAAGCGGCGGGACCGAACGATGCGCATACTGCTGGCGGCGATCGCGCTGCTCGCGGCGTGTCGAGAGGCACCGCCTCCGCGCGCGCCGAAGGACTGGAACGTCGTGCTGGTGACGCTCGATACGGTGCGCGCGGATGCCCTCGGCGTCTACGGACAGCCGCGGCCGACGAGCCCCGTCCTCGACCGTATCGCCCGCGAAGGCGTGGTCTTCGACGACGTCACGAGCGCGGCTCCCCACACCGTCGCGTCGCACGCCAGCATCATGACCGGGCTCTATCCCTTCGCCCACGGCGCGCGCGCCAACCACGGCTTCCCCCTCGACCTCGCGCACACGACCCTGGCGGAGATCCTCGCCGACGCGGGCCATCGCACCCGCGCCGAGATCGCGGCGCCGGTCCTCCACGCCTCCACCCGGATCGCGCAGGGCTTCGAGTCCGAAGAAGTTCCGTCGTCCAGGAGCCCGAGCGACGCGCCGCTCGCGAAGATGCCGGGAGGCGGGCTCCGTCGGAGCGCGGAGAACGTGACCCAGCGGGCGCTCGAGACGATCGAGGCGTGGCGGGAGACGCCCTTCCTGCTCTGGCTCCACTACTTCGATGCCCACCTCCCCTACGTCGAGCGGCCGGAGGACCGCGCCGCCTTCCCCGACGCGCCCTACCTCGCGCAGGTCCGCGCCCTCGATCGATCGCTCGGCCGGATCTTCGACGCGCTCGAGACGAGCGGCCTCCGCGACCACACCCTCGTCGTGGTGACCAGCGACCACGGCGAAGGCCTGGGCGAGCACGACGAGCCCACCCACAGCTACTTCGTCTACGACTCGACGATGCGCGTGCCCCTGCTCTTCTGGGGACCCCCGGCCCTTGCCGGCGGCCGCCGGATCGAGGAGCCGGTCCGCACGGTGGATATCCTCCCGACCGTGCTCGACCTGATGGGCCACGACGTTCCCGAAGGCCTCCATGGACGAAGCCTCGCGCCGGCGATCCGAGGAGACGCGAGGCTCGTCCCCGCGCCGCTCTACGGCGAGAGCCTGGACCTGCATCGCATCTTCGCGACGACGCCGATCCGCCTGCTGCGCGAAGGGCGCTGGAAATACATCCACTCCGCCCGCCCGGAGCTCTACGACCTCGATTCGGATCCGTACGAGACCGAGAACCTCGTGGCGGAGCGGCCCGGGATCACGGCGCGGTTGGCGACGCGGCTGCGCGCGCTGATCTCGACCGACGCGCCGACACGCGGCGAGGACCCGAGCGGGCTCTCGCGCGAGGACGCCGCACGTCTCGAAGCGCTCGGCTACGTGATTCCCCGCGCCGGCACGCGCCTCGAGGACGAGGTCGCACTCCTCGCAGTCCGAGGGCCCGCGCCGCAGGGCCTGGCTCGCGCCGCCGAAGCGCTCTCTCGCGCGAAGGGGGCGATCGCCGCCGACAAGCACGCGCGGGCGATCGCGATCCTGCGACCGGTCGCGACGGCGCACCCCGAGAGCGCGACGGTGCTCGCCATGCTCGCAGAGGCCTACGCGGGCCAGGGCGACGCGGACGAAGCCCTCACGCTCTTCGATCGGGCCCTCGCTGCCGAATCCGATCCCTGCAGCGAGACCCGCCTGGACCGGGCCCGGGCCTTCGAACGTTTCGGTCGGCCGCGGGATCGGATCGCCGAGCTCGAAGCCGCCCTCGACGGCTGCGCGGACTCACCGACCTACCTGAACGAGCTCGCGTGGGCGCTGGCGACGACGCCTGCCGAACACGGCGGCGACGGCGAGCGGGCCGTCGGCCTCGCGACGCGGCTCGTCGAGCTCGGCGCCGGTGAGCCCGACCCGAACCAGCTCGACACCCTGGCCGCCGCCTGGTTCGCCGCGGGCGATCCGGCCCGCGCCGCCGCGACCCAGGCGCGCGCCCTCGCGATCCTCTCGCGAAGCGGCGCGTCGAAGAACATGCAGGCGGGATACGCCGCGTCGCTGGAACGCTACCAACGCGCGCGGATTCCGCAGGGAGATCCCGATGCCGACGCCCCGTAGTCACTCAGGCTCGCTCCAGCGGGCCCTCGAGGAGCACAGTCTCGCCCTCGCCACGACGGAGCCCGTGCTGGCGGAGCACCGCGCGGGACGGGCGCTGCTCGAGCGCGCCTTTCCCGACGCCGACGCGCGCAGCCGTTCGCGGCTCGATGCGATCGCCCAGGAGATCACGCTCAATGCCCTGATCGGCGTCGTGGACGGACGCCTCGGCGAGGATCTCCCTCGCGTGATCATGCGGCCGCCGCGGACCCTCGGCGGCCGCCGCGTGCCCGGAAACCGGGGGCTGCACGACAACCCGGACACCCACTACCGCTTGATCCCGCTCGACGACCGGTCCGACTTCGTGCTCGAAGGCCGCGCGCCGGAGTCACCCGCAACGATCTTCGAGCTCTCGGGGCTCACCGCGGGCTGGCAGACCCTCGGCAACCTGACGCGCGAAGATCTGGGCATCGCACCCGGCGCGCGCTTCCGCGTGCATCTGGGCCCCGCGCCGGGCCCGCCCTGCGACCATTTCGTACAGCTGCCGGAGGACGCCGAGATGCTCCTGCTCCGGGAGACGCTCGCGGACTGGCGCGTCGAACGCCCTTGCGCGCTCTCGATCGAGAATCGCGTCGACCGCGGCGGTCCACGCGAGGCCGACGACGAGGCGTTCGTCGATCGGGCCCGGGCGCGGGTCGCCAAGTGGTTCAGCGAAGCCGTCCGCTTGACCGAAGCCCCGCTCGCCCGCCCGGCGAACGAATTTCCGGCACCGGTCCTGAGCGGCGAGCACGGCAAGCTCGTCACGATGGCCTACTCGATCGGCCACTTCGCCGTGCGCCCCGGCCAAGCGCTGATCCTCGACGTCGACCCGGGCGACGCGCGTTATGTAGGCATCCCGATCACCAACCTCTACGGCACCACGAACGACAATCTCACGCGCGACGCCAGCCTGAACGACCGCCAGGCGGAACGAGGACCCGACGGACGCTTCACCTGCGTGCTGTCCCTCGAGGACCCCGGGGTCGCGAACTGGCTCGATCCCGACGGCTTCGAGCGGGGCTTCCTCTTCGTTCGCTGGGCCGGCCTCGATCCCGAGAAGCCGCCGCTCCGCGCGCCCGCGATCGAGACCCGCCTGATCGACCTCGCCGAGCTGCGGGATCATCTACCGTCCGGGACGCGAACCCTGGGCGCCACGGAACGCGACCGGATCCTCCAGGACCGCGAAGCAGCCCATGCCCTCCGATTCGAGGAGATCGACGATGACTGAATTCGACCGACGCGCGCGTTGGCAGCCCGCCCCGCGGCCCGAGTGGGTGGCCCGCCTCAACGAGGAGGGCGAGATCCTGAACAGCCGGAGCATCGTCCCCCTCGACGAGAACTCGCTGCTCGCCGAGGCGCGCCGCAACACGGGCCTCGACGATTTCGGCGACGACGGCTGGATCGACCATTTCCGGGTCCTCATCCGGGCGATCGAGGAAGAAGCCAAGCTCAACCTGATGGGGCGCATCCTCACCCGACAGGATTTCGTGCTCTATCTCGAGACCCGCCTGCGGATCCAGGACTACTACACGCGCTTCCCTGAGATCGACGAGCAGGTGATCCACGAGCCGGTCATGATCCTCGGCCACGGGCGAACCGGCACGACGATCCTGCACGAGGTCATGTCGACGGATCCGCAATTCCGGATCGTGAAGCGATGGGAGGCGATGTTCCCGTGCCCGCCGCCGGAAGCCGCGACCTACGAGACGGATCCGCGGATCGAGCGCGCCGACAAGCTCATCACGATCTTCGACCGGGTGACGCCGGAGTGGAAGGCGATGCACAAGTTCGGGGGCGGGCTCCCGGTGGAGTGCGCCGAGTATCTCTACGCGTCCTTCCTGTCCAACGTTTTCGTCTTTTCCTTCCAGATCCCGAGCTACGCGGAGTACCTCCAGAAGCAGGACGTGGGCTACACGATCCGCTGGCACCAGCGATTCCTGAAGCTCCTCCAGTGGAAATACGGCAAGCCCCACTGGCTGCTCAAGAACCCGATCTGGATCGACTACATCCCCCGCGTCCTCGAGTTCTATCCCGACGCGAAGATCATCCTGACCCATCGGGACCCGATCACCGTCTCCGATTCGTTCACGAACGTGATGGGCACGATCTTCTGGTGGCGGACCGACGATCCCTGGGGCGGCGGCATGCTCGACGAGCTCGTGATGGCCGACGGTCGGGCCGAGACGCAAGCGAACCTGATGAAGTGGATGGAGGACGGGACGCTGCGGCCGGGGTACGTATCGAACGTGCTCTACGCCAACTTCATGGACGACCCCGCCGACACGATCCGGCGATGTCATGCCGACCTCGGCCTCGAGTTCGGCGAAGGCACGGAACAGGCCATCCGCGGCTACCTCGCGAGCAAGCCCAAGGGCAAGCACGGGAAGTTCGAGTACGACCGCGCGCAGGCCGCGCAGATCGCCGCCGAGCGCGAGCGCTTCCGGGCCTACCAGGACTATTTCGGGGTCCCGGACGAGGTCTGAGCCCGGCCGCGTCGGGCGCTAGGCGACCGACGCCCCTTCGCGAATCCGCTTCTCGATCCGGTCGAGCTCCGGGCTGCTCTCGAGGTCGAGCTCGGCTCGTAGGGCGGTGCGCGCATCCTGGATCGCGTGCAGCGCGCCGCTCCTGTCGCCCGCGCCGAGCCGCGCGCGAACGAGGATCTCCCAGACCGCCTCGTCGTCCCGCTGCTCCTTCAGGAAGGCAAGCGCGATCGTCGAAGCGAGCTCGGGGGCACCCTGGGCGAGCGCCGCCTCTCCCTCGGCACGCGCGGCGCGAAGCCACTCCTCGTCGAGGCGCCGGCGAAGCTCGAGGCTCCAGTCCTCGAGCGACTCGGGCAGGAAGGCGCCCGCGCGAATCGCCCCGATCGTCTCGAGCGTCCGCCCGGCGTCGGTCGTCCGCCCCGCCTCGATCGCCTCGTGCAGCGCGCCGAGGGCGCGCCGCCAGCGCGTGACGTCCCACGCTTCGACCAGCTCCGCCGAGAGCCCCACGCGCTCGCCCTGCACGACGACGAAGCGACTCTCGGCGCCCTTCCGGCGCCGCGGCTCGAGGACGTCCCGGAGCCGACTGAGCGCCACCCGGAGGTTTCCGCGGGCGCGCTCGGGGGAAGCATCCGGCCAGAGGTCCGCCTCGAGGCGCTCCCGCGCGACCGGCACGCCTTCGTTCGAGAGGAGCCGGACGAAGAGCCGGCGGGCCGTCGCACCGCGCCAGGCGCGCTCCGCGACCGACCGGCCCTCGCGACGCACCTGGAGGCCGGCGAAGCTCCGGACCTCGATGGCGCGGAGCGTCGCCTGCCGGAGAGCCACCGACGAATCGGAGTCGCTTCCCGGACCGGCGCTCCGGGCGAGCACGAATTCGACGAGGGCTTCGTCGATCTCCGGTGCTCGATCCCGCAGCGGCGTGCTCGCGCGGATCCGCTCCGCCTGCCGGAGGTCGCGCTCCGCGCTCGCCTCCTCGCCCGCGAGCGCGGCCACCCGAGCGCCCAGGATCCGGAGCGTATAGCGGCAGAGCGGCAGCTCCTTGTGCTCGAGGGCGCTCCGCCGGGCGTCGAGGACCCGATGGGCGCGTGCCGGATCGACCAGCTCCGCGTGCACGACGGCACCGAGCGCGGCCCCCGGAGCCCAGAACGGGGCCGTCGAGAACCGCTTCGTGAAGAGCTCCGGCCGGGCCAGGCGTTCGACGACGAAGGCCGACGCCTGCTTCGCCTCCTCGAGATCGCCGCGCTGTTGGAGCGCGCGGGCGAGGAAGCCGTGGGAAGCCAGCTCCGCCTCGTCCTGACGGATGCGCGCGGCGAGGCCGGCGGCGTGACGGAATCGTTCGATCGCGTCGTCGACGTCACCGGCGCGCAGGGCGACCTGCCCGTGGGCCAGCTCGCAGTGGAGCAGGTTCTGCGTGTGCGACGAGGTCACGAACATCGCCGCGCCCTCCCGCAGCGTCTCCCGCATTCCTTCGACGTCGATTCCGCGCAGGCCGAGGGCGGCGCATCGACGACTCTGCATCGCGTAGTAGCTGGCGCCATGGAGGCGCTGCGCCTCGTCCGCGCAGCGCGCGTCGACGAGGGCGATCGCCCGGTCCCAGTCGCCGCGGTAGAAGGCGATGCTGCTCTCGATCAGCGTCTGCCCGCCCCGCTCGCGAGGCGCGCGTTCGTAGGTATCGGCGACCCTCAGCAGGCGCAGAGCCATCGCGTAGCGCCCGGCGACGAAGAGCCCGGAGCCCAGGGCCTGGACGATCAGACCGCGCAGTCGCGGCTCGCGGATCACGCCGCGCAGGGTCAGCGCATAGCGGAAGAGGCCGATCACCTCGTCCATGCGGTTCTCGTTCATCGCGATGATGCCGAGCTCGTGGAGCGCTTCGAACTCGGCCGCCTTGTTGCCCGCCGCCCGGTACATCTCGACGGCCTCGCGCAGGTGGTCGAACGCCCGATCGGGATCGCGGCCCCCTTCGAGAATGCCCTCGACGGCCCGGAGACGCGGATCGGAGGCGCGAAGCGAGGACGGAAGCTCCGCGAGCGCTTCGCCGGCCAGGGCGTATTGCCCGCGGTTCACCCAGTCGTGGGCACAGCGGCCGAGGAGCGCGGCGACTTGCTCCGGCAGGTCCGCGGCGCGATAGACACGCAGCGCCGCCGGGTCCTGCCCCGCCGCCTCCAGCACGCCGCCCAGCCGCGCGTGGAGGGCGTTCCAGTCCGCGGTCGAGAGCCGTTCCGCGAGACGCAGGCGCAGCCAGTCCGCGAGCAGCTCGTGCAGACCGATGCCTTCGGGACCCGTCTGGAGCAGACCCGTCGCGAGGGCCTCTTCGATCGCGTCGGGCGAAGCCACCTCGGCCACCGCGTCGGCGAGGGTCTCGCGCGAGACGCTGCCGAGCACGCTCGCGATCTCGAGCACCTCGACCACTTCGGCTCGCGTTCCCCCGATCAGCTCGTGGGCGATGTAGCGGAAGAGATCCTCCTCACGGACGAGGCCTTCGATGAAGGCCGCCCGCGATTCCGGCGAGACGGCAGCGAGCGCGCGTGCGGCGAAGCGGACCGCGATCGCCCAGCCTTCCGTGCGCGCGAGGAGCTGCTCCTCGTGGTCGGGGGCGAGCGAGACCCCTTCGTCGGCGAGCACGCGTCGCATCTGGTCCGCGCGCAGGTTCAGCTCGGCGTCGCCGATCTCCGCCGCACGCTCCTCGGCGAGCAGACGCGACGCGGAGCGTGGGACCATCCCACGCGTCGTGATCACGAAGTGCAGCGCCGGGAGCTCCGCCCGCAGGAGCTGATCGATCAGCCGAGCGGTCTCACCGTCTTCGTCGAGGTGCTCGTAGGCGTCGAGCACGAGCGCGAGCGGGCTCGCGAGGCCCCGCAGCTCGCGCACGAAGAGCGGCAGGATCGGGTCCGCGCGGATCTCTCCCGTGCGCGGCATCGCGCGGAGCAGTCCCGTGCCGAAGGCCTCTCCGCCTTCGAGGGGCGCTTCGATCGCATCGCGAATGGCGGCGATGCAGTCCTCGACGAAGAGCACCGGGTCCCGATGGGCGGCCGTGAGCGACAGCCAGGCGAAGCGCCCACCGGATTCGAGATAGGGGTCCCGCCAGGCCCGGACGAGGGTCGTCTTGCCGGAGCCGCCCGGGGCGCAGACGAGGAGGAGCGCGCGCTGGTCGATCTCGGACCAGGCCGATTCCAACGGGCCTCTCAGATGCACTCGCACGCGCCGCGCCTCCGCCGCGAAGCTAGCAGGCGCGCCGCCGCTCGGTCGTTCGTAAGTGTGCGGGATTGATGCAGTTTTCGGGAAACCGCAGGGAAACGCGCGTGGCCCACCCTGCCCTCCATGATGCAAGAGCGCGAGAGCTTCGTTCTCTGGGTCGATCGGGCGGCAGCCCGGGACGGCCAGGTCCGGGGCTGGGTCGAATGTCTGCGGCGATCCGAGCGGACGTCCTTCGATTCGGCCGAGGCGCTCCTGCATTTCCTCGAGCGGTGCGCGGGCGGGTCAGAGCGACCCGCCCCGGCGCCGCCGAACGAACCGGGGGAATCCAGATGAATTCCACGCTCTCCGGTGTCCGCAAGCAGCTCGCCCTGACCGGTGCGCTCGCGCTCGCGGCACTCCTCCAAGCCGGCCCGGCGGCGGCGCAGTGGCTCTACGCCACCGCGACGACGCTCGACGTCGCAGGCGTGACGGTCACGCCTCGCGACGTGGTCACGGATCTGTCGGGCGCTATCTCGACGGCGCCGATCCTGGGCCTTCCCGCGACCACCGGGCTGACGGCGCTGCACGACGACGGAGGGACGATCCTCTTCGCGACGCGGAGCGCGGTGCTGCTCCCGGGCTCGATCTTCCTCGAGCGACGCGACGTCGGCAGCGCGTCCGGCGGCAGCTTCGGGGTCGCCCTCGACGGCAGCGCGGCGGGTCTGCCCGCCTCGGCGGGGGTCGACGGCGTCTCTCGCGACGTGGGCGGCGACCTGCTGCTCTCGCTCGACACCTTCGTTTCGGTCGGCGGGGTCGCAGCCCGGAACGCCGACGTGCTGCGGTGGGACGGGGCTTCGTTCTCGCTCTACTTCGATGCCAGCAGCGAGGGCGTCCCGGCCGGGCTCGGCGTCGACGGGGTGCACTACGACCCGGTCGGCGACGACCTGCTGCTGAGCTTCGACGGCGCTGGCTCGATCGACGGCGTGTCGTTCGGGCGGGAGGACGTCGTGCGCTTCGACCCGAACCTCGGGACGTGGAGCCTCGAGCTCGACGCCTCGACGACGGAGCCGGATCTCGCGACGAGCAACCTCGTCGCCGTCCCCGAACCCGGCGCGCTGCTCGCGTTCGCGAGCGGTGTCGCCGCCCTTCTCGGCCTCTCGGCCACGCGCTCGCGGAAGACCCGCTGAACGCGAATCCATTTCACGCGCGCTCGGTCGCGCACCCAGGAGACCTATCCATGCCTCTTCACGACCTTCGAATCGCAGCCCTCGCACTCGTCCTCGCCGCGCTCGGCCTCGCGGCCGGCCCGGCCTGGAGCCAGGGCTACATCGAGATCAACCAGGCCGTCGTCGACGCCGCCGGCGGCTTTCCGTACACGATCTCCGCGCCCGGCTACTACCGGTTCACCGGCGACGTGGTGAAGACCTCGGGCGACGGTACGACCGCTGCGATCGAGATCACCGCGAGCGACGTCACCCTCGACCTGGGGAACTTCCAGCTCGAGGGCCCGGGCATCTGCGCTCGGAACGCGAGCAACGGCGCCGTCACCTGTTCGGGCCACGTGCCCGGCAGCGGCATCCAGCAGAACGGCGCCGCCACGAACGTCGAGATCCGCAACGGGACCATCCATGGCTTCTTCAACGGGATCAGTCTGGTCGCGGTCGGCGCCGTCGTCTCGGACCTCATCGTCTACGACAACGCGTTCCTCGGGGTGAGCGCGATCGGTGACGCCTCGCGCGTCGAGAACGTCACGGCCATCCGCAACGGCACCACGGGGATCACGATCCAGAACAACAGCACGGTCCAGTCCTGCGACGCTTCGCAGAACGACGACTACGGGATCATCGCGAACCTGGCGAGCAACGTGCGCTTCAGCAACGTGATGGGCAACCGCCTCGGCGGCATGTCCCTCAACAGTCAGGCCGTCTTCACGAGCAACGACGTCCTCGACAACTTCGGTGCCGACCCGGTCTTCAGCGGTCAGGACGGCGGCGGCAACAACTGCACCAACGCCATCGGAACGAGCGTCGGCTGCTGATCCGGCTGTACGCCGCGCCTCGCCCCGGTCGGTCCCTCGGATCGGCCGGGGCGTCGTGCTTCGTGGGCCCTATCCCGGGCGGTACCAGATCGGCGACGTGTAGGCACGCTGCTGGAGCGTCGCCGGAACGCCTTCCGGGCGCGGCGTACCGAAGCGCGCCGCGTCGTAGGTGGTCCAGCGCGGCGTCGGGATCTCGAGGACGCGCAGGTAGTAGACCGACGGCGTGGCGGGATCGAAGTCCGGGTCCTGCCAGGCCGCGGCGAGCGATGCGTCCCCGATCGAGTTCCGGTAGCGCGCCTTCTCGACGTCGACGGTGTTCCCGACCGGCTCCCGGCAGCGCCCGTCGGCGTCGATCTCGCGGCCGTCCGAGACGGCGACGTCATAGATCCGCTCGCGGACCCGGCCGGTCTCCGGATCGAGCCATTGCTTCACGATCTGCGCCCGATCGAGGTGGGCGCCTTCCGGGTCGCGAAGCACCGAGACGAGGAATCGCGGGGACTGCCCCTCCCCGGCCGCCCCGAGCTCGCCGCCCATCGGGACGCCGCCCGCGTATCCGACGCGGGCGAGGTCCGGTGAGGCCGCGTCCCCCTCGTCGTAGCCGAAGCCGCCGAAGAAGCGCACGACCATCCGCGGCCCCGTCGTGGCGTAGCTCTCGCGACGCGCCATTGCGTCGAAGATCTCCGCGCGAGTGTTCTCCCGGGCCCAGACCGCCGCGTAGCCGGAGGCGACGAGGGAGCGGGTGAAGAGCTGATCCGGGAGCTCCCGAGGCGCCACGTCGAAATCGAAGCTCGCCGATTCGGGCATCTCCAGGTCGGCGAAGGGATCCGCGGCGCGACCGGCGTAGGGCTCGTTGCTCGAGAACTTGCCCCAGAAATCCGCGTCGTCGGCGGTCGCGAGGCTCGTGTGTGCGTCGGTCGAGCCGATCAAGCCGAAGGCGAAGGGATTCGCGCCGAGCTCGCGTTCGAGGGCCAGTCCGCGCCCGAGCGCCGGACGGACGTACTCGCCGGCGTACATCCAGTCTTCGTGGGGACCCATCACGCCCATGCCGGCGTAGGCGTCCCAGTTCTCGAAGTCGGCGAACTCGTCGTCCGGCGAGCTCACCGGATCCGCCTCGCCGTCCCCCTTGATCTGGGTCGCCTCGACGACGCGCTCGAAGCGCATGCGCGCCTCGGCGTAGGCCTTCGTCTGCGGCGTCCCGTCGAAGCGCGTCCGCTCGAACATCCGCCCTGCGCTCATGTTGCCGTTGTGCGGGATCGCCATGGCCCGACCGCCGGTCCGCGATTCGTAGTCCGCGAGATAGCCCCAGAGCGCCTCGGGATCCTGGCTCTCGACCGAGCTGAAGGGCGTGAGGTCGCGCGTGCGATCGGCGCCGTCCCGGAAGACGACGTTCCTGTGGAGGTTCGCCGTCGCGGGCATCGACGTCCATTCGTAGCCGATGAGCGCCGTGAACCGGCCCGGCTCGTTCATCCGCTCCGCGTTGTCCACGACGCGCTTCCAGACGTGGGGCACGAAGGATCGATCGCCGATCACGTCCTCGCCGGAGGCCAGGGACATCGCGAACTCGCCGCCGACACGACCTCGGCGCCCTTCATCGATCAGCCCCTTCCACCGCTTCCCCGTCTCGGTCGCCATCAGCGCCGGATAGCCCTCCTCGAGCATCGGGTAGAGGCCGAGGTACTCGCTGTGATCCGAGACCAGCAGGAAGTCGAGCGGCCGCCGCAGGCGCACCGTCTCGCCGTTGTGCGCGACGACCGGCTCGCCCTTCGCGAAGCGGAAGGCGTCGATCGGCGTGAGGCGCTCGTTGCCCGAGCCGCCCGCGTCGGGGGACCAGCTGCTGTGGACGTGGGTATCGCCCCAGAAGACGCGGTTCGGGTGCGCGTCCCGCGCATAGGGCGAGTAGGTCTGCTCGTCGGCGACGGCCGAAGAGGCGATCACGAGGAACGCGCCGGCGACGACGAAGGGGCGGGAGAGACGGATCATCGGACCTCCTTCGCGCTTCAGAACCGGCCTTCGAGCATGTTCGCCAGGGTGTAGCGGTGGGGGATCCGGTCGTCCGGGTCCGCCGGCGCCTCCCCCTGTCCGAAGTGCACCATCCGCTCGTTGATCCGGGACATGATGATCGCGTGTCGCAGGCCGCCATAGACGAGGTACCAGCGCAGGTCCTCGACGGTATGTCCCGTGATCTTCCCGTAGGTCTCCGCGATGTCGTCCGCGAGCAGGAACTTCGGCAGTCCCGGCGCCCCGGCCTGCTCGAGGAGCTTCTGGAAGAAGTACGTGTGCATGAAGCAGAGCCACCCGAGGTCGAGCTCCCGGGTGCCGAGGCCGGCCATCTCCCAATCGAGGATCGCGACCGGCTCGAAGCCGTTCTCGTCGTACATGATGTTGCCGATGCGCGAGTCGCCCCAGCTGACGACGGTGCTCGTCTCGTTCGGCCAGTTCGCGTCGAGCCACTCGAAGGTCCGCTCGATCAGCGGCGAGCGACGTCCGCCGTCGACGAGCCACTCGTAGTAGCTCCGCTGGTTCGCCACGTGGCGACGAAGGGGCGTGTCCCCGGGCACGTCGAACTCGAGGAAGCCCGTGTCGCTCTTCTCGAGATCGACGGAGTGGATCTTCGCGATCGCGCCGATCGTCGCCTCCTGGAGCTGGCGGCGTTCGTCGTCGCTCGCCTCGAAGACCCAGCCCGCCGCGAGATAGGGCGGCACGTCGCCGGGCACCCTGCCCCGGAGTCGCTCCATCACGAAGAAGGGGGCGCCCAGCGGGTCCGGATCCGTCTCGAGCCACCGGACGGCCGGGACGGGCACCCCGTACTCGCCCACCAGCCGGAGGACCCCCGCCTGCATCGACATGTCGTAGCTCGGGAAGGTCGGGAGATCGTGCTCCGCCGGCGCCATGCGCCCGACGAACGCGCCGGATTCCTGCCCGCCCCCCTCTCCGGTCCAGGTCGCATCGAAGAGCAGCGTCTCGCTCGACATGCCCGACGCGGAGGGCGCCGAGATCTCCGAGACCTGCGGATTCGCGCCATTCGGCAGTCGGGACGCGAGCCAGTCCTGGAGGCGGGTCCGCAGCACGCGGTCGTCCCGCGAAGTCCGGACGACCTCGGCGTCACTCATCTCTTCTTCGGCCACGGAACCTCTCCTCGATCGTTCGTCCGAGGTTTTAGCGCAAGAGCCAGGCGCCGCGGGGGCGGCCGCGCGGACCGTGGCGAGTCGGTAGCATCGCCCGATGAGCCAGATTCCCACCGAGGGCCCCGAGATCCCGATCGCCGTCCGGACCGACGAGGCACGCTTCGCGGACCTCCCCGGATTTCCGTTTGCGCCCCACTACGTCGACGTCGCAAACCCCTACGCCGAGACGCCGCTCCGGATGCACTACGTCGACGAGGGGCCACGCGACGCGCCGGTCGTCCTGATGGTGCACGGCGAGCCCGCGTGGTCGTTCCTCTATCGCAAGCTGATCCCCGTCTTCACGGCGGCGGGCCTCCGCTCGATCGCCCTCGACCAGATCGGCTTCGGGCGGAGCGACAAGCCGACCCGCCCCTCGCACTACAGCTTCGCGAACCACGTCGAGTGGGCGCGCCAGCTCGTCGTGGCCCTCGACCTGCGCGACGTGACGCTGGTCTGCCAGGACTGGGGCGGGCCGATCGGGATGGGCGTCGTCGCGCGGGAGATGGATCGCTTCTCGCGGATCTGCGCGGCGAACACGATGCTCCATACGGCGGAGCCGGCGCTCGCGGGACGACTCGAGTGGGCGGCCCACGCGAGCGACG